>JBKOVT010000119.1:0-5693 GCA_046724035.1 Pseudomonadota bacterium | reverse complement strand
GCTGCGCGGTGTCGTCGCGATTGAGCGCCACGACCAGCGTGCCCTCGTCACGGTAGTTGACCGAGATGCCGCTGACTTCTTCCAGCTCGCGGGCGAATTCGGGCCACAGGCGCTGGCTTTCGAGCGCCAACGGCAACAGAGCCTCTTCCCCCGGCTCGGTCTCGACGGCTGCAGCGAGCATACCGGCGGCAGCCCAGCTCGCGCCGCGCCCGGCGTCGCCGCGGTCATAAACGGTGACCGTGCAACCGGCCTGAGCCAGCCGCCACGCTATACCGAGACCGACGACCCCGGCGCCGATGACGATCGTCTTCGGACGGTGAGATGGAACGACAATTGACGCGCTAATGACGGACTCCCTTCACCGGGCAAGCCCGGCCAGGTTCAGTGGGTTTGTTCTCAGCCGTCCTATAGCGAGCAGCCCCGCGCGGCCGGACGGCACCCCAGCCTCATTGCAATTTCAAGCCGACCCCCGGGGCGATGCAAGGATTTTCTGCCGGCGAGCTGCCCAGGCCGGCAAACGCGGCTGGCGCGGCCGCAAGGGCTGGTGGTCTTAACTTTTTCGACAGACCTGCTCGCTAGGGTGCCGGCATGCGCCCGTTCGCGGGCGCTCGCCCGCATGGGCATCCTCCCCTCAGCCTGAGGCCGCCTTTTTTGGCGGCCTCCTTTTTATCCGATCAGCCCTTCCGCAGCTCCGGCTCGGTCGCCGCGTCGACGATGTCGCCCTCGGTATCGACGGGCCCCCGTTCGCCCGCTCGATCCTCGGCAATCGCCGCCAGCCCATGCACCGGACAGTCCTGGTCGAGAGCGATGGGTTCGGCGCGCCCACTTGGGGACGGGTTTGGTGCGGTACAGGTGCAGCCCTGGGCGCGAGCCTCGGGCGATCCGGGAAGAGGCAGTCGTCGTTCAGCGGCCATACTGCGGTAACCGGCTCACCGCTCATTTGTTCCGTGCCGGTTTGTTTTACGATTTCGGCTATCGTTGAAGCCGGAGCACATCGAGGGAAGCATCAATGCGGTTTCGGTTAAGGGCGGCTGCCGCAGGTCTGGCACTTTGTCTGGCGGTTCTGTCGCCGGCCTTCGCGGCATCAACCGACGATCAGTTCAAATCCGATATCGAGGGCTTTCTGAATACGCTGAGCACGACGACGCATGGCGTCGTCAGCTGGGAGGGATCGGACAGTTTCGAGATGCGGCGGGAGGGCGATGCCGCGGTCGCGACGATCACCAATGCGCGGCTCACGGTGCACGAGGCAAAACCCGCGGAGCTCGTCTTCGATCACGTCGACATTCGTCGCACGCCGGTGGCCGGCACACCCTCTGCCGCAAAATACGACATCGCCTTCCCGACGCAATCGACCCTGACCTTGGCGGACGGGACAAAGACCAGCCTCAGCCTCAAGGAGGCAAAGGCGAGCCTCACTCTTGACGAGGGGGCGAACCGGTTCAGCGAAACCTTGGCCTCGTTTGCCGGGGCCCGGCTGGAGCACGCGTCCACCGGCGATTGGGTCAGCTTCGGTCCCCTCTCGCTATCCTCGAAGCTCGCCGGTGCGGCCGATGGCGGCTGGTCGAATCCGATCGATTTCGAGCTGAAGCAGATCGAATTCTTCCTGAGCGAGGCGCCGGTCGGCGGGGTAATCGATCGGATCGCTTACACGGCCCTCTCCTCCGGACCGGATGTCGCCGGGCTCAATCGGCTCCGCGCGCGGATGGACGAATTGCGAGTGCAGGGCGAGCAAGCGACGACGGCCCGCGCCGACGCACTTCTTGAATTGCTGCCGACGCTGCCCGCCCTGTTCAGCCTTGTGAAAGGCGAGACAACCCTCGAAGGTCTCGTCGTCCGCGCCGCTAATGGCGAACCGCTTGTCGGCTTGGCCAAAGCCAGCCTGGGAGGCGCCTTGACCGGCCTGTCGGGCGATACCGCGGCCTGGCGCATCACGATGCGCCATAATGGGCTCACACTCGGGAGCTCGATCCTCGATCCGGCCAAAGTGCCGCAGAATGTCGTTATCGACTTAGGGCTCGAAAATGTCGCGACGGGTCCGTTGCGCACAATCCTCGAAGCGATCGCCAAGGCGCGCAAGGAAGCGAATGGATCCGACTCGCAACAGGTCATGCAGCGGATGATCGGCGCGGCGGCGATGTTGAACCCGGTCTTCCGCATCTACGAAGCCGGGCTCAAAACAAAGGATGTCGGGATTGCCGCCACGGCGGAGGCAAAAGGATCGCCGCTTTCCGCGAAGGGGTACTCGGCCGAAGCCGATATCGTCGTGCGCGGCTTTGACGCATTACCCGCGCTGCTGGGCGACTCGCCCTACGCGCGATACCTGCCGCTCCTGAAGGTGCTCGGGACCGCTGGCGCCGCCTCGGATGTCAAATTTCACCTGGTCTCGGCGCCGCCGAAATGGATCACAATCAACGGCAACGACGTCAGCGATTGGCTCATAGGATCCGCTTCCGAGCCCGGTAAGCCGCGGCAATTGCGCCCCGCCGAGCCGCCGCTGCAGGGTGACGACGTGCGCGCCGTCCAGCGCGCCCTCAACGCCGCCAAGATCGCCACACCGCAAACCGGTACCTATGACGGCGCCACCGCGGCCGCTGTTGCACAATTCCAGAAACAGAACGGGCTGAACGTCGACGGTGTCGTCAGCGATACGACGCGCGACAAGCTGGGCGTGAAGCCGCAGGCTCAACAACCGCCCCCGCCGGCCGAAGTGATCAAGCCGCCTCGTCGCTGAGCACGGGCGCTTAAATTGACAGACGGCCGCCGCGGGCACTATCACCGGCCAGTCGTGCGAGGAGCCTTCGATGGCGAACAAGATCTACCCCGATGCCGCGGCCGCGCTCGACGGCTTGCTGCATGACGGGATGATGATAATGGCCGGCGGGTTCGGCCTCTGCGGCATCCCGGAAAAGCTGATCGCGGCAATCCGCGAGTCTGGGGTCAAGGGGCTGACGGTCGTGTCCAACAATGCGGGGATTGACGGCGCCGGTCTCGGGCTGCTGCTGGAGAGCCGCCAGATCCGCAAGATGATCTCGTCCTATGTCGGTGAGAACAAACTGTTCGCCGACCTCTTTCTCAAGGGCGAGCTCGAGCTCGAATTCAACCCGCAGGGCACCCTGGCCGAGCGCATCCGGGCCGGCGGCGCCGGCGTCCCGGCCTTCTTCACAAAAACGGGCGTTGGGACGCTGGTTGCCGAGGGCAAGGAATTGCGCGAGTTCGACGGGGATACCTATGTCATGGAGCGCGGCCTTGTTGCCGATCTGGCGATCGTGCATGCCTGGAAAGGCGACCGCGAAGGCAATCTCGTCTACCGAAAGACCGCGCGCAATTTTAACCCGGTCATGGCAACCGCGGGCAAGGTGACCGTCGCGGAAGTCGAACACCTCGTCGACCCCGGCGAAATCGAGCCGGACAGCATTCACACGCCCGGCATCTTTGTGCAGCGCATTGTGCATTACCCACAGTACGAGAAGCGCATCGAGCAGCGCACCGTTCGCAAGCGCGGCGTTTGAGAGAGGAGGCGACCAATGCCTTGGTCACGCGATGATATGGCGCGCCGCGCCGCGGCCGAGTTGAAGGACGGGTATTACGTCAATCTCGGCATCGGGATCCCGACACTCGTCTCAAACTTCATCCCGCCCGGCATTACGGTCCAATTGCAGAGCGAGAACGGCATGCTCGGCATGGGGCCGTTCCCGTTCGAGGGCGAGGAAGATCCCGACCTGATCAACGCCGGCAAGCAGACGATCACCGAATTGCCGACAACAAGTTATTTCGATAGCGCGCAATCGTTCGGCATGGTCCGCGGCGGCCATATCGATCTGTCAATCCTTGGCGCGATGCAGGTCGCCGAAAACGGCGATCTCGCGAACTGGATGATCCCCGGCCGCATGGTCAAGGGAATGGGCGGCGCGATGGATCTTGTGGCCGGGGTCAAGCGCGTGGTCGTGCTAATGGAGCACACCGCGAAAAACGAGCCGAAGCTGCTGCACCGATGCACCCTGCCGCTGACGGGCGCCGGTGTTGTCGACACGGTGATTACCGACCTGGCTGTGTTCGCGATCGACAAAAAGGCAGGTGCGATGGAGCTGATCGAACTCGCGCCCGACGTGTCGCTCGACGAGATAAAAGAGAAGACCGAGGCGTCGTTTCGCGTGCGCCCCGGTCTGGGATGAGCCCGTTGCCCGCCGATCGGATGGGCGGGCGCGAGGTCAATCGCTGGAGTTAGTGGCCGTGGCCGTGCCCCCCGCCTCCACCGCCGCCATGAAATCCGCCGCCGCCCCCGCCCTGGAAGCCGGGACCGCCCTGCATGCCGCCGGCATACATGCCTGGTCCGGTGGTGACATGGGTTGAGTAGCCGCCGGCATAACGCCCGCCGCCCCGTCCACCCGCGCTCGCGAAGCTCATGCTCCGACCGGCGCCGTTGGTGACCGTCGTGGTCCGGCCGCCTGTGCGGGTGCCGGAGAATTGGCGGCCGCCAGCCGTTCCAGTCGATCTGGTGGTGCCGGCCGTCTGTGCATGACCGCTGACGACCTGGCCCAGATTGCGCGCCTGCACGAGCCCATCAGCCTTCATCTCCTTGAACACCCGGCCCCAACCTTCCCTGCCCTTCATGGCGGCGATCTGGTCCCGGGTCAGAGCTTGCGTTCCGCTCGGCGGGTGTTGCGAATTGAACAGCGACTCCGCGATGCGTTGACCGCCGGGCGACAGGTCCTGGAACGCGCCTGTCGATGTGGTGGTCGTCCGTGTGCCGACACCGGTGGCGGTTTGCGTACCGGTTCCGGTCGTCATGGTCTGCGTCCCGGTTCCCGTCGAGGTTTGCTGAGTGCCTGCGCCGGTCGAGCTTGTCTCGACGCCGGTGCTGGTGGGCGTGATCGCCTTTGATTGAGCCCAGGCCGGCACGGTGAACGCCAAGGCCGCACCCAAAGCGAGGCAGGCGCTTTGCAGCTTCATGACTGGCTCCTCCGGTAATGGTTTTTGCGGGCCGCTTTTGCGCCCGCCGGGGCGTCCTGCAATGTCTGGGCGGTCTGCAGGATGATCTCGGTCGAAGTCGCGCTGTCCTTGCCGAAGAGGCCACCCTTCTCGGCGACGACCCGCATCCGGGTCGTCCGTGGTGTCAGCCTTTCGAGGTCGATGTCAATCGTGCGGCCGGCAGCGCTGGCGCTCACCGTCAAGCCGTCATCCGTGCGCGTATCCGCGGTGATCGGCATGGCAAGCCGCGCCAAGGTGGCGCGGGCCGCGTCATGCACAGAATCGATCGGCGTGGCGAAGGTCTTGTAGCCGACGCCGTTGAGCTCGTGCTCAACCCCGGTCCCCATGCCGACACCGGCGCCGGCCCCAACAACGGCGAGGCCGGCCGCCGCGCATCCCTGCAGCAAAACGGCCAGCGCCAACGGTGCGAGTCGCTGGAGAGGCGTGAATATCGCTGTCGGAAAGTCTCCCGTCACGCGGGGAACCTATCGGCGAGCCACGAGCAGCGTCGAGTGTCAAAAGTTTGAATTTGGGCGGGTTATGAGGGGTTCGCGGTCTGGTTTAAATGTAACGCGGCGCGGGTGGGCTGTTACCCTTACGCTTTCTCTGCGGCCGGGCTAAAACGACACGAGCCGGCAAAAGCCGGCTCGTTTGCTGTAAAAATTCTGAAAGGTACTGGCCGAGGCAAAGTGCGTAGGAAGGTGCTGCCGAAGGTTCTTAAA
>JBKOVT010000243.1:0-8867 GCA_046724035.1 Pseudomonadota bacterium | reverse complement strand
CGCACCGACTCTGGGTCAGCGACGCCGCTCGAGTTGCCCTTTGAACCCTGGCACATACCTGGCGTTATGACTTCATAGCTTCGCGGATTCGGAGGGCAAACAGATGCCGTTCGATGGGGTTGGTCTCGGTTTGGACGAGCGCGTCGGCAAGATCGACAAGGTGATCGACCTTCTCGCCACGCCGGACAAGTGGTGCAAAGGAACACTTAAAACGCATGACGGGCGCCGCTGCATCCGCGGCGCGATCATGGCTGTCGACGGCGTCGGCACATTGCAGCCGGTCGTCTTGCGCGCGATCAACGAAGTGACCGGCCGGCACTACCGGCGGATCGAATCGTTCAACGACCATCCCGACACCGACCACGTCCAGGTCGTGGAGGTGCTGTCGCGGGCCCGCGACGATTTGGTCGCCGGCCGGCTGATGGCCCTGCGCAGCCAGCCCGCCGCGCCTCAGGCCGGGTTAGGCGCGAGGCTAACGGGCTGGCTGAAGCGCTTCTACGGCTGAGCGCAGCGGCGTCGAGGGGCGCTGGCATTGGTTGCCGGCGCCGGTGGTGGTTGAGAAGCATGCGGCAGCCAATGCACCCGGCTGTCGATAGGGCGCAAGGCGTCGCGCCGCATAAGCGAGGCGCATTTGATCTGAGTTAAAAGAATTCACCATGTAAAGCATGCCCGCTGCGAAATTGCGAGGTTTAACTTGTCTGCGGGCTACAAGTATCCGCACAATAAGCGCAGCTATTCCCGGAACGGAGAACAGCATGCGCTCGATGCCGATTGCGGCGAGATGTGAGGGAGCGCCAGAGACCGCTACGGCCGCGGCGGTTGGCGTGAGGCGGCGACGGCGAGCAATCGCCAAGGCAGCTTGAACGATGGCGATTGAGGCGGCTTCCTCCCCCGAACAGACCTACGATCCCGGTCCTTGGCATACCGATTGGAAAGACGAGGCGTGGCGCGCATTCATCGGCTCGATCGATGCGTGGCTGCGCGCCTATTATCGCATCGAGGAATTTACCGGCGAACCCCGCTGCGTCTTGCGCATCGGATTTATGAAAGCCGTGATGCCGGTCCTATTGTCCGACGGGACCGAGATCCACGAGGGCGAGCGGATCGGCGCGCTGCATCTGTGGAACGAGCATGTGCCGCGCTATGCCGGAAACGGCCCGAACCTCGCCTGGGCGAAAGAGATGCGGCGCCGCATGCTGTGGTCGCTTGGCCTCCTGGCGGACTACATCGAGCAGGACCCTGCCTGGCAAAACGTGCAGGCATTTTGCGGCGACTCGATGCTGTCGAGCCGGATCGGCGGCGCCCAGCTGCGCCGGCTGGCGCCGCGCTACGGCTTCGAGATTGTCGAGCGCCCGCCGACCCTCTCCCGCTATCTGCATACCTTCGCCGACTCGCTGATCGTGTGGGGGCTGACGCGGGCGTTCAACCCGGCGGCATTGCCGCGGCAACGTTTTCTGCGCGACCACCACAAAGTATGGATCTCATGCGCGACGCTGCGCCGGCTTTATGGCCGCGCGGCGCGCGAGCCGAACCCAGAGGACGCGAACCCAGAGGACGCGAACCCAGAGGACGCGAAGCCGGTGGACGCGACGCCGGAGGGCGCTGTACCCGAACGGGCGATCTAGATGGCGGCGCTGCTGGCGGGCGCGACCTGGGCGGGTCTGGTCTGCTGGCTGTTGCTGCGCCTGATGCGGCAATTCCGGACTCATCGCAACGCATCGCTCGGCCCGCCCCCGACCGGCACCGAACAATTGCCGGCGGTTGCGATCATCGTCCCGGCGCGCAACGAGATCGGCAATATCGCCATTTGTCTCGCCGGGCTGACCGCGCAGCGCGGTTTGACCCACAAGCCGCCGATCATCGTCGTCGATGACGGCTCGCAGGACGGCACGGCGGAGGCGGTCGGCAAGATCGCACAGGACGAGCCGCGCATCCGGCTGATCGATGCCGGCGATCTGCCGGCGGGCTGGATGGGAAAGCCGCATGCCTGCTGGCAAGGCGCGCTGAAATCAGACGCGGAATGGTTGTGCTTTGTCGACGCCGATGTCCGCGCCACACCCGATTTGCTCAGGACGGCGCTTGGGGCCGCGCTCGATCAGCACATCGACATGCTGTCGTTGAACCCGCTGCAGGAAGTCGGCAGCTTTTGGGAGCGGCTGATCATCCCGGCGGGCCTCGTGCTGATCGGCTGCGTGCAGGATTTGCGGCCGGTCAACAAAGCCGGCTCGAACGAGATCGCGGTCAACGGGCAGGTTCTGCTGATCCGCCGCGATGTCTATTTCGCCGCGGGCGGGCACGCCGCGGTGCGCGGCGAAATCTGCGAGGACAAGACGCTCGCCATGCGCGTCAGACAGGCCGGCTGGCACTACCGCATGCTCGGGGCGGAGCATCTGGCGCGCACCCGCATGTATACGAGTCTCGACACGCTGTGGGAGGGGTTGGCGAAGAATGCGACCGAGATCCTCGGCGACGCCCCGAGCACCATGGCGGCCGCGACCGCTGCCCTCATCGTGGGCTGGGCGGCCGTTTTGCTGCCGTTCTTGACCACGCTCGCCGCGATTGCACAGCCCTCGGCCGCGGCGCTCGCCGGCGCCGCACTGGCCGTCCTCGGTTCGGCGACGATCATTGGGGTCCAGATCGGAACGGCGCGGTATTTCCGGATATCGCCGCTGTTCGGGTTGCTGTTTCCGGTCGCTTATAGTGCGGTTGCCGCGCTCGCCTGGCGCAGCTTCGCGCTGCGCCGCGCCGGGCGGGTCACCTGGAAAGGCAGAACCTACGCAATCGAGCGCAAAGCCTCCGCCGGACAGCCCTGACGCCATCCGGGTCCGCCGTCGCGAGGGCGGAGATCGGGCAGCGGAACCGGGAACGGTTCGCTCGCGCGTCGGCGGATGGCCGATCGCGGCTGCCCTCGCGGTCGTCGCGCTGATCCTCTACCTCATCCGCTATGCGCTGTTGCCGTTTGTCTTTGCGATCGCGATCGCGTTCGTCACCGATCCGCTGATCCGGGGCGCGCAGCACCGCTTCAGGCTGCCACGCTGGGTCGTCGGCGCGCTGATTTACGCGGTATTGATTCTGTTGTTTGCGGCGACGCTCTACGCGATCGGCGCGAACGCCGTGCATGACTTTATGCAAATGGCCGAGCGCGGCCCGGCGACGCTCCGCAAATTCATCGACGATGTGCTCGGGCCGAACGGGATCGCGCTTTTCGGCAAAATTTACCGTGCCGACGATGTCATGGAGGCGCTCTCCGCGGCGACTGAAAAGCTGGTCGCGGCGGGCGCCATCGTGCGGTTTGGGTCGTTCGGCGTCGGCGCGCTGTTCGGATTGTTCCTGACGCTCGTGCTGACGCCCTATTTCATGATCTCAGGTCCGCGGCTCGCGGCGGGTGCGATCTGGCTGATCCCGCCCGAGCGCCGCAAATCCGTGACCGATCTGCTGCCCAAGATCATCCCGGCGTTGCGGCGCTATCTGCTCGGCATCTTTCTGGTCGTCGTCTACACCAGCGTTATTGCATGGATCGGCTTTGGCCCGATCTTCGCGCTCCCCGGCGCCGTGCTGCTGGCGGTCACGGTCGGGATCCTCGAAATCATGCCGGTTGTCGGACCGATCTCGGCAGCGCTACTGGTCGGCATCGTCGCGACGCAGCAGGCAACGCTGACGGCCGCGGCATTGCTGATGGGTTTCGTATTGGCCCTGCGGCTGTCGATCGACAACATTGTCGGGCCGATCGTGCTCGGGCACGCGGCGCGGCTGCATCCGGTCGTCGTCATCGCGGGCTTTGTCTGCGGCGCGATGCTGTTCGGCGTCGTCGGCCTCCTGCTCGCGGTGCCGACGGCGGTATGCATCAAAATCGCGCTCGAACACTATTACGCCGAGCCGATCCGGCCGGAGGAGCGAGAGGGCTGAGCGGCAGGGCGTCGCCGCCCCGCCCCTCGCCCTCTAATCGATCAGGTTACCGCGCCCGTGAGCAGCTCGCCGAAGAGCTCCCAGCGCTCGCCGGCGAAGCGGCCCATCTGCACTTGCTTCACGGGCGCGAAATCGGTCGGGCTCGTATTAACTTTGATACCCGGGAGCAGCATCGGCACGGTGAAGTCGTGGATGTTCGCCGCCTGCTTCATGACGTTCTCGCGCGTCAGCTCGTTGCCGCATTGCTTCAGCACCTGCACCCCCATCGCGGCGAGGCAGGCGCCGGCGACATAACCGGCATCGAGCTTGTCGCCATCGGGGAGGTACTTGTCCATAAAGGCAGTCCATTCCTTGAAGCCCGCGTCGTCCTTCCATTGCGGATCGCTCGGATCTTTCAGATAGAAATCGGAAATGAGACCCTTGCAGTTCTCGAAGCCGGCCGGCTTCAACGTGGCGCCGACTGAAGCGCCGATGCTGCTCAACACATGCAGCGGCTTCCATTCGATTTCGGCCGCCTTGCGGATTGCTTGCGCGGCGAATTTCGGGATAGCGGTGTTGACAAAAACGTCGATGCCCTTTGCCTTCATGTCGACGACTTGCGAGTCGACCGTCGGATCGGTCGTCTCGTAGGACGCTTCGACCGCGATCATCGATTTCTTGTCGCCGAGCCCGTCCTTGAGGCCTTTCAGATAGTCCTTCCCGAAATCGTCGTTCTGATAGAGCACGCCGATCTTGCCGTTCGGCTTCTCCTTCATGACGTAAGTCGCATAGATGCGGCCCTCGCTCTGATAGTTGGGCTGCCAGCCGATCGTCCAGGGGTGGCCCTTGGGGTCATCCCACTTTGTCGCGCCGGTCGCGACGAAGAGCTGCGGCACCTTCTTCTGGTTCATGTATTGCCAGATCGCGCTGTTGGTCGGCGTGCCGAGCGTCCCCACGGTGCAGAGCACTTCGTCTTGCTCGACGAGCTTGCGGATCTGCTCGACAGTCTTCGGCGGCGTATAGGCGTCGTCGTAGGAGAGCAAGTTGATCTTGCGGCCGTTCACGCCGCCCTGATCGTTGACCATCTTGCACCAGGCGACGATCGATTTCGGCACCGGCGAATAAGAAGAGGCGGGACCGCTATAGGGGCCGGTATTGCCGACCTTGATCTCGGTGTCGGTGACGCCCGGACCGTTTTTCTTTTGCGCGCGGACCGGGATTGCCGCAAGCGTCAGCGCGGCCGGAGCGGCAGCAAGGATCGTACGGCGGGTCACGCGTTTCATGGCGTCCTCCTTTGTTGGCGCAGAGTTGAGTGAGCTGCCGGCCGCGGCCGCCGATATCCGGCGAGCCAACCCCTGGCGAGCCGCACAAATCCGGCAGCGCCCGACGGCATCACGAAAATGACGATCAGCAAAATGATCCCGTAGATCGCGCCGGCCAAGCCGCGCGAGATGTCCTCGGCGATGTTCGGCACATACAGCACGAACAGGCCGCCGATGAGACAGCCGGGGATGGATCCGATGCCGCCGATGATCAGCCCGACCAGAAACGACACCGACAGCAAAAAGCTGAAGCTGTCCGGCGCCACGTATTGCACGACGATCGCGCCCAGCGCGCCGGCAATGCCCGTGTAGAGCGCGCTGACGCCAAAGGTCAGGGTTTTGTAGAGGGCGCTGTTGACCCCCATCGCGGCGGCGGCGATCGGATGGTCGCGGATCGCCATGATCGCCCGCCCGGTGCGGCTGTGCGCCAAGTTGCGCGCGCCGAGGAACAACAGCAGCAGAACCCCTAGCGTGAAATAGTAGAGCCACTGATCGGCGTCGATCGGCAGATCGAAAGGTGGATCCGGTTTGTCGATGGCGATGCCCTGGACGCCGCCGGTCCAGTGTTCGAGCGGGCCGAATTTGAGGATCTGCGGCAAGGCGATCGCGAGCGCGAATGTCGCGAGCGCGAGATAAAGGCCCTGGAGGCGCAAGGCGGGCAGGCCGAACAGGACGCCGACGACGAAGCACACCCCGCCCGCCGCCAGAACGGTCAGGACGTAATTGAGCTCCCAGTGGTGCATCAGGATCGCGGCGGTGTAAGCGCCGATCCCATAGAACGCGCTGTGTCCGAGCGAGAACTGGCCGTTGTAACCGGTCAGCAGATTGAGCCCGAGGATCGCCAGCGCGTAGACCATGACCTGCGTCAGCTGGAACGTCACAAAGCTCTTGAAGATAAAGGGGACCAGCGCGGCCAGGACGATCGCGGCGGCGATGAGGAGGTGACGGCCGGCGAGCCAGCCCGTTGCAGCGCCGGGGCGCGCCTCGGCAGGAGCGGCAGCACCCGCCGCGGCGACAAAAGGCACGCTCTCCTTGGCCGCGATGTCGTCGGTCGGCGGGCTCATACCCGGCTCACAACGCTGCGCCCGAAGAGACCGCTCGGCCGCACCATCAGAACGGCGACGATCAAGATGAGGGCGATCGTCAATTTCAGCTCGCGCCCGACATAGGGAATAAAGGTGCCGGCAACATTCTCGATGACGCCGACCGCGAACCCGCCAAGGACGGCGCCTCCAGGGCTCGTCAGCCCACCGAGCACGGCGCCGGCGAAGCCATAGAGCAGAACGCCGAGCATCATGTTGGGTTCGAGAAAGACGACCGGCGCGATCAGCATGCCGGCGACGGCGCCGATCGAGGCGGCCATGCCCCAGCCGAGCGCTGTCATCCAGCCGACCCGGATACCGACAAGGCGGGCTGATTCCGGGTTGGCGGCAGCGGCGCGCATCGCGAGGCCGAGACGAGTGCCTCGGAAGAACAGATAGAGGAGGCCAAGCAGGCCGAGCGTCACGCCGATCATGCCGGCCTCGTGCGTGTCGGCGAGACCGGCCAGCAGCGGCTTATGGCCGAACGGCGTCGGGAATGTCTTGATCGTGTAATCCCAGAGATAGCCGGCGGCGCTGTTGAGGATGCTGAAGAGGGCGATAAAAGCGACCAGGCTGCTAAGCACCGGGGCGTTGTGGATCGGCCGGAACAGCACCCGCTCGATCAGCACGCCCCCGACAAATGACAAAACCACCGCCGCGACAAAAGCCACCCAGTAAGGCTGGCCCCATTGCATGACCTGCCAGGCGATAAAGGTCGAAAACATCGCCATCTCGCCCTGAGCGAAATTGAGGTGGTCGATCGCCTGGAAGATCATCACGACGGCGAGCGCCATGCAGGCATAGATGCCGCCGGTCGCCAGCCCCGCCATGACCTGATGCAGCAGCAGTTCCATCGCTTAGTACCCGAGATAGGCGCGCCGGATGCCTTCATCGGCGCCGATGACGGCGGCCGGGGCATCCATGACGATATGGCCGGTTTCGAGAAGATAGGCGTGCTCGGCCAGCTCGAGCGCCAAGGCGGCGTTCTGCTCGACGACGAGCATCGCGACGCCCGTTTCGCGGTTGACCTCGCGCAGAATGCCGAACAGCTCCTCGACGATCAGCGGCGCGAGGCCAAAGGACGGCTCGTCGAGCAGCATCAAGCGCGGCCGCAGCATCAGGGCGCGGCCGACCGCGAGCATCTGCTGCTCGCCGCCGGACAATGTGCCGGCCTGCTGGCGGCGGCGCTCCCTGAGGCGCGGAAAATGCGCGTAGACCTGCTCGATATCGGCCGCGATGCCGGCCTTGTCGCGGCGGGTCATCGCGCCGAGCTGCAAATTCTCCTCGACCGAGACGCGCAGAAATGTGCCGCGCCCCTCCGGGACATGCGCGATCCCGAGGCGCACGATGTCTTCAGTGGCCCAGCCGGCGATCGCCCTGCCGTCGAAACGGATATCGCCATTTGTCCGCACCATCCCGCTGAGCGCGCGCAAGACGGTCGTCTTGCCCGCGCCGTTGGCGCCGAGCAGCGTGCGAATATGCCCCTCGCCGATATCGAAGCTGACGCCGTGCAGCGCCTGGTTCTGCCCGTAGAAGGCGTGGAGGCCTCGGACCTCCAGCATCGGCGGGCCGGAATTCATCGCCCGTGCCCCGCGGCCGCCTTGCTCGTACCGAGATAGGCGCGGATGACCGCCTCGTCCTGCTGCACCTGGGCGGGTGAGCCCTCCGCGATCTTGCGGCCAAAATCGAGCGCGACGACCTTGTCCGACACGGACATGACAAGGTTCATGTGGTGCTCGACCAAGAGTACCGTGACTTGGCGCTCGTCGCGAACACGGCGGATGAGCCGGCCGAGCTCGCCGACCTCCTCATGGTTAAGCCCGCCCGCCGGCTCGTCGAGCAACAGGAGCTTCGGCCGGCCGGCCAATGCGCGGGCCAATTCGACCCGCTTGCGGGTGCCGAGCGGCAACCCGGCCGCTGGCCGCAACGCGACGTCCTCGAGGTCGAGCATCCGGATCAGCGACCAGGCGGTCTCGGTCAGCCGCGCCTCCTCTCGCCGCACCCAGGGCAGGCGCAGCGCATCGCTGACAAAATCGCTGCGGCTGTGCGCGTGAGCGCCGAGGCGAATATTGTCGAGCACCGATTGCGGCGCGAACAAAGCAAGGTTCTGGAAGGTGCGGCCGATGCCGATCTCGGCGATGCGGTGGGGCGGCCGCCACAGCATCGAGCGGCCCTCGAACAGGATGTCGCCGCGGTTTGGCGTGTAGAGCCGGCTGACGCAGTTGAACAGGGTCGTCTTGCCGGCGCCGTTCGGCCCGATCAGGCCAAGGATCTGGCCCTCTTCAATCGTGAACGAGACACCGTCGAGCGCGATAATGCCGCCGAACCGGAGCGCGACGTCGCGGATTTCGAGCAGCGGGGCGGAGGACGGCGCGCGCGCGGCCGAATAGGGTTCTGCTGTCCCAACCGCCGCCACGCCGCTTCCTCCGCGCTCTTATCCGATTCCGGTTCTGCGCGCGCGGAAGGTGCCGGGCAGGGGTGGTCAAGTCAAGCAACCGCCGGGCCGCAGGGGGGCCGCATCGACAATATCCGGGAAATCCGAGACGATGGGACCGGCGGTTTGGTCGATGAAAGCGCC
>JBKOVT010000012.1:0-2957 GCA_046724035.1 Pseudomonadota bacterium | reverse complement strand
CGTGACGATCTGGAATCCGATGAGGTATTGCTGCGCCGCGGCGTCGCGCTGCTGAAGGCCGGCGGCGCCGATGTCGTGCTGATGGACCTGCAATACGCCCCGCGCATCCTCGAGCGGCGCGCCACGGCCGCGATGGAGCAGCTGATTGCAGAAATCGCGCAACATGCCGGGGTCGGGCTGTTCCGCCGTTTTGCCGTCATGCAGTACTGGCGCGCGGCGCAGCCGCCCGACTCCCCCGCGATGATCGGCCCCGATGGGCTGCACATGACGGATGCGGGCTACACTTGCCTTGCCATCGAGCTGGCCAAAGCACTTGCCGCGAATTGGGAATCGCATCGGCAAGCGGCGCAGCCTGCGGCCGAAGCGGCCGGCAAAGTTGCCAATTCCGGATCCGGGCAGGGCAGCGCCGACACCAAGCCGCGCACTCGCTAAGGGCGGTGGCGCAGTCCGCGTCGCACCAGCGCGCTTGCGCGATCCGCTGCGACGAAAGGACGCGTTAAGGTTTAGAAGGTATTATCGGCTTCCAAACCCGTTCGCATGTGCAGAATAGGGTTGGGATTCTCGCCAGCTTCATATATGCTGCGAGTTGTCCCGTGGGGGGCCACAAGATGTTGTTGGGTTCTGAGCAGCCCACCGAGCCTGGGCGGTGCCAAGCAGCGGCGCCGCAACAGACCTTGAATCGCCTTTCGGTTTTAATGTCGACCCTACAGTTGCCACAAAGCTTTGGCATAGTGATTGCCATAGATGGATCGCAGGCCGTGCAAGAGGAAACGGCAGCCGTGCGGGGGCACGGTGGCGAGACGAACGGGGGGAAGGATGGCATGAGCGTCGCCGTTATCACGGCGCGATGTCTCCGCCGCGAACCTTTTTCTCGGGCATCGATGTTAACCGAGTGAGTGATCAAAGCTCTTGCGGTCGACGCTCTGTCGATTGAGGTGAAAAATGCGATTCGATGATGGCATCTTCGGACTTTACGCGCAGACCTACGAGAACCGTCGTGAGGTTGAATTAAGCCTCGAAGACTATCTCCGCGCGTGCTCGGACGATTCGTCATTTTATGCGGGGCCGGCCGAGCGGCTGCTGAAGGCGATCGGCGATCCGATCATGGTCGACACGGCCCAGGACCCGCGCCTCGGCCGCATCTTCATGAACCGGACGATCAAGGTCTATCCGGCCTTCGCCGACGATTTCTTCGGCATGGAAGACACCATCGAACGGATCGTTGGGTTCTTCCGCCACGCGGCGCAAGGCCTCGAAGAGCGCAAGCAGGTGCTCTACCTCCTCGGCCCGGTTGGCGGCGGCAAATCGTCTCTCGCTGAGCGGCTGAAACAGCTGATGGAGAAAGAGCCGGTTTACGTGCTCAAGGCCGGGAAGGAGATAAGCCCGGTTTTCGAGAGCCCGCTCGGCCTGTTCGATCCCGTCACCTTCGGCGAGGAGATCGAAAAGCGCTACGGCGTGCCGAAGCGGCGCCTCACCGGCACGATCTCGCCCTGGGCGGTCAAGCGCCTCGAGGAATTTGGCGGCGACATCACGAAATTTACCGTTGTGCGGCTGCAGCCCTCGCGCTTGAAGCAGATCTGCGTCGCGAAGACCGAGCCTGGCGACGAGAACAACCAGGACGTCGCCAGCCTCGTCGGCAAGGTCGATATCCGCAAGCTCGAGATGTACAGCCAGAACGATCCCGACGCCTACTCCTTCTCGGGCGGCCTCAACCGCACGACGCAGGGTCTGATGGAATTCGTCGAGATGTTCAAGGCGCCCATCAAAATGCTGCATCCGTTACTAACGGCGACGCAGGAAGGCAACTACGCCGGCACCGAAAACATCGGCGGCATTCCCTATCAGGGCATCATCCTGGCGCACTCGAACGAGGCGGAGTGGCAGAGCTTCAAAAACAACAAGAACAATGAGGCCTTCATCGACCGTATCTCGGTCATTAAGGTGCCGTACTGCCTGCGCGCCACCGAGGAGCGCAAGATTTACGAGAAGCTGCTGCAGAACAGCGAGCTGTCGAACGCGCCGTGTGCCCCATCGACTCTCGATATTCTGTCCCGCTTTTGCGTGCTCTCCCGCCTGAAAGCGCATGAGAACTCGAACCTATATTCGAAAATGCGGGTCTATGACGGCGAAAGCCTAAAGGACACCGATCCACGGGCCAAGTCGGTCCAGGAATACCGGGACGCGGCTGGCGTCGATGAAGGGATGGACGGGATCTCGACCCGCTTCGCCTTCAAGGTCCTGTCGAGCACGTTCAACTTCGACACGCAAGAAGTGGCGGCCGACCCGGTCCACATGATGTATGTGCTCGAGCAGTCGATTTGGCGCGAGCAGTTCCCGGAGGAAGTCGAGAAGAGATATCTCAACTTCATCAAGGCGGAATTGGCGCCGCGCTATGCCGAGTTCATCGGCCATGAAATACAGAAGGCCTATCTCGAATCCTATTCGGATTATGGGCAGAACCTGTTCGACCGGTACGTCGCCTATGCCGACGCCTGGATCGAGGACCAGGACTACAAAGACCCCGATACCGGGCAGCTGATGAACCGCGAGCTGTTGAACCAGGAGCTGTCCAAGATCGAAAAGCCGGCAGGCATCGCCAATCCGAAGGATTTCCGCAACGAGGTCGTCAAATTCGCATTGCGGGCGCGCGCCGCGAACAGTGGGCGCAACCCGTCCTGGACCTCATATGAGAAGCTGCGTGAGGTCATCGAGCGCCGCATGTTCTCGCAAGTTGAGGACCTCCTGCCGGTAATCAGCTTCGGCAGCAAGAAGGACTCGGATACCGAGAAGAAACACGCCGATTTCGTCGAACGCATGGTCGAGCGCGGCTACACCGAGCGGCAGGTACGCCGCCTGGTCGAGTGGTACATGCGCGTCAACAAGGCCGGTTAACGCCGCCCGAGCGGGCGGCAGCCGGCTGGAGGTAGTTCGATGAACATTGTCGATCGCCGGCCTAA
>JBKOVT010000349.1:0-11258 GCA_046724035.1 Pseudomonadota bacterium | reverse complement strand
CCTTGCTTGTCGGCTGTTTTGAGCGGGCCTATCCTCGCGAGCAAGGAGAATACGATGGCAATTGTCGAGAATCAGCGAGCCGCCGAGATCCCGTGGCGCGCGGGCTATCGCCGCTTCACGCTCGCTGGCCCGGAGCAGGGCGTCGCCTGCTCGGCGAGCCTCAGCGTCATCGAGCCGGGCGCCGGCGCGCCGACGCATTTCCACAACACCGCCGACGAAGTGATCATCGTGCTCGAGGGCGCGTTGGAGATGTGGATCGGCGACGAGCGCCGGATCGTGACCGCCGATCACACGATCTCGCTGCCCGCCGGCGTGCCGCATGGCTTTGTCGCGGTCGGGCCGGAGCCCGCGCGCATCCTCGCCTTTCTGCCGCAAGCCGGCGAGGCGGTCGCGACCACCTATATCGAAGGCGGTCCGCCGCTAAGCGCCAGCCGGCGCTGAGGCGGGCAGCCCGACAAGCCGCGCGCTTTCGGCCCACAGTTCTTCCGCGAGCCGGTCGTCGCGCGCCGCGGCATCCGGTTCCGCGATCCGTTTCCCGACAACGTATGCGCCGTGAAACGGAATTGGATCGGCGAGCGTGGCGAGGAACAGGGATGTTGCAGCGCCCTTTTCCGGGCTGATCAGGAACGGCTTGATGAGCCGCCAACCGAAACCGGCGATCGTGCCGGCGCGGTCGCCGATCGCGGTCGCGACAACGCCGGGATGCAGACATGCCGTGGTGACCTGTCTCGCATCGAGGCGACGCGCCAGCGCGCGTGTAAACAGCACGTTGCATAATTTGGAGCGGCCATAAGCCGAGAGCGGCGTCCAGTCCTGCGGCCGAGTCAGCGAGGCGAGGTTGAGGCGGGCGCCGCGATGCGCTTGCGATGCGACCGTCACGATCCGCCCCGTGCTTTGATCCGTTTGGGCCGACGCGCGCAGCCGATCGAGCAAGAGGTTGGTCAAAAGGAACGGCGCCAGGTGGTTGACCGCAACCGTCAGCTCGTAGCCGTCCTCGGAGAGCTGAAAGCGGGGACTGATGAGCCCCGCATTGTTGATCAGCACATCGATGCGGTCATGGCCGGCGAGCAAGGCGTCCGCGAGTCGGCGCACCGCGGTAAGGCTGGCGAAATCGGCGAGCGCAATCTCGACCGCGGCCGAACCCGAGCGCTCGGCGACGAGTCGCCGCGCCCGATCGGTGCGCGCCGGGTCGCGTCCAACCATGACGACCCGCATTCCGTGCCGGGCAAGGCCGAGCGCGGTGTAAAGCCCGATGCCGGCGCTCGCGCCAGTAACGACCGCGACCCGCTTACGCGCCGCGTTCACCGCGGCTCCAGACCCTTCGATTTGATGACCGGCGCGGCTTCGAAGCCGGTGAGAAATTCGATGAAGGCCTTGGCCGACGCGGGTTGCGTGCTGGCGGTCGGAATGCCGGCGAAATAGACGAGATCGGGGCTTTGCAATTCGGCCGGGATCGGCCCGACGATCTCGATACCCGGAATGCCCACCATCTCGCTGATCGGCTGCAATCCGATCTCGGCAACACCGAGCGCGACCGCGCCGCCCACCGAGGGTGGGTGGCCGGCGCTGCCGGCGATCGGCCGCAATTTGGGCCTGAGCTCGGAGGCGATCCCGAGACGCTCAAACACATTTGCCATATGGATGCCGCTGGTGCCGCCGGTCGCGGGATCGGTGTAGCCAACCGAGCCCGCCCCGAGCAATGTCCGCTTGAACGCCTCGACCGAGCCGATATCGGGCCGCGGCGCGCCTTTTTTGATGGCGAGCCCGATCTTGGCCCGTCCGATCAAGGCGATGCTGTCCTTCGCGATCGTTCCATCGCCTGCGAGCTTTTTGATGCGCGGCTCGGTCAGGAGCGCGACATCGACGGCTTCGGCCGAGGCGATGCGCTCTTCCACACCGGCCGCCGTCGCGAAATCAAACGTAAGGCGATTGCCCGAACTCTTCTCGAAATCGGGCGCGATGTCCTGCAACAGCGGCCGCAAGGCGCCGGCGCTGAGCACCTTGATCTCTGCCGCCTGGACCGCGCCGAACGAAAAGATACCGCTCAGAAAGGCAACGCAAATCAGCGGCCGCACTGTCATGCCGGGGGAACGGCTGCTGCTCAGAAAACCGCTCAGCTGGCGGCGCGTTCTGCCGGTTCGAAGCCCTTGGCTTTGTACACCTCCTTGTTCGCCGGTGCGGCGAGGAAATCGATGAACGCCTTGGCCGCGAGCGCCTGCTCCGAATAAGGCGGAGCGGCGCCGACAAAGACGAGATCCGGGCCCTTGCTTGCCAGATTCGCGGTGCTGCCGCCGACGAGCTTGGCGACCCTGACGAGCTTGTCGACTTGTGGCTTTGTCAAAATCGCGACATCGATCGGGTCTTCCGCGGCGACCTTCTTTTCGATGTTCTCCGCGGTGTCGTATTGGATCGATAGCTTATGGCCGGAGGATTTCTCGAAAGCCGGGGCCAGTTCCTGCACCGCAGGGCGCAGCGCCTCGGCGCACAGCACTTTCAATTCCGCCGCCGCGGCGGTCCCGGTGTACAGGCCGGCGACCAGCACCAGACCGGTAGCGAGGCGTAAGATTCCTTTCCGCATGTTCTTTCCCCCTTGTGCGCGCTTAAAGGCTGTCGAGCCCGTTCGACCAGCGCCGGCAGATATGATGCGCAATCGCGACCGGCCCGGGCAGAGAAACCTGCGTCGGGTCGTCGGGCCCGCTGGCGGCGCGCGCCACCATGGCGCGGATCTCGTCGCGGTGAAACCAACGCGCCTCGGCCAGCTCCTCTGGGTCGACCGTGATCTCCTCTGAGAGGCCTTCGCACAGAAAGCCCATCATCAGGCTCGACGGGAACGGCCAGGGCTGGCAGGCAAGGTATTTCACGCGACCGACGCGGATCCCGGATTCCTCGTGAACCTCGCGCCGCACGCCCTCTTCGAGCGTCTCGCCGGGCTCCATAAAGCCGGCCAGACAGGAGAAGCGCGCGCCGGGGCGGCGGCGTCCGCGGCCCAGGAGACCGTAATCGCCGCGCACGGTCAGCATGATCGTGACCGGGTCGGAGCGCGGATAGTGGGAGGCCTTGCATTCCGGGCAACGCCGCACCCAGCCCGCTGACTCGACCCGGGTCGGCGAGCCGCATTGGGCGCAGAAGCGGTGCCGCGCGTGCCAGTCGATCAGCGAGCGAGCCTCGGCGAGGATCGCGGCCTCGCCACCAGGGAGCAGCGGCGCAAGGCTGCGTGCATCGAGCGGCTCGCGGTTAGAGTTGGTACCGATCTGAGCCGGTCCGGCATCGATCGCGAAATAAGGGCGGCTCTCGGCGAGGCCCAGAAACACCAGCGTCGCCCCACGCTCGATCGGCTCGCGCCACGCGCCAACCGGCTGCCAATCAAGCTCGATCCCGTCGTCCTCGCGGATGAGTGGCCGCAACTCGGAGAACAACAGCACCCGCGCCGCCGGGTCACGAAGCAGGGCAGCAATCCACGCGGTGTCCCGCCGCCGCTCGCTCGCGCGGTCGAGCGGGTTACCCGCAAAGCAGTAGATCTCTTCCATCGCGCCGCGAGACTAGTGGCGAGCCGCTCGCGGCGCAATTGCGCCGGTTGCCCGGCGACGCCGATCAGGCCATCGCGTTGCGCATGTCGCGCACGCTGTCATGGTTCATCTTAACTTCGCGGTACTGCTTGCCGATCATTGTGCGGACATCGGCCGGCAGATCCTGCTGCAGCGCTTCCTCATAGGCCCGCTTGGCGGCATCCTCGCCCCGTTCGCACTCGTCGAGGATGGCATGCTCGTCCATCCCGGCGATCGTCGAGCGGATATTGACCCAGAAGCGATGCAGCTGCCCGCTCATCGAGCTGCCGCGCTCGGGATCGCCGCCCAATTCGCGGACTTTCTGCTGCAATTGCGCGGCGCCGAGCCGGCAGCGCTCGGCCTTCTGCTCGAAATACCCCTTCAGCTGCGGGTTCTTGACCGCCTCGGCGCAGGTGCGGAAGCCTTCCTGGCCGTCTTTGCAGGTCTCGATCAAGTCATTAAGCGTGCCGATGACATCGTCGCGGTCCATCGCCAGAATCCTTCCGTTGCGCGCCGCGCCCGCGGCGCCGGTTATCTCCTTCCGGAAACGCCCTAGAGGGGACGGTCGATCCGATTCTGCTATTCTCGCCGGGTCCAGCCCGCTTCCCGCGATCCCCGGGCCGGCCTAAACCTTCGCCGAGGTGAACATGCCGCCGCGCGTCGATCCGGTCCCGTCCGACGAGAAATTGCCGGCCCAGGCCGATGTCGTCATCATCGGCGGCGGCATCATCGGCACCAGCACGGCCCTTTTCTTGGCCCAGCGCGGCATCTCGACGGTGCTGTGCGAGAAGGGGCACATCGCCGGCGAGCAATCGAGCCGCAATTGGGGCTGGTGCCGCAAAATGGCTCGCGACCCGCGCGAGATCCCGCTGATCATCGAGAGCCTGCGCCTCTGGCAACGGATGAACGGTACGGTCGAAGCGGAAACCGGCTTTCGCACATGCGGCATCATGTATCTCGGCGAGAGCGCCGAGGCGCTGGCCAACATGGAGGCGTGGCTCGAACACGCCCGCGAATATCAGCTGGACACGCGGCTGATCGACGGCGCCGAGGTCAGCCAGTTGCTGCCCGGCTCGGCAAAACGCTGGGCTGGGGCGCTCTACACCCCGAGCGACGGCAAGGCCGAGCCGCAGATGGCGGCGCCCGCGATCGCCGAAGGCGCGCGGCGGCGGGGCGCGACGATCCTAACCGGCTGCGCGGTCCGCGGCATCGAGACGGCGGCCGGCCGGGTCGCCGCCGTCGTTACCGAAAAGGGACGCATCGCCTGTCAGTCGATCGTGCTGGCGGGCGGCGCGTGGTCGCGCCTTTTTTGCGGCAATCTCGGCATCGACTTGCCGCAGCTAAAGGTGTTGGGCTCGGTCATGCGCACCGAACGCTTGGACGGCGGCCCGGAAATCTCGGCGACGGGCGGCCTCTTCGGCTACCGCAAGCGGATGGATGGCGGCTACACGGTCGCGACGTTGGGGGTTCGCACGATCGACCTCGTCCCCGACAGCTTTCGCCTGCTGCCCGAATACCTGCCGACCGTGCGGTTGCATTGGAACAAGCTGCGCTTCCGGGTCGGGCGCCGTTTTGTCGAAGAATGGCAGACGCCACGGCGCTGGGAACTCGACGCGCCCTCGCCGTTCGAACAAATGCGGGTGCTCGACCCTGAAGCCGACCCGCTGGTGCTCGACCGCGCGCGCGCCAGCATCGGCGAAGCTTTCCCGGCTTTTAAGAACGTCGCGGTCGCGGAAAGCTGGGGCGGCATGATCGACGTCATGCCGGATGCGATCCCGGTCATCTCGGCGGTCGACAAAGTGCCGGGGTTTTTCATTGCGACCGGGTTTTCCGGCCACGGCTTTGGCATTGGCCCCGGTGCCGGCAGGCTGATGGCCGATATGGTCAGCGGCGCACCGCCGGTCGTCGACCCGACGCCGTTTCGGCTGTCGCGGTTTACCGATGGCTCCAACCCGCGCCCGCACCCGCTCGCGAGCTGACCGGAAAAAGCTTACGCCGGAGCGAAAACGTTCTCGCGCACGTTGGAGGCGGCGGCCTTTTCCGGTGCCGCTGTGGAGGCCGCAAAAGCCGGGTCGCGCTGCAACACCGGCAACACCTTATCGGCGAAGAGACGCATGTTGAGCTCGGCCTGCTCATGCGGCAGTCCGCCGAACGAAAATTCCGTGACCAAATGGTCCATCCCGGTCAGCCGCTGCAATTCGGCGATCTTGTCGAGGCACTCCTTCGGCGTCCCCACGATCTGGATCGAGACGTAGAAGTCCATCGCCTTGTCGCGGAACGACTCGTCTTTCATCTTCGCGTAGGTCTTCGCCATCTTGCCGTAGGATTCGTAGCCTTTGACGGTCGCGAGATGACCGTCCGAGAAATGGTAATGGGTGTCGATCGACTCCCATTTCTTGCCGAGATAGGCGAAGGCGCGGTCCTCGGCCTCGGCGCGGCTCTCGGCGACCGACACATTCGTCAGGATGATTGGCGGGCGCGGGGTATGGCCGGCGCCGGCGGCGATCTCGCGGTAGCGGTGGATGTCCTCGGCCGCTTTGGGCCACTCATTCTGCATGATCATCAAGAGGCCAAAGCCGAGCTTTGCCATGATCTCGGCTGAGTCCGGGCTGACCGCCGAGGCATAGAACCGCCGCTCGGGATGCGAGACCGGCCGCGGCCGGATCGCCGTGCGCGGGATCTGGAAGAACTCTCCCTGATGCTCGAAGCTGTCCTTGGACAACGCCTTGACGACGATCTGCGCCGCCTCGACAAAGCGCGGCCGCGCCTCCTCCATAGGGATGCGGAAGCCTTCGTATTCGACGCTCGCCGCGCCCCGCCCAAAGCCGAACAGGCAACGCCCGCCGCATAAGATGTCGAGCAGCGCGATTTCCTCCGCGACCCGCACCGGATCATGCCAGGGCAAGACGATGACCGCGGTGCCGAGGTTGATGCGGCGGGTGCGGCCGGCGAAATAGGAGAGCAGCTGCGCCGGCGCCGGCGACATCGCATAGCCGGTGAAATGGTGCTCCAGCGCGAACAGCGAGTCGAAACCCAATGGCTCGGCGAGATCGCCCATCGCCAGATGCTCTCCGACGATCGAGGCGTCCGAGCGCCCGGGCTGGCACAACATGTTGAGCGCGGTCCCGACCTTCATGGCACTTCCTCCGGTGCATCTTTGCCGGCACGATCCGCCGATCCCGCTGCCAGGTCAATCGAGCGGGCCTGCCTCAGCCGTGCCCGGGCCCTTGTCTGGGCCCCTTGTCTGAGTGGGGCCGAGCATGCACATTCGGCCCGAGTGCGGGTGTGGCGGAATGGCAGACGCGGCAGACTCAAAATCTGCTTCCCGTAAGGGAGTGGGGGTTCAAGTCCCTTCACCCGCACCACCGAGCCGCTGAGCGATTTCGAGAATTAGGCCGGAGGCGCCGCTCGGCTTTCGCGGCGAGCCGTCAATGCGCCCTGCGCGATTGTTCCAGCGGCCTGCGCCCGGTATGCTGCGGCGCAATGGCCATGACGGCGCCCCGCGCCGAACCGAGAAGGAGCAAGCAGGCGATGTACGAAAAGCTCATTTCCGGCGACAACCACATCGACCTGACCTATTGCCCGGCCGATCTGTGGTCGTCGCAGGCACCCGCGAAATGGAAGAAGACGGCGCCCCGCGTAGAGATGCGCAATGACGGTCAGCACTGGTTCGTCGGCGATGTCGACCGCGGCATGTGGAACGGGGTTGGGCCGGGGTTCCTGCCCTACACGAAGGGCTCCTTCGACCACATCGATGAGATGAAGGAGCTTGGGTTCGAGTGGAATTACTTCCCGGGCGCGAAGCCACGGCCGACCACCCCGGAGCTGCGGATCGCCGATCTCGACCGCGACGGCCTCGAAAAGGAGGTCGTCTACGGATGCCTGATGGTCAACGATCTGATCGATGACACCGAGTTGCGCATCTGGGTCAACCAGATATACAACGATTGGGTCGCCGATTTCGCCAAGCGCTCGGACCCGAACCGGGTATTTCCGCTGGCGATCATCCCGAATACCGATCCGAAGGCGGCCGCGGATGAGGTACGGCGCTGCGCCAAGATGGGCTTGCGCGGCGGCGACCTCGCCTTCAAGCGGATGACCCCGCCGCTGTATCATCCCGACTGGTTTGTGCTGTGGCAGGCGTCTGCCGAGTGCAAATTCCCGATCTCGTTCCATTCGACCGGCTTCAAGGCGGTGCGCGCGCCCGACACGCCCGAGATGGAAAAAGAGGTCTTCACGCAGTGGCGGCTGGTCCGCTCGACCCTGTTCCAGCTCGACACGATGGAGGTGTTGGCCTCGATCCTCGCGTCGGGCGCGTGCGAAAAATACCCCGATTTTAACTTCGTCCTCGGCGAGTCGGGCGTCACCTGGCTGCCTTATGTGTTCGACCGATGCGACACCGAGTATCACGACCGGGCGCGGAGCCTCGGCTTCAAAATGAAGCCGAGCGATTATTTTCGGCGCCAGGGCTATGTCACTTACCAGCAGGACAAGTATCTCGAGCCGATCGTGCCGCTGATCGGTGAGGACAACATCATCTGGGGCGCCGACTACCCGCATCCGGATTGCATCTGGCCGAACTCGAAAGAGACGTTGGCGCAAAACCTTGCTGGCTTCTCGCCCGCGGTGCAGAAAAAGATCACCTATGAGAACGTCACCCGCCTCTATGGCTTGAACTGACCGCGAAAGAGGCAGGCCTCTCTCCCGTATCGCGGGAGAGAGGCTTTCGGTCACGCTTGACCGGGGATTGTCGCTCCTTACATGCAGCGCATGACCCGAGCCCCCGAGCAAAGCGCCTGGCACGGCACGACGATCCTGGCGCTGCGCAAGGGCGGCGAGGTCGTCGTCGCCGGCGATGGCCAGGTGTCGATGGGCCAGACGATCGTCAAATCCAATGCCAAGAAGGTGAGGCGGCTCGGCGGGGGCGGGGTCATCGCCGGGTTTGCCGGCACGACCGCTGACGCGATCACCTTGTTCGAGCGGCTCGAAGGCAAGCTCGAACAGTATTCCGGGCAATTGACCCGCGCTTGTGTCGAGCTCGCCAAGGACTGGCGGACCGACCGCTATCTGCGCCGGCTCGAAGCGATGATGGCGGTCGCGGACAAGGAGGTGTCGCTGATCCTGTCTGGCACCGGTGACGTTCTGGAACCCGAGGACGGCGTTATCGGGATCGGCTCGGGCGGCGGCTACGCGCTTGCCGCGGCCCGCGCACTCCTCGATGTCGAGGGGCTCGATGCCGAGACGATCGCGCGCCGCGCGCTGGCGATCGCCGGCCAGATCTGCGTCTACACCAACGACAAGATCACCTTGGAAAAGCTGTCCCTGTGACCGGCAACGCTTTCAGCCCGCGCGAGATCGTCTCCGAGCTTGACCGCTATATCGTTGGCCAGGACGAGGCGAAGCGTGCCGTCGCGGTCGCCTTGCGCAACCGCTGGCGGCGACAGCAATTACCGGAAGACCTCCGCGAAGAGGTGCTGCCGAAAAACATCCTGATGATTGGCCCGACCGGCTGTGGCAAGACCGAGATCGCGCGCCGTTTGGCGCGGCTCGCGCAGGCGCCGTTTCTCAAGGTCGAGGCGACGAAGTTCACCGAAGTCGGTTATGTCGGGCGCGATGTCGAGCAGATCGCGCGCGACCTCGTCGAAGTCGCGATTGCGATGATCCGCGAGCGGCTGCGCAAGGATGTCGAGCCAAAGGCGGAGCTGGCGGCCGAGGACCGCGTCCTCGATGCGCTCGTCGGCAACAATGCGAGCGCGGATACGCGCCAGAAATTCCGAAAGATGCTGCGCGAGGGCGCGCTCGACGAGCGCGAGATCGAGATCCAGGTGCAGGAAAGCGCCGCGGCGAACCTGCCGACCTTCGAGGTCCCGGGAATGCCCGGCGCCTCCATGGGCATGCTCAACCTTGGCGACATCTTCGGCAAGGCGTTCGGCGGACGCACAAAGCCCAAGAAGCTGACCGTTGCCGACAGCTACCGCGTGCTGATCGCGGAGGAGAGCGACAAATTGCTCGACCAGGAGCGGGTCGTGCGCGAGGCAATCGCGTCGGTGGAACAGAACGGTATCGTCTTTCTCGACGAGATCGACAAGATTTGCGGCCGCACCGAGCGCGGCGCGGGATATAGCGGCGCCGATGTCAGCCGCGAAGGCGTCCAGCGGGATCTGCTGCCGCTGATCGAAGGTACAACGGTCGCGACAAAGCACGGCGCGGTCAGGACCGACCACATTCTGTTCATCGCTTCCGGCGCGTTCCATCTCGCAAAACCATCGGATCTCTTGCCGGAATTGCAGGGGCGCCTGCCGATCCGAGTCGAGCTGAAGGCGCTCGACCGCAGCGATCTCCGCCGCATCCTGACCGAGCCGGAAGCAAGCCTCGTGAAACAATACCGGGCCTTGCTCGCGACCGAAGGGGTCGAACTCGATTTCCGTCCCGATGCCATTGATGAGATTGCGCTGTTGGCCGAACAGATCAACGCCACGGTCGAGAACATCGGCGCGCGGCGTCTGCACACGATCCTCGAGCGTCTTCTCGAAGAGATCAGCTTCACCGCCTCCGACAAGCCGAGCGGCACTGAGATCGTCGTCAACGCGGATTATGTGCGCGAGCGGGTCGGCGAATTGGCCAAGAACGCTGACCTGTCGCGGTTCATCCTCTAGGCAAATCTCTCCGCCTTAACTCGCTTTTTCCTTGCGGATTGGCTCGCCGCGCGTCGCCGATTGCGTTAACCTCGTCGTCGGAGGCACACCCCCATGCTCTCCTCGGCGCGGGTCCAGGAACGGTTAGCGCGACGCACGCTCGCGCTGGTGCTGGCGGGCGGCCGTGGCAGTCGGCTCAAGCAGCTGACCGACCGCCGCGCCAAGCCCGCCGTGTTTTTCGGCGGCAAGTTCCGCATCATCGACTTCGCGCTGTCGAATTGCCTCAATTCGAACATCCGCCGCATAGCTGTCCTCACCCAATACAAAGCGCACAGCCTGTTGCGGCATTTGCAGATGGGCTGGTCGTTTCTGCGTCCGGAGATGAACGAATTTCTCGATCTGCTGCCGGCGCAACAGCGGCTCGACGAGGCGACCTGGTATCGCGGCACGGCAGATGCGGTTTACCAAAATTTCGACATCCTGCGCGCTGCACGGCCCGAGTTCTTCGTGGTCCTGGCGGGCGACCATATCTACCGGATGGATTACTCCAACATGCTCGCCGACATGCAGGCGAGGGGGGCGGACTGCATCGTCGCCTGCGTCGAGGTGCCGCTCGCGCAAGCCTCGGATTTCGGCGTCATGGCGGTCGACGAGTCGATGAAGATCGTCGATTTCTTGGAAAAGCCGCCCTCGCCTCCGTCAATCCCCGGTAAGCCCGACCGTGCCCTGGCCAGCATGGGGATCTACGCCTTCTCCGCCGATTTCCTGTATTCGGAATTGCAGCGCGATCACGACGATCCGACATCGAGCCATGATTTCGGCAAAGATGTCATTCCAAACTTGGTCAGCCGCGGTCTCGCCGCGGCGCATCGCTTTGAGGACAGTTGCGTCAAGACAACCCCCGACGCCGAGGCCTATTGGCGCGATGTTGGCACGATCGATGCCTACTGGGCGGCGAATCTCGATCTGGTCAGACCGACGCCGTCGCTCGACATCTATGATCCGAACTGGCCGATTTGGACCTACCAGCAGCAATTGCCGCCGGCCAAATTCGTGTTCGACGATCCGGACCGGCGCG
>JBKOVT010000233.1:0-15215 GCA_046724035.1 Pseudomonadota bacterium | reverse complement strand
GGCGCTCGAATACGGCATCGTCGGCATTAACGAGGGCATCATCTCGACCGAGATCGCACCCTTCGGCGGCATGAAGGAAAGCGGCATCGGCCGGGAGGGCTCGAAATACGGCATCGAGGAATTTCTCGAGGTGAAATACCTCTGCATGGGCGGCATCGACCGCTAGTCGACGGGCGCGCGCCCGATGCGCTTCAGGCAGGCGATGTCGGGCGCGATCGGCGCTGCTGAGCGGTGCCGCTGATGCGTATCCTGTTTGCGATACCGCACTACTACACCACGGAAGGCGGTGGTAGGCACGGCTCGGAGGGCGGCAATCCCGAGCGGCGCGCGCGCGCGACGCGGCTGTGTCTCGCGGCGTTGCAGCAGACGTTCTCGGAGTCGCAGGGCTTGTCAGACGGGCGCGGCGGGGTGCGCCTTCACGCTGCCAACCCCGATCTCCGGGCAACGATCACGATCGCGCTGTGCACGACGGGGGACAACCATCTCGTGCCGCATCTGGAAGGCTGCCCGTTCAATCACATCCGCACCGATGCCGAACCGCGCTATCTCGGCTTCGAGTGCCACAAGGTGCTGCGCAGCGGTCTGGGCCGCTACGATTGGTTCGGCTATCTCGAAGACGATCTGCGCCTCGCTGACGGGCTCTTCTTTCAGAAGCTCGCCTGGTTCAACCGGGAATTCGGCGATCACGCGGTATTGCAGCCCAACCGCTTCGAAAGCGCCGACGAGCCGGCGCCCTATAAGCTCTACATCGACGGCAATTTAAGCGACCCGACCCTCACCCCGGCTTTGCAGCGCATTGAGGAGGAGCAGCATATTGCGGCGATGGCGTTCGGCGAGCGGCTCGTCTTTCAACGGGTCGACAACCCGCATTCCGGTTGCTTTTTCGTCAATGCGGCGCAGCTCGCGCATTGGGCGGCACAGCCCGATTTCGCGGCGCCCAGCACCCGCCTGTTCGGGCCGCTCGAAAGCGCCGCGACGCTCGGCGTTATCCAATATTTCCGCGCCTACAAGCCGGCGCGGGAAAACGCCGCCTTTCTGGAAATCGAGCATCTCGACCACCGCTATCTGGGCAAGATCCTGCACCCGATCGCGGGCGAGCCGGCCGGCTTGCGGCTGGGCTCGACGGAATAGCCGGGATGGAACCGCTGCCGCCGCTGAGCTTCGACGCCGCGCTCGGGCGGCAGATCATCGCGCTGCATCGCTGGGCCCTCGATGAAGGGTTGCGCGGCGTCGCCGCCGATCGGCTGTTCGAAGGGCTTTGCAACCGCCTCGTCGCGGCCGGTGTGCCGCTGGCGCGCGCTTTCGCCGGCGGCCGCACACTGCACCCGCAATGGGCGGGATACGCGTATCTTTGGCATCGCGACAGCGGCGCGGTCGCACCTGAGCAGCGGGAACGCGGCGAGGCTTACGAGCAGGAGATCGCCGACAGCGCCTTTGCCTTCCTTATCGAGCAGGCGCCGGCCGCCGCCGCGGAAGGCACCTGGCCGCGTGTGCGCCGGCGTCTCGCCGGCCCCAATGCGCAGCTCGATTTTCCCGGTCTCCCGCGGATCGCCGCGGCTGGTTATACGGACTATTTCGCGGGGCTTATCGCCTTCGCGGAGGGGGATACCTCGCGGGGACAAGGAATCGGCTATTCCTTCGCGACCGACCGTGTCGAGGGGTTTCACGACAACGACCTCGTGCTGATCCAAGCGGTGCTGCCGGCGGTATCGCTGGCCATCATGAGCGACGCCAGCCACATCATCGCCTCCGGTCTTTTGGCTGCCTATCTCGGCGAGGATGCGGGGCGGCGCGTGCATGCAGGGGCCGTCGAGCGCGGCTCGGTCGAAAGCATTCGCGCCGTTCTGTGGTACGCCGATATCCGCGGCTTTACGGCGATCGCCGAGCAATGGCCGAGCCTTGCCGTTATCGAATTGCTCGACGAGGTCTTCGAGACCTTGGTGGCGCCCTTGCGCCGGCGAGGCGGCCAGGTGCTGAAATTTCTTGGCGACGGCCTCCTCGCGACGTTCCCGTTGGAAGACGCGAGCCGAGTGGCGACCTGCCGGGGCGCGCTCGACGCCGCCGTCGAAGCGATGACGGCGCTCGATCGCCTCAACGCGGCGCGCAGCGCGGCCGGCAAGCCGACCGCCACGGTAGACCTCGCCTTGCATCTGGGCGAGGTGCTCTATGGCAATGTCGGCTCGGTCGACCGCCTGGATTTCACGGTCATCGGACCGGCCGTCAATGAGGTGTCGCGGATCGAGACACTATGCGAGCCGCTCGGCCGCAAGGTCCTGGTTTCGGCCGAGCTGGCCGCCGCCTCGGGCGACCCCGGCCGGTTTGAGCCCCTCGGCCCGCAGACCCTGCGCGGCGTCCGCGAGCCCCGTGATATCTACGCCCTCCACCTCCCTAATTACGTCCCTTAACGCTACTTGCCGTTCGGCGGAGATATCCCATGTATATCCGCGATTCGATGGGAGAAGCCCATGGAGGTACAGGTCTCTCGATGGGGCAACAGCTTGGGGCTGCGTATCCCGAAGGATATCGCACAGCGAGCCGGACTGCGTGAGGGGACGCGAGTCGAGATCGAAGCCGAAGGTGACCGCATTGTCATTGCTCCGGCGCAACCACGCTATGTTTTGTCGGAGCTTCTAAAGGGAATGACTCCGAAGGCGATGCGCGAGGCATTCGACTGGGGGCCGGAGAAGGGCCGCGAGATTGTCGAGTGACCAGATCGTCGAGTGAATCGTTGCCGTACACACCCGACGCCGGCGACCTGATCTGGACCGATTTGGACCCTTGCGTCGGCCGCGAACAAAGCGGGCGTCGCCCGGCGCTCGTGATATCTCCCGGGGAATTTAGCAAAGCCACCGAATTCACGATCGTGTGTCCAATCACGTCGCGGGTTCGCCCCTTCGGCATCAGCGTGGTGCTGCCGCCTGGGCTGCCGGTCTCTGGTGAGATCCTGACCGGTCACGTGCGCAGCATCGATACGCAGGCTCGGCCAATTCGCTACGCAGGAACCGTTCCCGCGCCGGTTCTGGCGGATGTACGAGCCAAGCTGGCGACTATTATGGGAATTTAGAGAACGAGCAGGATGCCCGCGGCTTGCGGCGGGAGCGCGGTTGTGAGAACCAGTTCGCCTAGCAACCCAGGATCACGGAGCAGACCCGGCATGGCGCGCTATGATTTCGACATGATCACGATCGGCGCCGGCTCGGGCGGCGTCGCCAGCTCGCGCCGCGCCGGCAGCTATGGCGCGCGGGTCGCGATTATCGAGGAGAGCCGCATCGGCGGGACCTGCGTCTTGCGCGGTTGCGTGCCAAAAAAGCTGCTGGTCTATGGCGCGCAATTCTCCGACGCCTTCGCCGACGCGGCGGGCTTCGGCTGGCACGTGCCGCCGGCCACCTTCGATTGGCCGACGTTGATCGCCGCCAAGAACAAGGAGCTCGACCGGCTCGAGCAGATCTATGTGAACATGCTGAGGAACAGCGGCGTCGAGATCATCGAGGGCCGCGGGGTCCTCGTCGACCCGCACACGATCGAGGTTGGCGGGAGGCGCTATACCGCCGAAAATATCCTGATCGCAACCGGGGGCCATCCAACGGTGCCGAACATCCCCGGCATCGAGCATGTCATCTCATCGAATGAGGCGCTCGACCTGCCGAGCTTGCCACGCAAGATCGTCATTGTCGGAGGTGGTTATATCGCGGTTGAGTTCGCCGGAATCTTCCGCGGTTTTGGCAGCGAGGTCGTCGAAATTATCCGACGCGAGGAATTGCTTTACGGCTTCGATGACGATCTGCGTGTCGCGCTGGCGCAGGAGATGCGCGGGCGCGGTATCGAGGTGCATGCCCGCACCCAGATCGCGCGCATCGAGAAAGCGCCGCGCGAAGGCTATTCGGTGTTCACGACGATCGGCCAGGAGATCTCCGCCGATCTCGTCATGTACGCGACCGGCCGCGCGCCGAACACAAAAGGGCTCGGGCTGGACGCGGTCGGCGTCAAGGCGAACGAGAGGGGTGCCGTGCTGGTCGATGAATGGCAGCGCTCTAGCATCCCCAACATCTATGCGATCGGCGATGTCACGGACCGGCTCAATTTGACCCCGGTCGCGATCGGTGAAGGCCGCGCCATTGCCGAGACGCTTTACAACAACAACCCGGTCAAGATGGACCACGAGAACGTGCCGACCGCGGTCTTCAGCCAGCCGCCAATCGGCACGGTCGGCCTCAGCGAGGAAGAGGCGCGCCGGCAATATGGCGAGGATGTCGATATCTACTGCGCGCGCTTCAAGCCGATGAAGAACACGCTGTCGGGCCGCGACGAGCGCACCTTTATGAAGCTCGTCGTCGACGGCAAGACCGACCGGGTGCTCGGTTGTCACATGATCGGCGTGGACGCGCCCGAGATCATCCAGGGTCTCGCGATCGCCGTGAAATGCGGCGCCTCAAAGCGCATGTTCGACCAGACGGTCGGCATTCATCCCAGCGCCGCGGAGGAATTTGTCACGATGCGCGAGAAATTCGTCCGCCCGCAAAAAGCCGCGGCGGAGTAGGGGCACGCCTCAATAACAACAAGGTGCATCCGGCGGGAGCCCAAGGCGATTGAGCGCAGGCTGTTCTGCTGAGCTGATGATCGCAAACGACGGGGTTGTTGCGTCTCGACTTGGGCGAACAGCTCTCTTGACTTGATCGATCGCTACCGCTGAGCGGACATCAGCAGGAAAGGCGGGCGCTGGCGCTCATTCTCCCATTCGGGATGAGCGGCGATCTGTTTCTCGCTCGGCGCCCACTCCTCAATACGGCGCAAGGTGAAGCCGAGCCCGATCAGCATGTTCATATAAGTCGCGAGTGTGCGATGCTGCTTGATGACGCCCTTGGTCAGCCAGTCGGTCGAGCGCGGACCTTCATCGAGATAGGAGTCGACCGGCCATGATTTACGGCCGCTGGCCTCGCCTGCCCAACCGGGATTGCTGGGCGCGGTATAAATCGGGTGCTCGACCGAGAAGACAAACCTGCCGCCTGCGATCAGCGCCCGATGGATCGCCGCCATCAACCGCTCGAGCTTCTCGACGTAATGCAATGCCAGCGAGCTGTAGACGAGCCCGAACGACTGTGGCGGCAGCTCGATGTGCTCCAGGTCCCCGAGCGTGTAGCTGATCGAATCGTCCTGCGTGTCGGCGCGCGCCCGCGCCAGCATCTTTTCCGAGACATCGATGCCGACGACATATGCCGCGCCCTGCTCGCGCGCCCAGCGGCAGAACCAGCCAAAGCCGCAGCCGAGATCGAGCACGTTGCCGCCGTGCAAATCCGGCAGCATCGTGCGCAATGCCGGCCATTCCGGCGCCCCCTCGAGCCCTGCGACCGAGCGCGGCAGCCGGAGATAACCGGCGAAGAATTCGTCGTTGTCGTAGATGTTCTGGGCCATGCCACATATCAGCGCGAAGCCGCCCCTGGGGGACTTGTTCCGATCACCCACGTCTTACCTCGGTTCGTCGCGAATTGCGGCAAGCAAAGACGTGGATGCCCGGCCAAGCTCATCTAAGGCTCGGGCCGGGCACCGGAGATTAACGTTCGGCCTGGAAAATCAGCGACAGCATCAGCCCATCGGCTTCTCGCAATTGACCATCCAGGGAATGCCGAACTGGTCCGTCAGCATGCCGAAGCGCACCGCCCAGAACGTCTCCGAGATTGGCATCGTCACCGTGCCCTTCTCGGCCAGCGCATGGAAGACGCGCTCGGCCTCCGCCGCGGTATCGACGCCGATCGCCACCGTGATCCCCTGCGTCTTTTCATAGCGGCCCGGCGGCGCGTCGGAGCCCATAATCACAGTGTCGCCGGCGATCAGGCGCGTGTGCATGACCTTGTCGCGAAATTCGGGCGGCGTCTGATCGGCCATCGGCGACTCGCCATATTTCATCGTCATTGGGACCGTGCCGCCGAACACCTTCTCATAGAAGCGGAAGGCCGCCGCGCAATTGCCGTTGAAGCTCAGATAGGGGTTCACCTTCATCTGCATTTCCCTCGTTGCTGATATCGCTTCCATTATCAGCCGCCGATTGCGGCAGTCTGATGACTACTGTCCGCGGGCGGCGGCTTCGGCGCGCAGGCGTTCCTCAGCCTGTCTCAGCTCCGGCGTGAATTCGGCGCCGAAGTCGTCCGCCTCGAACACCTGGCGGATCTCGATCTCTTCGCCATTTTTGAACGGCGCTCGCTTCATCCAATCGAGCACCTCCTCCTTGGACTTCGCCTGAAGCATCCAGAAGCCGCAGACCAGTTCGCTGACCGGAAAGGGGCCGTCGATGGCCGTCGGCTTCGCGCCCGAGAATTTGAGGCGCGTTGCTCGCTTGCTCGGGTGCAGCCCCTCGCCGACCGGCATCATCCCGGCCTTGACCATCTCCTCGTTGAACTTGCCCATCGCGGCGAACTCTTCCGTGGTCGGCATGACCCCCGCCTCGGTATCCTTGTTGGCTCTGACCATCACCATGAAACGCATCGTCGCTATACTCCTGTGCCGTCAATTGCTCGCGAACCGCACGACCGAGATCGGCGGCAGCCGCGCCTCGGGCGCGCTCCAGTTGTCGCCGCAATCTTCGGAGATCCACAGGCCGCCGCTCGTCGATCCCATGGCGAGCCGCTCACCGCTCGCATCGATCGCCAGCGCGTGCCGCCACACGAGATCGTACGCGTAGCGTTGCGGCAAGCCATTGCGCAACACGTCGAAGCTCTTGCCGCCATCCCGGGTGCGCGCGACGACAACCTTGCCGTCCATCGGAATGCGCCGCTCGTCCTTTACCGCCGGCACAAACCACGCCGTGTCGGGATCGCGCGGATGCGCCGCGACGGCAAAGCCGAATTTCGATGGCCGGATCGCCGTGATCTCATGCCAGTTGTGGCCGCGATCCTCGGAGCGAAAGACACCGTTATGGTGCTGGCACCACACGACCTCCGGATAGGCGGCGCAGCGCGCGAGGCGGTGAATGTCCTGCGCGATCGGCAGCCCCTTCTGCTCCGGCGGCATGTATTCGTTGTACATCCCCTCGTTGATGATGCTCCACGAGGCGCCGCCATCGGTGCTCGCCCAGACGCCTGCGGTCGACACGCCGACGCGGATGTCGTCGGGATTGCGCGGGTCGATCAGCACCGAGCTGATCCCGGGCTGTTCGCCGCCGGCGACGCCCTGCCATTGCCGGCGTTCCGGCATAAACCACAGCGCTTCATTCAACGACCAGGACTCGCCGCCATCGTCGGAACGGAACAGCCCGCCCGGCATTGTGCCGGCCCACAGCCGCCCGGGAACACCGCCCGGTTCCATGACCCAGATCTTGCCGAGCGACCAGGGATGCGGATCGTCGCCAGCATCCTCCGGCTTTGGCGGAAACGCGGGCGCGGCCAGTTCTTGCCACCCACCCGCGCCGTCGCGCCGCCATAATTTCGCGCCGAAATGGCCGAGATCGAGCGCCGCATAGACTGTATCGCCCAGCGCCAAGACGGCGCTGACGGGATCGCCGAGAAAATGCGTCGCGGCGATATCCCAATGGCCGTTATCGGGCGCGAGCTCGAACAACCCTTTGCGGGTCCCGACATAGAGCCGCTCTGGCATCCCCTCTCCTAACCCCCCGTTAGCGCCTGAAAAACGTATATGTCGTCCTCGGCGCCGATCGGATCGCTGAGCTTTATCCGATCGCGCACCGCTTTCCCGTCGATATAGACCGCGACATGGCGGCGCAGCGCACCCTGGTCGTCGAGCACATAGCCGCGCAACGCCGGCCGCGCCTCGAACACCGCCGCCAGCGCCTCGCCGACCGTCGCGCCGGCGACATCTGCCGGCGGCGCGGCGAGAAAGCGTTCCAGCGCGCTCGTAAAGCGGACCGTCGCCATTCTACAAACTCGCGATCCTACAAACCCCTTGACGAGATATGTTGATATCAACATAATTGGCATATGTCAAACCGCGTGTCGCTGCCTTACGCAACCACGATCGACGTGCGCGACACCTGCCTTTGCCTCCATCTGCAGCGCGCGGCCCGCGCGGTGGCGCGGCATTTCGACGAGCTGATGCGGCCCGCCGGTTTGACGAGCGGACAGTTCTCGCTACTGATGTCGCTCAACCGCCCCGAGCCGCCGACGATCCGCGCGGTCGCGGAATTGTTGGCGATGGACCGGACGACATTGACCGCCAATTTGAAGCCATTGGAGCGCCGCGGTCTCGTGCGGATCAAGGTTGATCGGGATGATCGGCGCAGCCGCCGTCTCGTTCTGACCACGAAAGGGCGGGCCGCCCTGATAGCCGCCCTGCCCGCGTGGCAGGAGGGTCACGCCGCGATCGAGCCGGCCCTCGCCGGCCGCAAGACCAACCGCCTGCGCGCCGATCTCCGCGCTCTCGCTTAGTCCCCGCCGTACAGCCGGACTGCCGTCGGTCAATACTTCGCGTTGCCCGGAGTTCGCGGGAACGGGATCGCATCGCGCACATTCGAGAGCCCCGTGACATAGGCAAGCGTGCGCTCGAAGCCGAGCCCAAACCCGGCATGCGGCACCGTGCCGTAGCGGCGGAGATCGCGGTACCAGCCGTAATGCTCCTTGTCGATGCCGCGCTCAGCCATGCTGCGGTCCAGCACGTCGAGGCGCTCCTCGCGCTGGCTGCCGCCGATGATTTCGCCTATGCCGGGCGCCAGCACATCCATCGCCGCGACCGTCCGGCCGTCGTCATTGACCCGCATATAGAACGCCTTGATGTCCTTCGGGTAATTCATCACGACGACCGGTTTTTTTGCATATTGCTCGGTCAAATAGCGCTCGTGCTCCGATTGCAGATCGACGCCCCATTTGACCGGGAACTCAAATTTCTGGTTCGACCGCTCGAGCACCTCGATTGCCTCGCCGTAATCCATGCGCGCGAATTCCGAACCGACGATCCCCTGCAATTTGGCGAGAAGACCCTTTTCGATCCGCTGGTCGAAAAATTCGAGATCATCCTGCCGCTCGTTCAGCAATGTCTCGAACGTGTACTTCAACAACCGTTCCGCCAAGGTCGCATTGTCCGACAGATCGGCGAACGCGATCTCGGGCTCGATCATCCAGAACTCGGCGAGGTGGCGGCTGGTGTTCGAGTTCTCGGCGCGGAAGGTCGGTCCGAACGTGTAGACCTTGGTCAGTGCCAGACAATACGCCTCGATGTTGAGCTGCCCCGAAACGGTCAGGAATGTCTCGCGGCCAAAGAAATCCTCAGAGAAATCGACCTTGCCGTCCGGCGTGCGCGGCAGGTTCGCAATATCCAAGGTCGAGACGCGGAACATCGCTCCCGCCCCCTCGGCATCGGAGCCGGTAATGATCGGCGTGTTGACCCAAAAAAACCCGTTCTCGTCGAAAAACCAGTGGATCGCCTTCGCCAGCGTGTGCCGTACCCGGGTCGCCGCCCCGATCACATTTGTGCGCGGCCGCAGATGCGCCACCTCGCGGAGGTATTCGAGCGTGTGCGGCTTGGGCTGAATCGGATAGGTCTCGGGATCCTCGACCCAGCCGATGACGCGGATCGCGCTCGCCTGCATTTCGAAGGGCTGCCCCTTCGCCGGCGACGGCACGATCGTGCCCGTGGCCTCGACCGCGCAGCCAGCCGTCAGGTGCAGCACCTCAGCCTCGTAATTGGGCAGCGTATTCGGCGCCACGAGCTGCAGCAGATGGAAGGACGATCCGTCCGACAAGTGGACAAACGAGATGCCGGCTTTCGAGTCCCGCCGCGTGCGCACCCAACCTTTGACAGCGACGGGGGTGTCCGGCGGCGCCTGCCCGCCGAGGATCTCGCGGACGCTGAACGATTTTTCCATGCCGCGAGGGTTACTCGCGCGCAACAGCGTTGTCCAGCCGGCACCCGGCTCCTTTACAGAGAAGCCCTCTCGCTGCGCGCCGTCTCAGCGGTCTTCGTTATTCCGGGGCCCGGCTATCGCCCCGCGAAGGCGCCCGAGGCAACATAGGTGCCGGCTGGGTTCTGGATCGCGAACCCGCCGCCCGTCACCGCCGCCGACGGACCGAAGAAGGTGCCGGCCAGAACGCCGGTGCGGTTTGCCGGGCCGGTCAAATTGCCGGTGAAAATCGTGCCGGAACCGGTCAGCGGCGCCGAGTAGTTCGCGCCGTCGAAATTTGTGATGTTCGCCGTCCCGGTGAGCGTGCCGAAATTGTAGGTTTGGTTGTAGCCGCCGCCGGCCAGGTAACTCGTCCCGTTGTTCAACACGGCCCCGACCGCGACGCCATTATACGTCCCCACCCCTGCCGTCGGCAGCGTCACCGTCGGAGTCGCCTGAAGCGAGGGCGGCAGGATCGTATTGAACTGATCGATGAAGGATTGCACCGAGGCGGGCACCACGGTGTCGGTCGGGAGCAGCGGAAATGCCGGCGTCGAATTCTGGTTTTGCACCGGCGCGCCGGCGGGTGTCGGATTGGTCGATGCGGTGACCACGACCGGATCCGACTGCGCCTGAACCGATTGCACATTGCCGATCGTCTGCACGGAGGTGGTGTTGGTGGTCGGCGGCTGCGACCGGGTCGGTTGCTGCTGCACCGCGGCCTGACTTGCCGCCAGCACATTGGCGACGACATTGCCGGAAATCGTCGTCGCGATACCGCTGCTCACGACCGTCTGATCGGTCGGGGTCCGCTGCGCTCCGCCGGTGCCGCCGGAGCGGCCGTCAAGTTGGCTGAGAAGGGCGGCTGTGGCGCCCGGTGGCGCGGGTCGCGGCTCAGAGGGCGGCGTGTTGCGGTTCGCGATCGTCACCATGTAGCCCGGCCGCGTCAGGATCTGTGTCCCCGCGGGATTGCTGACCGTAAGCCCCTGGCCGTAGAGGAAGGTGACATCCGTGCCCGTGCTGCCCACCGAGGCGAGAAAGATCCCGCCGCGTACAGCGAGCACGCCGGTCGGGGTCAACAGACTGACTGCCTTCTCGTTTTTGCTGAGCTTGCCGCCGATAAAGCGCATGACACCATGCGCCGCGCTCATCGCCAGCTTGCCGGTGCCGGTGTTTGGGTCGTAGACGAATTCGTCGATTGTCACGTCGGAGTTGGGCCCGACCGTCATCGCCGATTTGTCGAGAAACAACACCTGCGTCTGTCCCAGGGTGCTCGTCGTGATGCGCTCCTTGAAGACGACGTCGCCGCCCAGCACGAGCTGACGCGCCGGCGCACCCGGCGGGAGGCCGCTGACCTCCGGATTGACGGCGCTGTTGACCCCCACTCGCTCTTGCGCGCCGGCGCTGCTCGCCGAAGCCGCAAAGACGAGCACGCCGATCGCGGCGGCGCGCAGCGGGGATGAACCAAGCGGCGGCATTCGATGCACTCCTAGAACTTGATCTGCGAACCGATCAGCACGGAATTGCTGGTATAGGCATAAAGTGACAGGTTCGAGGAGACGATGTCGCGCTGAAACTGCACGACCAGGGCGACATTGTCGGTGACGGGCACGGCCTGCGCGATGCCGAAACGCCAGCGCCGGTCGTGGCGGCTGGCCGGTACAAAGATCGCCGGATCGGCGCTCGTGTTGCAGCACGGATCGGGCGACTGATAGAGGCTCCACAACCGGCTGGCGCCGACGGTCGTTTCCCAGGGCAAGCCGATCCACCCGGTCGGGTCGTCATAAATGATATGATAACCCCCGGTCAGACCGTAGGTCCGGTTCGCGTACCAGGGAAACCGCGTGTCCTGATCGAGAAAGTCGAACTGCCCGAGCAGTTCGGAATTCGCGGTCACGCGCTGCCGCAACTGCAATGTGACGAGCTTGTCGTTGCCGTCGAGCCCGCTGGAGAGCGGCCGGTCGCGGGCGTTCGAGAAATCCTTCTGGCGGAACTCGAAGATCGTCCTGATCGCGAGATCGTCCCACACGGTCGCCGTGCTTTCGAGCCCGGTACCCAAGCTCTTAAAATACTGAGCCTCGCCCAGCCCGACTTCGGTCAGGATGGCATAGGGCTTGACCGAGAGGCGGCTGACGCGGTCGTCCGGCGTCGGCAGATTGAAACGGGGGCCGGCGGTCACCTCGGCAAAACCGAGATCGAGCCGCTGCGTCCGGAAATAATGGTTCATAAAGCCGATCCCGGTGACCTCGATAGCATCGCGGTTCTGCGTCCCGAGATCGTAGGAATAGAGAAACGCGCCGGAACCGAAGATGTTGGTGTCGGGGCGCTTGACGAATTGGCTGTTCAGCAGCACGTCGCCGACCGGCGAATGAATGAGCGGCGAGCCAGGGGCCACATTGGCATCGGTCTGATACTGCGCCCCGAAGAATACGTAACCCTGGAAGTGGCTCGGCGATTGCTGGGTGGCGATCTGCTCGAGATAACCACTCGCCCGTGTCCTGACATCGGGCGGCGCGTTCGGCGCCAGCGCCTTGCTGAAATAATCGCGCGCGAGATCGAACGAGCCCATCCGGAAATACAGCGCACCGAGTTCCAGATCGATGCGCGGCAGGTTGGGATTGAACAGCAGCATGCGCTCGAGCGCGGTGGCCGCCGCCTCGTTGTCACCGAGCTTTGCCGAGACCGCGGCATAGGCGAACGCCACATCGAGATTGCCCGGTTCGCGCAGCATCCGCTGGAACAGCCGATCCTGCTCCGCGATGAGAGGCGCGCGATCCTGCCCCGAGACGAGCTGCGCGCGTGCATCCAAGGCGCACAACCCGAGCGCCAAGATTGCAATGACCAACGAGGCGGCAGCGCGACGGAACCGCCGCGATAGCTCAAGCACGGGCATTGCTCAGGCCGGCCTCTCTCATGCATCCCCCTTCGGCCGGCGAGCGTCACACGCACCAGCGTTGCCAAAGGATCACTGGCCGGCGATGCGGCGTCAACATCACCCGAGGGTTGATTGCAAATCTCTGGGGGTGCGTGCTTTCGCGGGCGCACCTGCCGCGCGCGGCCGCAGAGTTCTAGCGACTCGCACTGAATTGATTCTGTCGTCGTAAACCTTCGCGCCCGATCCGCGATTCAGGGCAAAGCGGGCGCGCTCGGGGCCCTGTCTCCCCTATCGCATGCCCCCTATCGGGTGACTGTGTCGGCCTGGTTCTCGGAATTGATCCCTTCCCAATTCAGCTCGTTGTTCCAGCCGGAGCCGGAAGGCAGCGAGCGTTGAAACCCATCGTTTCGGCCGGCCGCGGCCGGTTCGCCGTTCGCGATGGGGCTGGGTTTCGGGACGGCTGGACGAGTACCCCGCATGACGACGGGCATGGTCGCTGAGGGACTGGCCGCGGCAGAGTTTCCGCCAGGGTCACCCGGCGCTGAGACGGCGGTGTCGCCCTTATTGGCCTCGGCGGCGGAGGCCGGGTTCTGCGGTGAAAGCACGACGGCGCCCAGCAGCAGGACTATGACACCTGCGCCGAAACGTACTCGGTATGCGCGAGACTGTTCCACAACACGCCTCCTTCGGAATTACCGGGCGCCCAAGTCGGGACAATGCTCCTATCACGATAAGCGGATCGGCGGCGCTTTCCCGCCCTGACCTGGATCAACCCCGCCCCCGCCCGCAGCCAAGGCCCTTGCGACGCCGGCCAGCTGTCGCTACCGTAGCTTCGATGACGACGGTTGGGGCCGGTCGGCCCGCCCATTTTGCGCGATTTTATTATCCTCCGTATCGGGCGGCGGCATAGGAAATCGCATCTGCGTTTGTTCCAAAAGCCGCCACATCGAGGCGGCTTTCGTGTTTTTGGACTAGGGTTTACGAATGCCGTCAAAATGGAGCGGCCTCCACATCGGGAGGTAGTCCATGGCTGGTTCCACCGTTACTGCAGGCCGAGATGTCATGACGAATGAATGGTCGCCCCAGAGCTGGCGCGGGCTGCCGATCCGCCAGGTTCCCGGCTATGCCGACGAGGCGGCGCTGGGGCGAGTCGAGGAGACATTGCACCGCTACCCGCCGCTCGTTTTCGCCGGGGAGGCGAGACGCCTCAAGGACCGACTGGCCGATGTCGCGGCCGGGAAGGCCTTCCTGTTGCAGGGCGGGGATTGCGCCGAGAGCTTTGCCGAGTTCCACCCCAACAATATCCGCGACACCTTCCGCGTCCTGTTGCAGATGGCGGTCGTCCTGACCTTCGGCGCCGCCTGCCCCATCGTTAAGGTCGGGCGGCTCGCCGGGCAATTTGCCAAGCCGCGCTCCTCCGACACCGAGACGCAAAACGGCGTGAGCCTCCCTTCTTATCGCGGCGACATCATCAACGGCCTCGATTTCGATGCCGCCGCGCGCGAGCCCGACCCCCAGCGCATGGTGCAGGCCTACAGCCAGTCGGCTGCGACCTTGAACCTGCTGCGAGCCTTCGCGCAGGGCGGCTATGCCGATCTCCACCGGGTGCATGCCTGGAACCAGGATTTTGTCGAGAGCTCGCCGCAAGGGGAGCGTTATCGCGCGCTCGCCGACCGGCTGACCGAGACGCTGGATTTCATGGCCGCTTGCGGCCTCAATTCCGAAACGACGCCGCAGATCCGCGAGACCGAGTTCTACACCTCGCACGAGGCGCTGTTCCTCTCCTATGAGGAGGCGCTGACCCGCGTCGATTCAACGACGGGCGATTGGTACGACTGCTCGGCCCATCTCGTGTGGCTCGGCGACCGAACCAAGCAGCTCGACGGCGCGCATGTCGAGTTCCTGCGGGGCATCAAGAACCCGATCGGCATGAAATGCGGGCCGACCACCGAACCCGACGACGTGCTGCGGCTCATCGATCGACTCAACCCGGCGAACGAGCCCGGCCGGCTGACCTTGATCACCCGCATGGGCGCCGACAAGGTCGAGGCGAAACTGCCGCTCGTGATCCGCGCCGTGCAGCGCGAGGGAAAGCAGGTCGTTTGGTGCATCGATCCGATGCACGGCAACACGATCACCTCCTCGACCGGCTACAAGACGCGCGTCTTCGACCGCATCCTCGATGAATTGCACGGCGCCTTCGCAGTGCATCTCGCCGAAGGCAGCTATGCCGGCGGCGTGCATTTCGAATTGACGGGCCAGGATGTCACCGAGTGCATCGGCGGTGCCCAAAGGCTCAGCGAACAAGGCCTCGCTGCCAACTACCTGACGCATTGCGACCCGCGCCTCAACGCCAGCCAGGCGATCGAGCTCGCTTTCGAGATCGCCGAGGCGTTGAAGCGCGAGCGCCAGCGCGGCGCGAACGGCTTTGCCCTGGGCGGCCGCCTCGCCTCCGACGACTGAGGACGCGTCCCCCTCTCCCGCATTGCGGGAGAGGGGCCGTTGATGACACAACTATGT
>JBKOVT010000097.1:0-40080 GCA_046724035.1 Pseudomonadota bacterium | reverse complement strand
TTGCCGAACATCACGCCGATCTTCATGCGGATCTGGTTGATGAAGATGACCATGCAGCGCGAGCGCGAGATCGAGCCGGTCAGCTTGCGCAGCGCCTGGCTCATCAGCCGCGCGTGGAGCCCCATATGGCTGTCGCCCATCTCGCCCTCGAGCTCGGCGCGCGGCACCAAGGCCGCGACCGAATCGACGACCAGGACGTCGACCGCACCCGAGCGCACCAGCGTATCGGCGATCTCGAGCGCCTGCTCGCCGGCATCGGGCTGCGAGATCAAGAGATTGTCGACATCGACCCCGAGCTTTCTCGCATAGGCCGGGTCGAGCGCGTGCTCGGCGTCGATAAAGGCGCAGGTGCCACCGCCCTTCTGCGCCTCGGCGATCACATGCAAGGCAAGCGTCGTCTTGCCCGAGCTTTCCGGCCCGTAGATCTCGACGACCCGCCCGCGAGGCAAGCCGCCGATGCCGAGCGCGATGTCGAGACCGAGCGAGCCGGTTGAGATCACATCGATATCGGATGCGGCCTCGCGCGAGCCCAGTTTCATGATCGAGCCTTTGCCGAAGGCGCGCTCGATCTGCCCCAGCGCCGCGTCCAAAGCCCGCTGCTTATCCATCATGTCCCTGTCCAACAGACGCAACGCGCTCTGCATGATCCCGCCCTCCTTATTTCATAGGCGGCCTAGCCGTGCAACGCGCCGCCTGCCCCTCATGTACATGTTTTGTTCTCGGAATGCAAGAGCGGGAGCGAACAAAGTTTTAGGAGGCCCGAGAGCGGCGGAACGGGCTTGATTCCTGCGGCTGAAGCCCCATGCTTAAGACGCTGTTTTTCGTTCATTTCCCGCCCCGGAGCTCCCCCCATGTTCATTCAGACCGAGCAGACGCCGAATCCGGCCACGTTAAAGTTCCTGCCCGGCTGCACCGTCATGGAATCGGGGACGGCGAATTTTACCGATCCGAGTTCGGCGTCGCGATCGCCGCTTGCCGAGCGGCTGTTCGCTCTGCCGGAAGTCACCGGGGTTTTTCTCGGCGCGGATTTCATCACCGTGACAAAGAATGGCGACAGCGACTGGCATCAGCTGAAGCCGGCGGTGCTGGCCGCGATCATGGAGCATTTCACGGCCGGGCGGCCGGTCATCCTTGCCGAGGCCGGCGCGGATGCGAATGCGGCGGAAGGCGGCGAGGAAGACGACGAAGTCGTGAGTCAGATCAAGGAATTGCTTGAAACCCGGGTGCGTCCCGCGGTCGCGATGGATGGCGGCGACATCATCTTCCATGATTTCGAGGATGGGGTCGTTTATCTGCACATGCAGGGTTCATGCTCGGGATGTCCAAGCTCGACCGCGACGCTGAAGGCTGGTATCGAGAACATGCTGCGGCATTACATCCCGGAAGTGCGCGAAGTCTGCGCGGTCTAAGAGACCGCCGCGGCCGGGGCTGACCCGGCCAGGAAATTTCCGTGATATCCGACAGAGGCGCTGGACCCACCTTGCTCGCGATCGAGACGGCGGGTTCGGCTTGCTCGGCCGCCGTCGGCCGCGGGCCGGTCGTGCTCGCGGCCGAGCGCCAGGCGATGCGCTACGGCCATGTCGAGGCGTTGTTGCCGATGATCGACCGGGTCGTGGCGGCGAGCGGAGTGTCGCGTGCGGCGCTCGATGGGATCGCCGTCGCGTTGGGACCCGGCGGCTTTACCGGTATCCGGGTCGGGCTCGGCGCGGCGCAGGGCATCGCGCTCGCCCTCAAGGCGCGGCTGATCGGCGTCACCAGCTTTGCCGCGGTTGCCGCGGCTCTGCCTGCCGGTCCGGGCGTGGCGCTTATCGCGCTCGATAGCCGGCGCGAGGATCTCTACGTCCAGCTCTTCGATCGGAGTTCCGGTCTGGCGCTTAGCGAGCCGGCCGCCGTGATGCCGGTGGCTTTGGTAGAGTATGTCGGTGCGCTTGCTGCGGATTCCGCGTTGTTGATTGCTGGGAATATCGCCGAGATCGCGGCGGTGGCGCTGGCTGGCCGCTTTGACATCGAGATCGCGGCGGAGTCGGCGCCCGATGCGCGCGGCGTCCTAGCCGCGGCCTTGCGGCAGATCGAACCGGCCGAGAGCCCGGTCCGGCCCCTCTATTTGCGGCCGCCGGACGTCACAATGCCAAAGCAGCAGACGCCTCTCGCGGCGGCACGGCGGTGATTTGCACGATCACGCCGTCGCCGGCGGGCGCCGCCGAGCCGCTCGCATTGTTGCATGCCCGGTGCTTTCCCGAGGAGCCGTGGGATGCGGAGGCGCTTCGCCGTATTCTCGCGCTGAGCGGCGGATTTGGCCGGCTCGCCTGGGATGGCGATACGGTGATCGGCTTTGTGCTGGCGCGCGACCTCGGCGATGAATGCGAGATCCTGTCGCTCGGGGTGGTGCCCGAATCGCGGGGACAAGGTGTCGGACGGGCCTTGCTGCGCGCCGTCATCGACGAGGCGGAGCAGCGGGGGCGGCCCTCGGCTGTGCTCGAAGTCGCCGCCGACAACGCCGCGGCCCGGGCGCTTTATGCCAGCGCCGGCTTTGTCGCGGTCGGCCATCGGCCACGCTATTACCGGCGCGCCGGGGCGGCGGTCGACGCGCTCATTCTGCGCTGTCCTGTGAGCCGCGCGCCGCCTCCGATCTGATCTGATCTGAAGGGCGAGTTTAATTTGCCTCTGATAGAGTTTCCTCTGATCGTCTCTCGCGTTATTGGCAAGTTACGGCGTTCCGGCTAATCATAAAAGAATAACAAGCACAGGTATTGCACCGGAAAGCCGTCTTAATTAAGTTCGACAGTCACGCTCATTCAGGAACAGAGATATGGAAAGCACAGAACAGCCGAACGATTTGCTGGTGTTGACAACGGAAATCGTAGCGGCGCACGTCTCCAATAACAATGTAGCAGTCAACGATCTACCGACGCTGATCAACCAGATCTATAATTCGCTGGCAAATATCGGCACGGCGCCGGCGGCTCCCGCGACGCGGCCGCAGCCGGCCATCAGCGTCAAAAAGTCCGTCCAGCCCGATTACATCGTCTGCCTCGAAGACGGCAAAAAGCTGAAGATGCTGAAGCGGCACCTGAAGACCGCCTACAACATGACCCCGGAAGCCTATCGCGAGCGCTGGGCCCTCCCCTCGGACTACCCGATGGTGGCGCCCAATTATGCGCGTCAGCGCAGCCGCTTGGCGAAGGAGATCGGGCTCGGCACGCGGGCGAGGCGGGGTCGCGGTTGAGGCATACGGCTCGGCTCGGTCTGGGACAATCGCCGCGATAGGACGGATCGCCGGTTTCGGCTATAGTGCCGCCGGATAAGCCGCGCTCGGATCGCGATCTGATGATCTCACGCCTCGAGCAGCTCTGTCTCGATAAAGGCTTGAAGATGACCGAACAACGCCGCGTAATCGCACGCGTGCTGTCGGATTCGGCGGATCATCCCGATGTCGAGCAGGTCTACCGCCGCGCCACGGAAGTCGATCCGCGCATCAGCATCGCCACGGTGTACCGCACCGTGCGGCTGTTCGAGGAGGCGAATATCCTCGCGCGCCATGATTTTGGCGACGGGCGCTCGCGCTACGAGGAGATGCCGAGCGACCACCACGATCACCTGATCGATCTTCAGAGTGGGCGCGTCATCGAGTTCCGCAACGAGCAGATCGAGAAATTGCAGGAATTCATCGCCGGCGAGCTCGGGTATGAGCTTGTCGGGCACCGCCTCGAACTCTACGCCGTGCCGCGGCGTGGCAGGGACCGGTCGAGCGAGAAATCGAGCGAGGAATGATGCAGAACCTTTACCCGACGCGGCATGATGTCATGCGGCGGGCGATTGCGCCGCTTTGCCACCGGGGCCCGCCCGCGTGATTACCGGTACCGCTGCGCCTCGCCCCGCGCCCGTCGAACCGACGGCGAATCCGTTGCGCGCTCCGACTGCGCCGGCCAGCCGAGTCGTCAATATCAGCTCGGGGCCGCTCGAGGTGCGGCTCGCCGATAGCCCCGCCGATATCGATGCAGCGCAGGCGCTGCGCTACCGGATCTTCTATGAAAAAATGGGCGCGCGGCCGCTTCCCGGCATGGAAAGCGAGCGTCGCGATCGCGACCAGTTCGACCAGATCTGCGATCACCTGTTGGTGCTGGACCACAGCCGCGGCACCGGGCTCGATGCTGTTGTCGGCACCTACCGGCTGATCCGGCGCGATGCAGCGGCGCGGTTGGGTGCATTTTATTCGGCAGCGGAATACGACATCGGGCCGCTGATCGCCTATCCCGGCGAAATCCTCGAGCTTGGCCGTTCCTGCGTCGATGCCGGCTACCGCGCGCGGCCGGTCATGCAGCTCTTGTGGAGCGGCATCGCGACCTATGTCTTCCATTACGAGATCGCGTTGATGTTCGGTTGCGCCAGCCTGCCGGGGATCGACCCCGACGCATTGGCGGTGCCGCTCTCCTATCTGTACCACCACCATTTAGCGCCGCCGGCCTTGCGGGCGCGCGCCTTGCCCGAGCGCTACGTCGAGATGCGCCGGCTCGATGCACCGGCAATCGACCCGATGCGCACGCTGGCGACTTTGCCGCCGCTGATCAAAGGTTATCTGCGGCTCGGCGGATTTGTCGGCGACGGTGCGGTCATCGACGAACAGTTCAACACGACCGATGTCTGCATCGTCGTTAAGACCGACCTCGTCACCGAGAAGTATTCCCGCCATTACGAGCGGCAATCGAAGGAAACATGGGCGGCGTAGAGCGCATGGGCTCGACGACGCTGCGCTTATGGCGGCTGGCGATCTATCTCCCATTCACGCTGCTGTTGATGCCCGTGCAGGCAATTGGGCTTGCTCTGGGCCAGCGCTGGGTGGTCGGCTTCCCGCGGTTTTACCACCGGTGTTGCTGCTACATTCTCGGATTGCGCGTGCGGCGGATCGGGCGGCCGACCGCGACGCGTCCGGTCCTGTTTGCCGCCAACCACGTCTCCTATCTCGACATCACGATATTCGGCGCGCTGATCGCCGGCTCCTTTATCGCGAAGCACGAGGTTGCGAAGTGGCCGCTGTTCGGCTGGCTCGCGAAACTGCAGCGCTCGGTTTTTATCGACCGGCGGGTGCGCAGCACGGCCGATCAGCGCGACAGCATCGCCGCGCGGCTCGCCGCCAAGGAAGCGCTGATCCTCTTCCCGGAGGGAACGAGCGGCGACGGCAACCGCGTTCTTCCGTTCAAGAGCGCGCTGTTCAGCGTCGCCGATCACACGGCAACGGGTCCGGTTACGGTACAGCCCGTCTCGATTGCCTATACGCGGGTCAACGGCATGCCGATCGGCCGCCGCTACCGGCCGCTCTTCGCCTGGTATGGGGCGATGGCGATGGCGCCGCATCTGTGGCGAGTACTGGGTCTCGGCAGGATCGAGGTCGTCGTCGAGTTTCATCCGCCGACGACCTTGGCGGCCTGCGGCTCGCGCAAAATGCTGGCGCGCTATTGCGAGGAGCGGGTCAAGAGCGGGGTCGCCACCGCATTAAGCGGCCGGCGGCGGCCGCGCAGTAAGGCCCCGGCAGACCCGTCGCGCCGTCCCGCGCCGGCCGACGCCGCCGCTGCTGTGTTGGGATGAGTTGAGCTCGAATGAATGTATCGCCGGTCGCCGCGGCGATGAACTCGCGATAGGAGCCGATGCAGAAGCGTCTCTTTATCAAGACCTACGGCTGTCAGATGAACGTCTACGATTCGGCGCGCATGACTGATGTCATGGCGCCGCTCGGCTACATGCCGGCGGCGAGCGCCGAGGGCGCCGATCTGGTGATCCTGAATACCTGCCATATCCGCGAGAAGGCGGCCGAGAAGGTCTTTTCCGAGCTCGGCGGCATCCGCCGCCTGAAGCGCGCGCGAGAGCGCCAGGGCGGGCGCATGCTCGTCGCGGTGGCGGGCTGCGTTGCCCAGGCTGAGGGCGAGGAGATCCGGCGGCGCGCGCCCTTTGTCGATATCGTGTTCGGCCCGCAGGCCTATCACCGGCTGCCCGAGATGGTGACGCGCGCGCTTGCGAATGCGGCCGGCGGCGTTCTCGACACGAGCTTTCCGGCCGAGCCGAAATTCGATTACCTGCCCGAGAGCCTGGCGGCGCCGGGAATCAGCGCGTTTCTGACCGTGCAGGAGGGTTGCGACAAATTCTGCACCTTCTGCGTCGTGCCCTATACGCGCGGCGCCGAATATTCGCGCCCGGCAGCCGATGTCATCGCCGAGGCGCGGCGCCTCGTCACGGGAGGAGCGCGCGAGATCACGCTGCTGGGGCAGAACGTCAACGCCTATCACGGTGCCGCGCCGCCAAACCAGCCGAATGGCGGCGAGTGGGGGCTCGGCGAGCTGATCCGGGCACTCGCCGATTTGCCGGGGCTCGAACGCATCCGCTACACGACCTCGCATCCGCGCGACGTCGACGACGCGCTGATCGCGGCGCATCGCGACGTGCCACAGCTGATGCCGTTTCTGCATCTGCCGGTGCAGAGCGGCTCCGACCAGGTGCTCGCGGCGATGAACCGTCGCCATAGGGCGGACCAGTACAAGCGAATTGTCGAGCGGCTGCGCAACGCGCGGCCCGACCTCGCGCTGTCATCGGATTTCATCGTGGGCTACCCCGGCGAGAGCGATCAGGATTTCCGCGCAACGCTCGACCTGGTCGCGGAGATCGATTTCGCGCAGGCCTTCTCGTTCAAATATTCGGTGCGGCCCGGAACGCCGGCGGCGGACGCCGAGGATCAGGTGCCGGAGCCGGTCAAGACCGCGCGGCTCGCCGAATTGCAGGATCTGCTGCAACGCCAGCAGCGTGCCTTCAATCAGGACTGTGTCGGCACGGTGTTGCCGGTGTTGTTCGAAAAGCCGGGCCGCCATCCGGGGCAGCTCGTTGGCCGAAGCCCTTATCTGCAGGCGGTGCACGCCGACGCCTCGCCGGATCGCATCGGCGAGATCATCCCTGTCATGATCCATGCCGCCGCGCCAAACAGCCTCGCGGGCGCCGTAGTCGCCACCGCTGCGGCCAAAGCAGAGTGTGCGGCATGAGCGGCGCGCCCCGAGAAATCGTCGGCGAAGCCGCGGCCGCGCGCACCCAACTCGAATTCGACGATAATCTCCTGCTGCCGCTCCTTTATGGCGAGCGCGACCAGCATCTCGACCGCATCGAACGGCAGCTCGGCGTCTCGCTGGTACCGCGCGGCAACCGGTTGGCAATCGCCGGACCGGCTTCGGCGACCGAGGTGGCGCGGCTAGCCCTGTCGCGGCTTTACGAGCGGTTGAAGCACGGCCAGGAGATCGACATGCCGGCGGTCGAGGCGGCGATGCGCATGGCCCAGGCCGAGAGCGAGGACAAGAGCCTCAGCCTGTGGCGCGAAGACGCCGGGTTCCGCACCCGCAAGCGGCGCATCGCAGCGCGCTCCGCCGGACAGGCCGCCTATGTCAAGGCAATGCGCGAGCACGAGCTGGTGTTCGGCCTCGGGCCGGCCGGCACCGGCAAAACCTATCTCGCGGTTGCCGCCGCGATCGATTTGTTGATGGCGGGCCAGGTGGAGCGGGTCATCCTGTCGCGCCCGGCGGTTGAGGCGGGCGAGCGGCTCGGCTTTCTGCCAGGCGATCTGCGCGAGAAGGTCGATCCCTATCTGCGGCCGATTTTTGACGCGCTCAACGACATGCTGCCGGCCGAGCAGATCGCCAAGCGCCTCGGCAATGGCGAGATCGAGGTGGCGCCGATCGCCTTTATGCGCGGCCGCACCCTGGCGCGCGCCTTTGTCATCCTCGATGAAGCGCAGAACACGACACCGGTACAAATGAAGATGTTTCTGACGCGGCTCGGCGAAGGTTCGCGCATGGTTGTGACCGGTGATCCGAGCCAGGTGGATTTGGCGCCCGGCGCGCGCTCGGGTCTCGCCGATGCGCTCGAAGCGTTGCGCGGGCTCGACAATATCGGGGTCGTCCATTTCACCGAAAAGGATGTTGTGCGGCACCCGCTCGTCGCCCGCATCGTCGGCGCCTATGAGGCGCGCGAGCGCGCCGCGCGCGGCGACTTGCCGACGTGAGCCAGTTGCCGACGTGAGCGAGTTATCCGACGCGCCATCGGTCGACGTGGCGGTCTCCTGCAGTGCTTGGCGCGCCGCCTGTCCCGAGGCGGCGGCGATCGCCGCGCGGGCGGCAGAGGCGGCGCTGGCCGAAGCCGCCGGCCCGAGCCGCTTCATCGTCGACATCACGCTGACCGATGATGCCGAGCAGCGGCATCTCAACCGAACCTATCGCGCGACGGATAAGCCGACCAATGTGCTGGCCTTCCCGCAATGTGGCTCCGAGCCGGCGCCTTCGGACGCGCCGGTATTGCTTGGCGATGTCGTGCTCGCCTTCGAGACGGTAAGGCGCGAGGCCGCCGAGCAGCAGAAGCCATTGGCGGATCACCTCTCGCACCTTGTCGTGCACGGGGTGCTGCATCTGCTCGGCTTGGATCACGAGGGCGCGGCCGAGGCCGCCGCGATGGAGTCGCGCGAGGTAAAGATCTTGGCCGGGTTGGGGGTGCCAGACCCCTATCGTGGTATTATGTGCGCAGGAAACCCGGACCTTTTTTAGATGAGCGACCCCGAGCCGCCGGCAAGCGACGGCCAGCCTGAACACCCCCAACATCCCGAGCAACGGGGGTCCTTGTCGCGCCTGCGCACGTTGTTTCGCCTGTTACGACGGCCGCGCGGCCAAAGCGAAACGATCGACGCGCTGGTCGCGACCGCAGCCGACGAGCTCGGCACCCCGATCACGCCGCAGGAACGGGTGCTGATCGGGAATGTGCTGAAGGGTCATGGCCGCAACGCCGCGGATGTCATGGTGCCGCGGGTCGATATAGTTGCGCTCGATGTCGATCAGCCCTTTGCCGAGGTCGTCAAATGCATGGTCGAGCACGGCCATTCGCGCGTGCCGGTGTATCGCGAGACGCTCGATGACGTGATCGGCTTTGTACATGTGAAGGACGTGCTCGGACCCGTCGCCGACCGCCGGCCCGTCAAGTTGTCGCGCCTGTTGCGCAAGGTGCTGTTCGTCGCGCCATCGGTGCCGATCCTCGACATGCTCGTGCAGATGCGCCAGGCGCGCACGCATATTGCGATGGTCGTCGACGAGTTCGGCGGCATCGATGGGCTTGTCACGATCGAGGACGTCATCGAGGAGATCGTCGGCGAGATCGAGGACGAGCACGATGTCGATGCGCCGCCGGTCCTGATCGAGCGGCCCGACGGCAGCATCATCGCCGATGCGCGCATCCCGATCGATGCGATCGAGGAGCAGCATGGCACACGCCTGCGTCCGCCCGGCGACGAGGAGGCGGTCGATACGCTGGGTGGGCTGGTTTTCACGTTGGCAGGGCGCGTGCCGAAGCGCGGCGAGATCATCGCTCATCCCGACGGCATCGAGTTCGAGGTGCTCGACGCCGATCCGCGACGCGTCAAGCGGCTACGGGTGCGCGGGCTGCCGCCCGCAGCAAATGGCAGCAAGGGCGTCGCCAATGGGTGACGGCTCGCCCGAAAGCGCGGCCCTGCGCGTGCCGCCCGGCGCCCGCATGGAGACGCCCCTGTGCCGTCTGGCGCAGGAGATCGCGGAACTCGCCGGCTGGCGCCGCTACGGGCTGGCGTTCCTGTCGGGCGTATTGCTGGCCGGCGCACTGCCGCCGATCGATCTGACGCCGCTGATCTTTGTCGCCTTTCCGGGCTTGCTCTGGCTCGACGAGGGCAGCGCCGGCATCTGGGCCTCGGCTCGGCTCGGCTATGTGTTCGGGCTCGGCTTCTTCCTCGCCGGCATGTACTGGATTGCCGCGGCCCTGTTCGTCGATATCGGCAGTTTCTGGTGGGCCTTGCCGTTCGCCGTGCTCGGCCTCCCGGCTTTGTTCGCGTTGTGGCCGGCGGCGGCGTTGCTCGTTACGGCCGCTGGCAGCGCGCGCTTGCGGCTCGCGCCCGACGCGCGGCTTTGCCTCTTCGCCGTCGCCTGGAGCGCCACCGAATGGGGCCGCGGCCACGCCTTCACGGGTCTGCCGTGGAACCTCGTTGGGTATGCGTGGTCGGGCGGCTTCCCCGGATCACTGTTTGTGCTGCAGAGCGCTGCCTGGGTCGGCATCTACGGGCTGAGTTTCGTGACCGTGCTGGCCGCCAGCCTGCCGGCGCTGTTCGGAACGCCCTCGCTGTTGCCCTTGTCGGCGCTGCGACGGGTGGCGCCTGCTGTGGCGGCGGTAGCGCTGATCCTGGTGCCCGCGGCCGCCGGCGCCGTGCGCCTGCACCTGCTTCCGACGGTCTCAACCGCGACCTGGCTGCGGATCGTGCAGCCTTCGATCCCGCAGACCTTGAAATGGGACCCCGGGGCGGCGGAGGCCAATTTCCACCGCCTGATCGAATTGAGCAGCAGCCCCGCCCCGCATCCGCTTGCGGCGATCTTGTGGCCGGAGGCGGCCGCGACCTTTCTGATCGAGCGCGACGCGGTGCACCGCAACGCGATCGCCGCGCTGGCGCCGAAGGACGGCTACGTCATCGTCGGCGCGCTGCGCGCCAATCCGCCGCCCGGCCCCGTGACCGAGGTGTGGAACAGCATCGAGGCGGTGGACCGTGAGGGCGCGATCCGCGCCCGCTATGACAAGTCGCATCTCGTGCCGTTTGGCGAGTACATCCCCTTCGGCGACTTCTTGCCGATCCGGAAGCTCAGTGTCGGCGCGATCGATATGAGCGCGGGACCCGGTCCACAGACGATCGCATTGCCCGGGCTCTCCGGCTTTGCCCCGCTGGTCTGCTATGAGGCGATCTTTCCGGCCGCGGTGATCGATGAGCCGCACCGCCCGGCCTGGATCCTCAACGTGACGAACGACGCCTGGTACGGCCGCAGCTCGGGTCCTTTCCAGCATTTCGCGATCGCCCGCACCCGCGCGGTGGAAGAAGGGCTGCCGCTGGTTCGCGTCGCCAATAATGGGATCAGCGGGGTTGTCGACGCGGCGGGCCGGGTCCTGGCGCATACCGGCCTCGATGCCGTCACCTATGCCGATATCGCGCTGCCCGCCGCCGGTCCGCCGACACCCTATTCTCGCGCCGGCGACTGGCTGTTTCTCGGGCTGCTGATCGCCGGTCTTGTTCCTGTTGCGGCGCGCCGGCGCCCCTCGGTCCAGCCCTGACCGGCCTGAAGCGTGTCGCAACCCTGAGGGGAGATTTACCATTTAAGGTTGCAGCCGCGATTGACCTCATACCATTGTATGCAATATCACGCTCGCGCCATTGGGCGGCGCGCGAGCTGTTATGCCGAAATCGCGAAGACCGGGAGGACGGGGCCGCCGCAAGGCGGACGCGCCGCATCCGGTCGACATTTATGTCGGCGCGCGCGTCCGGGAACGCCGTACGGAGCTCGGCATCAGCCAAGAGAAACTGGCAGAAGCGCTCGGGCTCACCTTTCAGCAGGTTCAGAAATACGAGCGTGCCGCCAACCGCATCAGCGCGAGCCGGCTCTATCGCATGGGAATGACGCTCGGCGTCGATGTGCCTTATTTCTTCGAGGGATACCGGGAGGCGGGCGTCGGTTCCGGGTTTGCCGAGCCGCCGGCCGCGGCCTTCGAATCGGATCCGATGCAGCGGCGCGAAGCTATCGAGCTTCTCGACGCTTTTCGCGCGATCGGCGATCCGGTTGAGCGGGCCAAAATGCTAGTGCTGGGTCGACTCCTGAACAGCCTAGCTAAACCGAAATAATCGATCGAGCGAAAGCCGGGCAGCGGCCATCGCCGGGGAAGATCGCGCTTGACGCTCGCGGCGTGGCATTCGACAACAAGGCGCTGGGACAGGGGGCCGGTCGGATTTCGACCGGAATGGCACACCTCATGCCGCCTGGCCGATACGTGGAGCTTGTTTTTACAGGGAGAGGGTTCTTGGCGACGCACGATTTTGTCTTTACCAGCGAGTCGGTCTCTGAGGGGCATCCCGACAAGGTTTGCGACCGCATTTCCGACGCGATCGTCGACACCTACCTGGCCGCCGAGCCGCAGGCGCGCTGCGGCGTCGAGACGCTCGCGACGACGAACCGCGTCGTCTTGGCCGGAGAGACGCGCGGCCCGTCCTCGATCACCAAGGAGATGCTGATTGATGTGGCGCGGCATGCAATCCGCGACATCGGTTACGAGCAGGAGGGGTTTCACTGGCAGCGAGCCGCGATCGAGTGCCACATCCACCCGCAATCGAGCGACATCGCGCAAGGCGTCGACGCGTCCGGCAACAAGGATGAAGGCGCCGGCGACCAGGGCATGATGTTCGGCTATGCCTGCTCGGAGACGCCGGAATTCATGCCGGCGCCGATTTTTTACGCGCATGCGATCCTGCGCTCCCTTGCGGAGGCGCGGCATTCGGGCGCGGCGCCCAAACTCGGCCCCGACGCGAAGAGCCAGGTCACGTTGCAATATGTGAAGGGGAAGCCGGTTTGCGCGACTGCCGTGCTGGTTTCCACGCAGCATGATCCGAGCATCGAGCAGGAAGAGGTGCGCGAGATCGTGCGGCCGCATGTCGAGAACGTGCTGCCAGAAGGCTGGATGTGCGACGAGGCGCATTTCTACATCAACCCGACCGGGCGCTTTGTGATCGGCGGGCCGGATGGCGATTGCGGCCTGACCGGCCGCAAGATCATCGTCGATACCTATGGCGGCGCGGCGCCGCATGGCGGCGGCGCCTTCTCCGGCAAGGACCCGACAAAGGTCGATCGTTCCGCCGCTTATGCGGCGCGCTACCTTGCGAAGAATGTCGTCGCCGCGAGCCTCGCCGAGCGCTGCACGATCCAGGTTGCCTATGCGATCGGCATCGCAAAGCCGCTGTCGGTCTATGTCGATCTCGATGGCACCGGGCAGGTCGACGAAGCGAAGCTGTCGCGCATCTTGCAAGAGCTGATGGATCTGTCGCCGCGCGGTATTCGCACCCATCTCGGGCTCAATAAGCCGATCTACGCCCGCACCTCCGCCTATGGCCATTTCGGCCGCGCGCCCGAAACCGATGGCGGATTTTCCTGGGAGCGGCTTGATCTCGTCAGCGAATTGCGCCGCGCGTTCTAGAGGGCCTTCTTCCCTCTCCCGCAAAACGGGAGAGGGGCTCCCCGGCGAACGGAGTGTGCCGCCCGGCCAGCTCTACGGCCGGCGGCGCGCGCGGCCGCTGCGGCCCGGCCAGCGCCGGCTCCAAGAGGAATTGCTGCCGCGGATCGCAATCGAGCTGCCGCAGAGCGGCCCGCTCGATCCGCGCGCGCTCTTCGCAAACACGGCCGATGAAATCTGGCTCGAGATCGGCTTTGGCGCCGGCGAACATCTCGCCGCGCAAGCCGAGCGGCACCCGGAAGTCGCCTTTATCGGCAGCGAAGTGTTCGAGGACGGTATCGTGCGCGCGCTTGGCGAGATAGCGCGCCGCGGCCTCGGCAACGTCCGGCTGTTCACGGAGGATGCGAGGCTATTGCTCGCGGCCTTGCCCCCGCAATCGCTCGGCCGAGTCTTTATCCTGTTTCCCGATCCCTGGCCGAAGCGGCGGCATCACAAGCGCCGGCTCGTCGCGCCGGCGACGCTCGATCTGCTCGCGGCGGCGATGACGGACGGCGCCGAATTGCGCCTCGCGACGGATGACCGCGATTACCTCGCCTGGATGCTGGAGCACGCGACGGCGCATCCGGATTTTGTGTGGCTGGCGCGCCGCGCCGCCGATTGGCGCGAGCGCCCGGAGGACTGGCCGGCGACACGCTATGAGGCGAAAGCCCACGCCGCCGGACGGATGCCGGCCTTCCTGCGCTTTACGCGCCGGCCGCGGGATTGACCCGGAGCTGAAGCCGCGGCGCCGCGGCTGCGCTACACTGCCGCCCCATTCGCGACCCTGTTTCCGCCGGTGATTTATGAGCCAGCTCGACCCAATCCCTTATTCCGACGCGCAGCTGCGGGCGATCCTTGAACGGGTGCGCACGATCGCGATGGTCGGCGCCTCCTCCAACTGGAACCGGCCGAGCTATTTCGTCATGAAATGGCCGGGCGATACCGATTGATGATCGGGAATGCCGGAATAGCCAGGTTTGTCTTGGGTTTCGGGGACGCGTGGTTACTCCCTATGTGCCTTCGTGCCGCCTAATTACGCCCTGTTTAGTAGCAACGCGATAGCAAACACGCCGGACGTCGTCGCCTCAAAGGAGCCGCTTCTCCTATGCAAATCGAGCGAGAAATCCTGGCCTTGCGCGGGCAGGTAAAGGCTGCCGATGAGGAGTTTCACGTCGCATTGGCTTTCCATGAAGCTTGGAAACCGGCAGCGTACGATCAGGCATTGCACGAGCGGATTGGCCGGTCCTACGCCGCGAATACCTTCCGCGTGATCGCTGCGGCGCTTCGAAGGGAGATGTTGTTAGCGCTGATGCGGTTATGGGATAGCGATCCACGATCAGTTCGGATGAGAGCCGTCGGGGAAAGCCTACAAAATTCAGAAGTTGCAGATGAGCTGACGGCCGATGTTGCCCGCCAGTGGGACCAGCCAATCGATCCGTCCACGGTAGCTGATTTCCCGAAGGAACATCGCGCTCAGATGCTACACGCCATTCGACGGAGCGAGGCAGGGTACGGAAGGGAGATGGCCGAAATACAACGCGGCCGCATCGCCGAGGCCATTTCGCTGATCCAAAAGTATGTCGACGGTGAAGGTGAACCAACTTTTCGAAGGTTAAAGCGATTACGCAACAAGCGCCTCGCTCATCGTGAGATCGAGGCTAGGACCGCGGCTTCTGCCGGCGCTGAAAGCGCGACAGATAAGGAAGTCGAGATGTTTTACCAGGATATGTCTCAGCTAATTCGATTGCTGAAAGGGGCCGTGGAGCGGACCAGTTATAACCCCGACGAGACCGCGCGAATACACGCGGAGAATGCGGCATTATTTTGGGCCGACGTGAAGGGAGAAAGAACGGCTGGACATCCGAATTACCGGCAGCCGCGCGCATAGCCCTCAGAAAAACCCCGCCGTCCCGAGCGGGGCTCCTCATGTGGACCCCATCAAAAAGTCCGAGGAATTCGACATCCCATGGGCGGCCGACACTGTCTGGATGGGCGAACGGCGGCCGCATCGATTTTACCTATGGCGCCGTTACGGGATTCCGACGCCCCGCGAGGCGCTACGGTTCCGTTCTGTCTGCATCATGGTGGAGGCAGGGGGAGTTCGATATTTGCAGCTTTTGGGGCGCCGGAACCCGCACAGGGCTCAGGCGCAGAGAAAATTTTCGGCGGGCGCAACACCGAATTCTCGCCTTGTGAAGCTGTGAATTGTCAAGCGGCCCAGCATGGGAACAGCTGTGAATTCTCGGTCAGGAAATGGCAAATCCTCTAAAACGGATTTGTGCCGAACTCGGCATTGACTCATCGGCGCAGTCGAACCGACCGCGAGGCATTTCGGAGGGCTAATACTGACAGACCAGGGCGCGTCAACCTCCCGCGGCAGATGTAGAATCTCCTCGACTTGCCGCTCCAACTCACTACAGAGGGTGCCCTGCGCGTTCATTGTTGGCGGCGCCCGGATGCTGTGCAACCAGCAGCCCTGTTCAAGCCGCAGTGAACCGCGCGAGTGGTTCCAACCAGGGTTGGTTCGAGAGCATTTCCTGTAGGGCAGTTCTCGATCAGGACCGAAGCAACGAAGCAGCGGTGTATATGCTCGTGGCAGCTGGTTAACGGCTATGGGTGTCCTGTGAGCTCGGCCGGCGCGTTGATCGCTACAAAAAGGTATGGAGCGAGATCCAGAATCTCGGGCTCGAAGCGATCGGTAGACTCGTCGTCGCATCGTGGCAGGATGATCATGCCCGACTGCCGCTTTAATCGAGCGACGACCTCGCGACCGTTCGGACCGTGAAAAATAGAACCTAGTAAACCACGCTTACCGCAGCGCTGAAGCCTACTCCGTACGCATTCCACATCGACCCTGCCATGCGTGCTTGATGAATGCTCCCTTAAATTCACCAGCGGGCTCGTTTCATCAGAGCCAAATGTGAGCTCAAGCAAGCAGTCTGTTGCGAAAAATAATCGTTAGGAGCATGCGCTGCGTATCCGTCGGCTCGCCGCTAACTCATTGCTCCAAACAGCTTTTGATTTCGGCGCTAATCAAATTGAAAATCAAATGTCTGCCGCACCGAAAAAAAAATCTGCGAGTGAGACCCTGTGCGGTTAGACACCCAAGGGGGTGTCAGAGATTGAGCCCCCCTCCCCTCTGCTCGGCGGGGCTGCGAATGGCTGCTTGATGAGCGCTGCGCGGAAATTCGGCGACGACGCCGCGTACTTCCCTGTGCGCCGTTAGCCGACCTTTCGGGCAAGCAGTCCGACGGCTGAGTTCGTCCCCCCGAACTGATCTTCATCGCCGCTCCTAGCTCCCGGCGACCGGGTATGGGCGTGGGCCTCGTGTTTGACGAGCGGCGCTTGGGGAATGCTGGCGGCCAGAGTTAAGGTGTCGCGATGAGCTCAACTGCGCGAATGCTAACCCTTGTTGCCGTGCTAGTCGGGCTGGCTACAGTCCTGATGGTTTCGGCAGCTACAGCGCAACGGCGGCCGGTCATCGGCGTGCTGTCGCCGTTTGTCGGTGCCGACAGCACGTTCCTCTTAGTCGTCCTTGTCCGGCGCACAGGCCTCACCGGGCTGGCTCTTGCAGCCGGGCAAGGCGCCTGTCGCGGTAGCTCCGCAGGTCTTCGCTTCGGCAAGCGCCGCCTTCTCATCTTCAGGATTGACACCTTTTTGGCGAAAGAAGAGGGCTCACTTAAACTCGGCAAAAGGCGTCGAGCTCTTGCAATAGCCATCGTCTCTAAGCACGCGCCACGCTAAGCTCCGATACGGATCATCCTTCAACTCGGCGTCGCTCTAGGGGAGTGTTTTGTATGAAATTTCGCCGCCCTTCTCATCTTTAAGATAGGCCCAACATTTGTCGTTCAGAGTGCTCCAGAACTGCTCCTCGCCAAGGCGGGAAAGATCCCCAACGATATCGCACGAAAGCTTTTCGACTTTCATGTCCATTGCCATCCTGACCAGGTGATGGTGATCGACGACGTAGAAGCCGTTATTCGGCCCTTTGACGACAACCGGGCGTCTTTTGTCAAAGTACTCGACCTGGCGTTTCTTAGATTTGCCACTCAGCTTTGCTTTTCGATCTTGGACCTCAGCGAGGCCGACGGATGGCTGGGTTGGGCGCAACTCACTCGCATTGCATGGTACGGTCGCAATCGCCTTTGGGAGTGACGCGCAATTCTGGGCTGAACCGGAGCCTATTCCAAAACAAATGGCCGAAACGGCGCAGGCAACGAGGCAAGGAAAATTCGTCATCTTGTCACCATTCGCTTGTTCACACCCCGAGCTACCATCAACGTGGCTTGAGCGAAGGAACGCCTTCAATCGGCGCGGTGTTCTCGCGCGGATCAACCTCAGGCCAGGTATCTGGATACAAGCGCTGCGCTGTAGAAGCAAACTCCCGGCACAGAATCCAGCGCCAACGATCGTTAGACGTACCGTGAGCTCTTGGCCGCTTAACCACGTACCGCAGCCATGGCGAAAGCTCCATCAGCTGCCGGCAACTCGTGATACGGCTTTACGAACTTGATCGGCGTGCCATTGATCCGCGTGAGCTTCCCTGACCAAGCAAGCGTGTATAGTTTCTTTAGGTCCGATTTGTCGGTCGTTGTGAGTTGGCTTAAACTACCGTAGTTCATTATCGTGAACTTATTCTGCTTGCCAAACAGTTCGGCGGCTGAACCTTTCTCCTTTATCAAAGCAAAGAAGTGCCGCAAGCCAAACGCATGGCCGATTTCATGGCAGAGAGTCTCGAGCTGTTCCTGCGGCGTTTGGCGGAAGAAGATTGGATAGATATACAGCTTGTGCCTGCCTGCGTCCGGGAAGAAGGCGCTGGCGAGCACGCATCCGTTTGGGTCACAGTCATCAGAGGTTCGCACCACGATCTCGAAGTCATATGCATCCGTGCTCTTCGTGAACTTTACGGGTGCGGCATCCCCCCAAGCCAACAATGCCTGGCCAAAAACGCGTTCGATCGCCGAACCCGCCGCGACCGGGTCTCTGAAAGGCTCCAGCGTTCCATCCGCGAATTGCCACCGAAGGATCACACCCTGCGCCCATAGAGGGATAAAACCCTCTGATGCGTCGACCACGAGCTCAAGATTAGATCTGCCGTTGGGCACCGGTTTCCCTGCCTTGTCCGTGACGCAGCGGAAACCTTTTCTTAGAATATGAACGTGCGGTGCCTTGCGTTCAGCCGCCTGCTTTTCATCGCGCAGTGCGAACGGACTTGCGGCGGCGTCTCGGTTTCCAGTTTTCATACTATCCTCCCATTTATTGGCAATGAGAATTTTCCGTCGCTCGAGTCACCACGACGTGGGGCTTTCGACTGACCTCTGCTATACGACCTCCACCTCGATCCACAGTCCATTTTGATGGGTGACCTTTCGTAGTGAGCCACTCGGTTTCCCGAAGCGTGGATCGATGATGTCGGAGTGCACCCAGCTGTCATCGGCGCGGATAACGCGGCCACTGGTACGACGCTCCAGTTCTTCGACGATGGCCCCGAACGGCATGTGTCCCCATTTAACCTTCAGCGCATCCTTTTGGTTGGTGGGAATGAAGGCGGAGAGGTCCGGGTCGCTCATCAATTCGAGCCCCTTCTGCCTCAACGTCGCATTATGGCTGCCGTGGTGACCGACCTTGTAGTAGACTGTGCGCTTCAGCAGATCAGGTCCGCTCACGGTGTCATGCGCGATGCTCCAGCACAGGTTTTGCCAGCTCAACCAGCTCCCCACCTGCGCGTCGGCGGCAAAAAGCAAAACTCGCCCCGATTTCACGAACTCGAAAGCGAGCACGAGACTGGTGTTGTTGGTGCGATTGTCCAGCTGCATCGCCAGATCAGCGCTTAGACCAAGCCAATCGCTGTCGATCCTGCGCCACGACTGGTCGTTGTCCTGTGGGCTTGACGGCCGCGACCCCCGATGATCACCCGGCGCAACGGTCGCAGGTCCTGCATAGTATTCCCGTATGAAGTTGCGCATTTCTGGCGGAGCCTGACTCTCCTTCGCCTCGTCGAGCAGAGCATCTAGCTCCCACCCAACGTTGGCCTCGAATGGAGCGGCGAGATCATCGGCCACCTCGCTGAGGCCCAGCGCGCCATTCAGGGCATGCAATGCCGGCCCACCAATCCCACCAATGCCGTACATTTCCGAGGCTCGCTCGGTTATGCCGATGAGAGCCGCGTCTCGCGGTGGGCCAAGCACATAGACGCGCAGATTCGGAACGCCGTCCAGTTCGATCGGCGGAATTCCGGGCTCAAGGTACTTCAGCCGATTCGGCGCCAACGCGATTGCTGCATCGCGGGCGGCGCGCACGCGCTCGCCAGCCGCGCCGAAACTGAAGCCGAGAATTGCGTGCAGCCCTTCTCTGACAAGATCGAGATTGGTGCTTAGGCTCTCGGTGCCGTCGAGGCGATGGCTCGCAGCCTGAAGGGCCGTAAGCGCCTCACCCTTGAACTTATCGAGCTTCCGGGCCTGCGGGTCTGCGGGATTTTCCGTCCAACCGAGCCAGATCTCACCATAGGTGAATTCCTTGAATTGCTCGGCCGCGGTGTAAAAACCGGAAATGTGATCCCAATGCTCATGCGTGAGCACAAGGACATCGATATGCTTGGTTACTTTGCCGATATCGGCAACCACATCGGCGATGTATTCGTTTCCGCCACTCACCGAGCTGTGTACCCCGCAATCGATGAGCATGAAAAAGGGCGAGCCGTCGCTTTTCGCAAACCGGAGGAGATGGCAGTCGCCGATGCCTTGGCAATAATGGCGGACAACCACTGGAGGAGCGGTGTTGTTACTGGTCCGCCCTTTGCTGCCCGTGGATTTTTGCCGAGGTGAGGTGGTGCGGGCTGACTTGCGGCCCGCCGCAGCGCCGCGAGCCTTGGTGCTGCGGCCGCGCGAGGATTTGGTCTTAGACATTGTCCAGCTCCCGATCGCTGGCGTGCATTATCGCAAACGGCTCTTCCTGAAGGCCCACCCCGTGTTCCCCGCCAAAATAAAGACCGCGTAGGGGTGAGGCGAAGCTCGTCGTCATCATCTGACGCTGGCGTTCGAGACGCGTTGCGCTAGCGCTGCTCTTAACAATGACGAAACGGATCTCCTCGAAGCCGTCGCGCCCGTCGATGATCACCGTGGCACCGCCGCGGAACCAGAAGAAGCCGTTGGCAATGTCCTTGCCATCAAACGGTACGGACTGCCGCTGATGAATGACAGCGATGATGTCCGTGTGAAATGACCCGTCGGGCGCGACTCGCCGCGCCGGGCGAATGCTGAACACCTCAAAAGTTGTTTCGCCCGCCGCAGGCTGTTTGCGTACGCTGCCGTCGATGTTGTAGCGCGGCAGGTCGGGAACCAGACCGAATAAGGCATACATCGATGGATCCTGCTTAAAGACGGCACGAAGACCACGCCAGAAGGTCCATCGGTTGGCTTCGTTCAGCGCAAATATCCGCGATCGATCGAGATCGCGGTTCCAGCGGAGGTCTATCTTGTTAACCAGGTCTTTTAGCCATGGCGGCTTCGGTTCGATCGGTGTGTTCCAGGTCAGCGACTCCTCCGAGATCGTGCGCATATCATCAGGCAGGATGCCGCGATTGCGGAACGCCTCCATAAAGGCGACCCGGTAATCATAAGGATCACGTGGCACGAGATCGGCATCGGCGGTGATGAGCGCCCGCAGATACTCGCCAAACGTGATGTCTACCGCCGGACAGTAGTCGAGCGCACGGATGCACATGTGTAGTACATGCCTCGCCGCCTTGCGCGTCTCCTCAGTGAGCCGGTTTACGAGATCCGGATGAAGCTCGCCCAATGGCAGAACGCCCGAGCCCCCCGTGCCAATGCGGATCAGGTCTTGCGTGCGCCGCGCCACGATATTGAGAAACGCCTCGTACACGGCGAAAACGAGGATCGAGCCGCGATCATGTGGCTCATTTGTATCCGCATAGCGCATCCTCCGCATCGCCGGATCGATGTAGTTGCGCAGCGGGCCACCACGGCTCATGCCTTCGCCGAATTGGTTCGCCAGTCCGCCCAATAAGCTCGCCGCCGAAAGCTGCCCGCGGGCACGCGCGATCTCGAACCGGACTAGCTCCGTCACAGTGAAATGCTGAAACAGTGCGACTATGTCGGCGAATGCTTCGTGGAACGCTGGCACGTCGAGGTTGGAAGGCTCCTCGAAGCGGCGATGCAGGCCGTCGAGGAGGGCATGGGACATTTCATGCGCTATGATGTCGCTCGATAGACAAGCGAAAACCATTGAGCCTGGAGCCGTGACATCGCCGTCCTTCGACTGCGCTGGGAAATAGCCAAAGAGCAATGCCTTCTTTTTTGGGCTGTAATAAGCATTGTCACCGCGGAAGGCATGGGGGTACATGCGTAGCCGTGGAACCTCGCGCGCCGTTGGTCCTCCATGCACCTCGCTCTCATCCAGGCCCCTGCTTGATGCTAGGGTTCCATCGTCATCCGCATAGTGCGGCGCCCACAGGGCCCGCCGGCCAAGCGCGCGCTCGAAATGGCGGATGGTGGTCATTCCCACGGCGTAAACCATCTGCTGATGAAATTTGGGATCGCCTTCGGAAGGTGGCATGCCATCTTGCGCGAGCACGAACTTGTCGTTGAGATCGACTGGCTCGTACACCCGTTTCGATGCGGGATCGACATCGACGACCTCAAGGTATTCCCCAACAGGACCCGCCCGCAGGGGCTCCGGGGTGAGTGGCAGATCGTCCCACGGCACCGATAGCACGGTCTGATTGACCGAAACCGAGGCGAGGCTTTTGGCAACGCTCGGATCGAGCGCGTAGACGCGCAATCGACGATCGGGCGGCGGAAGTTTCGCTCTTCCCTTGAAGGGTGGTGGCGGCTTGTTCGGCCTTGGGACTGATGGGGCGGCGCGTCCGAGGAGCCCGGTGAGAACGGCACGCAATGGCGCGGAGGGGTTACCGTGGTCGAGCGCCGCCTCAAGATAGCGATTACAGGCACTGCCGGGGATCTGGTCGGCCGGCCGCTCCGGATCATCGATCGACTCGTCGACGGCTTGAACTCGCTGGGCCATCTGCGTGAGTTCAAGCGCCAGCATCGATTGCTGCGGCTTTGGCAAGGTTCGGGTGAGGCTAACGCCGCCGCCAAAGAGGAGATTGAGCCAGGACCAGCTTGCCTCGCCCGGCGGCAGCTTTCGGCCGGGTTGCCGCAGCTCTTCAACATCCAAAGGCCGGACCCCCAACGCCGTTTGTGCCTGCATTACGCCGCGACCGAGCTTCTGGCGTGTTTCCTCGGCATCCATCAGCGCCGTGTGCGCGAGCGCGGACTTGAACAGCGCATTGCGCACCGCTTCGACGCGCATCCAAGGCTCGGGATATGCGCTCACGATGTCCCAATACTCGGCAAGCCACAGCGCCGCCGCTGCCGCGATCTGCGGCGTTGCGGCCGAGGTGCCCGCGCCATCCATATCGACCACCGCGCCGCAATCGATCTTGGCCCATGGAACGTTGGGCGTATAAGCGCCAAGCGCGGTATCCATCTTCGATGCCGGGCCGTAATTCCCCTGCATGGTGCCCAGCTGCAAGCCCGCGTAGGCGCGTCCATCGGCCATCACGCCGCACGCGGCGAGCACACGCTTCAGTCGGGCGGGAAACACGATCGACTTTGGACTGGGAATCCCGGCAAAATTGTTGCCAGCGGCAGTGATCGCGACCATCCCCGCGTCATAGGCAAGGTTTACGGCATCGACGAGTGCTTGCGAGGAAAGCCCGCCCATGCTCATTGAGAGAACATGGGCGCCGTTACGGCGTGCCCAGTCGAACCCCTCAACCATGGTGCCGGTGGTAAAACGCGCCACCCAATCGGCGATGCGGATCGGGAGAATCTGCGCGTGCGGCGCGCCGCCGATATAGTCCTTAAAACCCGGCCAATTTGGCGTGGTCCCGTCGAGAGCGGCGCCTGCCAATAGGCTCAGCGTGCCAGTGCCGTGGCCGCGATTACCGAAAATCTTCTCGCCCGGCGGTGTATGGTCGCTGGCATCGTCAGGCTTACCTTCACCCTTAACGAAATTGCGTTGGAGCTCGGCGAGGATGTGCTCGGGGCGCGTGACGTGTTGCGGATCATATCCGGTATCAAGATGGGCGATGATGATCTTCTTGAGCTTCGTCCCAACGCTCTTGCGTGCCGCGGCGAGTTGGCTGAAGCCAGCTGCCAAATTCCAAGCGACACCCCTTCCTGTCGCCTTCCCGCCGTTAGCATTCTGATCCTCAAAAGCGCAGTACTCCGTTGTGGAGCTGAATGAGACGACCGCGTCGCCTGGCTTTTGTTTCGAATGGGGCCATTCCTGCTCAAAATCGGGTTCCACCGCCTCGACAGCGCTGATACGCGCCATGGTAAAGCGATGCCCTGATTGAAGTAGCGCATGTGCGCGATCCCAAGCATGCTCGGCATCTTGCGGGATCCGAAGCCGCAACCACGTCGAGGCGGCTGGACCCGTCGCGGACTGCCCAGGAACAGTGTGGCGCGGCACCGTCAGGATTGGCTCGATTTCAAGCGCGGTTGCACCAAACGAGCGGCTGAGCGCTTGAGCGAAGGTCTTGCCGTCGCCGCTCACTTTTACCAGCAGGCCAGGTCGTTGCGGCATGCGTGCATCCGATACAAGAACGTAGCCAACGAAACCGCACTTCGTTCGACTCAGGGGTAACAAGGCCGTCGGAATGCTGCAAGACGAGCTTAGGTATGCTGTCGCTTGACGATCAGATCCCAGACCTTCACATCAAAATTCACGGGCAAGCGGCGCGCAACGATTGATGGTTTCAATCATCGATCGTGCGCTTACTGTCCGACTCCGGATCCAGGATGTAATCGAGACCGGCTGCTATTCGCTGCTGCACCACGAAGATTTGCCTCATTACTCTCGACGTGGTGCGGGCTGTGCCGCGCTGATTAAGAGGATCGGGCTGCGCGGCATTCCCATCTCTTGGCCGGAGCACGCTCCGAGGCCGGATATGATGCAGACTGCTCAGACCCAGGTTGCGAAAACCCGCACGGACGGGGGCCCATCACTCGACCCCCTGGAACGCTCCGACACCCGCCCGAAAGGGCTGCCTTAATCACGGCGATCTGCCGCTCCGATTGTCAGGTCATTCCTACGTCCAGCGTCGGTCGTTCGCGTACCCGACCTTTGGTCTGACGCGCTCACGCGCAGCTCGGCATTTAGAATTCGGGCACCTGTGATGCCCCTCACAAAAACACAGACGCGCCGGAGCGCAAAATCAACGTTCTGCCGAGCAATATCTCTCGGCAGGGTTAGTAACGGAGGGATGTCATGCCCGTTCCTGGAAATTGGACACTTCACTATGACTGGAACACTACCGGGCACTACGCGTCCACCCCCATGACCATCTTGGCGAATAACACCTGGTCAAATGGTGAGGGGTTTCATGGGAACTGGGTGCAGGTGGCCGGTATCCTGACGTTCCAGTTCAACAACTTGAAGACGACCTACTCCGGCAACTTGGCGGACAAGTCGGTCACAGGCGTCAACACCACCTTCGGCGGCCTTAATGGATCGTTTTACATGTTGGAGGAGGGAGCGGGCGTTACTGTCGCCAGAGCTGCACACCATGCCCACCCCGCTGGCGACTCCAGCGGTGGCAAAGGGAAATAGCGAAGCAGCTCTGTCAACGAGCAGAGCAACGGGGAGGGCGCCGACGGGCGCCCTTCCTATTTCAGCCACGTTGCATTGGTTCGGGACTTTCCGCCGGGTCACAACTAATGGACACAGTTCTGCACCGCACACGCGCACTGCTCGCCCGCGCTGAGCAGCCCGCCCGTTGGTCCTGAGTAATTAACCCGGCTCACCCAGCCGCCTGACATCACGACGTTCACCGTGCAATACCGCCGGCTCGAGATCCCGAAACCGGCCCCAAAGGACAGGCCGGCGCGGCGGATGTTAGCGATTCGTTGGCTGAGACCGCATACGATGCGTATCGACAGAAGCCAAAGTTGTAATACTCACTATTATCGGATCGCGGATACGCTCGCGGAAGAGCAAACATCCTAGTGGTGGGCGCGTCGCGCCTCGCAACATCTATCTTGGCCTCCGCAGAACTAGCTTACGGTTGGAAACTGTCATGTGGGAGGCCCTTGCCGATATCGCCGAGGATTAGGACAAGACGGTAGATGACGTAATAGTGGAGCTTAGCCGCGAACGTCCTCACGACCTGAATATCAATGCGGCGATCCGCGTCTTCATCGTGGAGTTCCATCGGGCGCGGTTCAAAGGGCGACGGCGCCGCTAGCGCTTCGCACCGCTGACACAAAATCCGCATCCCGCGCGCCGCATTCGGTGCACCGCAGCAGCCGCGCCCAATCCGGAACGGGCACTCCAGAGCCGTGCTGGCGACCTGCGTGGCTAGATTGGGCTCGGCCTGGTGATTACAGCTTTTGCACCACACGATGAGCCGGACAGGCCCGCGAGCGCCTGACCAAGCTCAGCGGTCCGGACTCGCCTCCGCTGGGAGGCTCACCAGCGGCTAGTTAATCATCGTCTCGATCGTCCCGCCGAATTTGGCCGTGGATCTCGCCCGCCGGGAAGCTTGTCGTATGGATATTGGCATACGCCCTGTCCGAATTTGAGCGCTTTCACAACTGCATTACCGGCAGTCACGTTTTTGAGGGACCGGTCCGACGACGCTCGCAGTATTCAGCGTCCCGGTTACAGTGCCGCCGCTGGCTGGGCAGGTAGGAGTTCCCGCTGGCCCATTGCCAAGATTAGTGCAGAAGAACACCATGATGCCGTCGCCCACGTGACGCTTACCGAAATGGATGTGGGCCTATGTTACCGACGGACTTAACCCGGAATAGGTGAGCTTATAGGTCAGATGGTCGTTCTCGACGTCCAGGGCGAGCTTCCCGGTCCCAAACGCTCACGATGCTGACAGTGAGAATAAGAGCTCTGCGCATGTGCTCACCTCCGCGCCGGCCCTAACACGGTGCTGGTTAACGAGCGGTAAGGGGGATAAAGCCCGTGCTAAGGCAGGCGCGCCTATACTCCTGTTGCGGGAAATCAGGTATGTATCCTGCGCACTCCACCGCACGAGGATCACCATGCCGAAAGGCCGTCCGCCGGGAAGACCGCGCAAGACAGCAGCGCGCAAAACAGCAGCGCGCAAAACAGCAGCGCGGAGAAGCACGGCTCGCAAGGCGCCAGCGCGAAGAACCGCAGCCCGGAAGACGACAGCGCGTAAAGCCCCAGGGCGTAAAACAGCAACCCGCCGGAATACCGGCTCCAGAAAAACTGCAGCGCGCCGAACCGCAGTTCGAAAGACCGCAGCCCGCAAGGCGCCGGCGCGCAGAACCGCAGCTCGGAAGATCGCAACGCGTAGACCAGCAACGCGGCGAACCACAGCCCGGAAAACTACCATCCGCAAGACACCAGCGCGGCGAACCGCAGCTCGGAAGACCGCAACGCGGAACCCCGCACGTCGCAACACAAGTGCGCGCAAGTCTCCCCGGACAAGGCGGCATAGAACGCCAGAAATCAGCCCGCCGGAACTGCTTCCCGCCGAAGGATCGCAGGACGAGGAGCAGCGGTCGGAGCTGACCCGTCGAGAAGAGATACCGCCCGAGCAGACCTGAGCGCGCGGCTTGATGCCCCGCTCCTTACCGTCGCCGCTTCTTCGCCAGATCAACACGCGCGCGAAATGAGCGCCGGCAAATTTGCTCCGTCGTGCGCCTCCGACCAGGCGCTTCAGCGCCGGTGTACCGAGAAGACAACAATGCCCAGAATGACCAGGATCGTGATGATCATGGTCAACCAGTCCATCACGCCCAAGCCAGCCATAGCGGAACCGTAGCGCGTCGGGTGGGACGGGGGTCCCAACTCTTTCGGTTAAACCCTTGCAGCGTTAGAGTGCGGTGCCCGCACGCTTCGGTCTCCCTTTGTGTGCTGGGCTGTGTAGTGACCTTGGCCGGGCGGGCATCCCCAACTGTTCGCCCGGTCCTCTTCACCCCGTGACCCCTGCCGAACGCGGGGCGCAAAAAAAGCCCGCTGAAGCGCGGCGAAGAAACTATGCCGCGGCGCGATCTCGACGCGCACGATAAGCGAGGTTGTTCCCGATCCAAACTTCGATCGTCTCGTGCTGCGGACGGGCTTTCAGCAGCATGTGCGCTCGCGCCATAGCGTCTATCAGAGAGCGGACTTCCAACTCCTCAGTGGCCGCCGCGTGCTCCTCCGCGTCGAAGAAGCAAAATCGGTAGAGCATCGTCTACGTCTCTCCTGCTGCGTTCGGCTGACAGATATTGAGCATGGCTTTTCTCATCCATACAGCTTTCGACCCGAATGTTTGCGGGTTAAGGATCAAAGACTGATTAATTGGGCAGCTAAGACTTGACACGCCGAGCGCCGGCCCCATGATCGGCCCGCAGATCGTGCCGACGCCGAACACCGCCATCGCATGCCCGTGCCGTTCGGGTGGGTTGATCTGCAACAGAGTGGGTAGCCCAACTGGCGAAGCGCCAGCCTAAACGATTCCATCCGCGGCGAGGCAGGAAACGAGACGCCGGGCCATAGCACGCCGAATTTCTGAACGCTCCCGGACTGCTGCGCCAGCGCTGCAACCGGCCATACAGCGCACGCGGCGCCGAGCGCGATGAACCGGCGCCGCCTCATGATCGACATGGGGATCTCCCTTCGGCTCAGCCTGGCACATAAGGGCCCGCGAGTCTCCACCCGACCTCAATTGTTCTGTATCAGAGGCTGACTGTCCGCATCGGGGCAAACCCTGCCCGTCGGATCGCCGTACCGCGAGTGACCGGTCTCGGGCAGTGAGCGGAAGTCCGTCGGCAAGGTCACATGCTTCTGCTCAGCGCCGCTAGCCGCCATTCGGCCGAGTTGGTCGCTGTCGGTCAACTCCCTATTCAAAGTCAGAGCAGTTAGCGACTAGGCCTTAGGTTCACCAGCTCACAGTGATACTGTGATCAGTCGCTGCTGGCACGTGCTGACATCTCGGCAGAATGGGACCACCACAGTGTGAACTGACAACCTGATAAGCGCTGCGCCCAACCAGAATCAAAGCCGTCAAACCCTGCTTGCAAGATACTTCAGCGCTCGCAGACCAGGCAAAAAGAAGTAGCCGCCCCCGCGCACCGTCACAAACTGCGGTAAGCCGCGCAACCGATGGCGAACGCCGTCACCACGGCACAAGGAGAACGCACCGCTCAGTCGCGAGCCGGCTATTGCTTCCCGATTCCCGAGTAAGGGATCGCTCTCCTCCGTGAGGCCTCCGAACTTTGTGCTCATTATCCAGGCGTTCTGCACAAATTCGAACTGCCGCGCGATATTGGCGTTGAGGCAGAGAAAACGCAGGCCCCGTTCTTCGCCTTCGGAACCGGGCTGTAGCGCGTCATCTGACGACAACGCGGTGCCGTATTCGCGGCCACGCCGCAAGATCCGATGAAAGCGTGCCGATGCGATGACATCGTCGCGCGCCCTCTGGGGAGCCAAGCCCAAGGTTTGCACGAGCCGCTTTAGTGCGCTGTCAGTCCCCGGCGGTACGTCGGCGGTACGGGGGTTCGCGCGACGGATGTGAGCGCCGAACGGGCAATGCACCCCTTCGGTGTCCCTGTTGAATGTGAACTGGTTACGCCGGCTTTCGTCAGGGAGCTCATCCGCTAAAACATCGTTCTCGCCCCACGGGACCAGCGGATCGCCTTCGATCGTCCGTCCCACCATGGCCTCTGCCAACGCCTGAGGCGTGCGGTTCGCCGCGCGCGCCTCGGCGGCAAGAAACTGCCAGAAGCAGCGAACGTCCTGGCGCAGGTCACGAAAAACGACATAGGTCCCGTTCCGCCCGAGATCCCGCGTATTCGGTCGGTCTTCGGCCGGCGGTAGCAGCGCGTCCGGATCCGCCGAGGGTTCCAGCACCGGCCGATCGGTGTACTTTCCGTATTCGTTCGGGTAGCCGAGTAGTAACTCTCCGAGCATCGTCAGATTGCGGTATTCGGCCTCGACATTTTGCAACTCGAGCCGCCGTTCCCAATCGAAAATCGGCTGGCTGATGCCGTCGACGAACCCGAACGGCTCACGGCCGCCCATATCGCTCGTGGTGAGCTCTTCGAGTTTCGAAAATGCCCGATCCCAAAGCGATCCGGTCAGTTCTCGCTTCCAGAGCTCGAAACGTGCGGGCGTTGCGTAGGTCATCACCAGCAAATGTGGAACAGAGCCGGCTCCCCAGCGCCAAGTCCCAGGGGAGTTGGTGCCAATATCGCCGAGACGACGGGAGCGTGCCTCTTCGCCGGCCATGCCAGACAAGAACTCAGCCGAAAACCCTTCTAAGACCGCGGGCACCATACCGAGCGCTCGTAGGCCATCCACGGAGAAGGCGACCTGCAGCGCGGTTTCGGGCGGTGGATTCCGCGCTACCGCATTGCTCACCGGAGCATTTCTGAGCCATTCCCGGGCCAAGGCAAGATCGGCGATGCGCAACAGGTAGAAGCAGGCGGAAGTCAGGTTACCGTAACCGAACCTGGCGATTCCCTGTATGTCTTCGAATTCCGGAGCGCCGAAACGCAGCGCCGCATGATCCGTTACAGTAGATTGAGCCATTCGCGTATCTCGTAGTCTGTCATCGACGATCGCTCGATGCCCTCCCGTAATCGGGAGTTGCGCATAAGGTCGAAGGACGTGAGACCCGGATAGGCCTTGTACCAGACCTGCACCGGCAGCTGGTGCCGGAAGAGATAATATTTGAACTTCTGTTCGTCCGACGCCCCACCAACCAACAGCCAATCGGTCCGGGGATAACCGACGCCGTTGCTGAACAACAGGTTCAGGCCCCAAGCCACCTTGTTGATGAAGTCGTCCATATAGCTGTCGAGGGAACCATCATAATTGCTGGCGAAGAACATCTGTCTGCGATCGTTCAGAAATACCCAGCGTGCAAAGTGTATTGTTTGCACCCGTCCGAGGTGGCCCCGGTTGTAGATGTGTCGAGCGCCGTAATCGACGATCCACAACAGGAAGATGACCGTCGAAAGCCGAAACCACCCCGGCTTAAGATAACCGAGCACGATGTACGGGTTGGTCACGTCATTGTCTTCCAGCGCCGCAATGACGCTGCGGTGCGCGGGCTGCGGCCGGGGCAGCACTTCGGGATCGCGGGTCTCTTTACGCCGCAATAGCCATAAAAAAGCTGGCAAGTACAATATCAGCAGTGGACTCGCCATTAAGAGCACCAGAGGGATCGCGATTAGATTTAAGAGGTTGCGAATGCGCCAGCCGACCGGTGTCGGTTCCGATGGGTTGAGCACAACTCGGCCGGCGCGCTTTTCGGCTTCGACGAAGTCCATCAGCTGCCGGCGTATGCGCTGTGGAGCCTCTACAGCAAGCGCTCGTCCATTCGCATCGAGATACGCGGACACAGCGCCGTACAGTGCAGCTTCCTCGCGGATCTGCCGTACGGTGCGGCCAACCCAATTGACGTAAGCGGCGGCGGGCCTCGCGCGATGCTGGCGCATCCAATCGAGCAGGTCGTTGCTAGCGGAAAACCCATCGCAATGTGAGAAGATGCTGCGCAGGCCGGCTTCACAAAGCGCAACCAGTTGCGCCAATAGTTCGTCTGCCGAGCCGTCGCAATCCGCCATAAATGCCAGCGTTGGCGCGAAGCTTCGGGTCGGCAGACCGTACACGCTAAGATCATCCGGTGTCGGATCTTTCAGGATCACGAAGCGGGCGACATGCAGTCGCCCGAAGCGGCCGAACGGCAACAGCGGATTTTCGGGGTCGGCGAAGCCGGGGCGCTGGTTCATTGTCGCCAATAGGGCGCGCAGATGTTCTTCGCGTCCGCGGGCGATCCGGGCCATGATCAGCAGGTTGGATTGCGGCAGCATGGCTACAGCATCTTCAAATATTCGAGCAGGGCGCGTTTGTCCGCCTCACCCAGGTCGTTGCCATAAGTGTGCCCACCATTGGCATTGCCGCGTATTCCGGTGTCGAACCTGAACCCAACGGCCGCGGCTTCCGGTCCGGTAGACTGAAAGCCGATCTTCTCGAGATCGACCACGTCGTACCCGCGAAAGAACGTCTTGGGCCGCTGCTCCGGCGGCGATAACAGGTCGAGCAATGTTGGTACCGAACCGTTGTGCAGATAGGGGCCAAGCAGCCACAACCCAACCAGCGGCCGCGCGACATAGCCGCCCTGCGCACCCTCGACATCCGAATTGGCGGCACCGAGGACGCGGACGACCGCATTCATCCGGTCGGCATTGGCTTGGTTCCAACCGAGGACGTGTTCGGGGTCGGTCCCGATCTCGCCAAGCGGGATTGCCGAGCCGGTGCGTTTCCCACTATCCGCGTGACATTCGGCGCAGCGGGCCTGGTAGATCACCTCACCCCGACTCGCGAGACCCGTATCGATCGGACCTGGAAATTTCGGGGGCTCGGCTCGAGAAATGAAATCCTCGAGCCATTGATTGCGCTCGACGAAACCGCTGGCCGGCAATGATCCTATACCGATCGCCGAGGTCGCGACGACGGCATAAAGCGACTTCGCCTCGCCCGCCGAGTGATATAGCTGGCCCTTACGGCTTCCGAGGCGCCAAACCGCTGGAAAATCGGTATTGCCGGTTGTGTCGTCCCATGGCGTTTGAGTCAGAATGTATTTCGGCAGGTTGAACGCATCGTCTCGGCCGGGGCCCCAGGCCGGTTTCTTGTTCATCCAGCCGAGCTGTTGTTCAGCGAGGTGCAGTGCCGTTCGCGTCGCCGGGATCAGCACGGTCGCGTAATTGGCCCAATCGAACCAGTCCATCGGGAAATGGACGCTGAGCTCGGGGATCAACCTGCTGCCCGAAAAACGCTCGTCATGCGACGTGGCGATCAGGAAGCGCAGTAGCCCTTGCAAGTTCAGTGTGTGCGCAGGGCCTCCAACCGCGAACTGGGGCGTATCGTTCGCACTCAGGCGATAGCTCGCTGTGTGGCACAGAGCGCAATTGATAGTGACGCGTTCATAGCCGAGGCGCTTGATCGACAATCCAACCGGCAGGCGCTGCCCCTCTTCCCAAGCCAGGCCAAACGCACCGTAACCGCCAAAGCCGGGTTTCTCCGGTCCGTATCCCTCGGTCGCGTATTTCGCGATCAGGTCAGGAAATACCCTCGGCAGGATCATGAATATCGGATAAGGCAGTCCCGCCAACAATTCCCCGTCAAGCGAGCCATATTCGAACCGCACCGCAGGATTATCGGCGAACTGCTGGTTCTCGGATTCGAAGAATTTCCACCAGACCAGGCCGCCAGCCCCTGCGGCAAACAAGACGAGCACGACGAAGATGATCGCCGTCCTGCGTTTCCAGCGCCCTCGGCGCATCGGACCTGGTTCAAAATGTTTTGAGGTATTCGACGATCGCATCCTTCTGGTCCGCCGAAAGCTCTGTACCGTAATCGGCGCCTTCATGGCCGCGATTGCTGTTGCCGGCCCATTTCCCGCGGACGCAAACGTTCTCGTCGTGACGGTTTTCCGCGTTCGGCTGGCCACTGCATTCCGCATCATTGACACATCGGGTGTCGTACCGGAAGAATTTGAAGCCGTTCTCTTCCGGCACATCTGAGATGAAGCCGAGCTTCCGCTGATCGATCACGTCATAGCCACGGTAAAAAGATTTGGGACGCTTGTCGGCGCTCTCCAGAAGGTCTCGAATGCTTGGTACCGATCCATTGTGCAGGTAGGGGCCGCGCAGCCAAACGCCATCGAGCGGCTGATTGGCGTAACCGTTGGTTTTGCGGAAATGGGAGAACCGCTCGTTGGGAAAAGCGGCATAGAGGTTTCCCTGCTCAGCGGCCAGCGCGTGCGTGTAATTGTCGAGGCGACAAGGGTCGGTGCGGATCCTGTCAATCGGATCAACATGGCCGATATGTCCGTTCGGTCCACTGCTGAAATCGCGGCCGCTCGCGCCGTGGCAGGAGGCGCAGTATCGCGCGTATAGCGGCTTCCCGGCCTCGGCCCGCGCCGCATCAATCGGAAACGGATATTGCGGCGGATGATTGGCCTCTGAGGTCAGCCAGTCCGCGACGAATTTCAGCGATCGGCGGTCGAGCGTCGTCGGCACCGCGCCGCTACCGAATGCCGCACTGCGGTTACGCTCCTCGACAGAATCATTGTTGCCATCCCAATGAAGGTGCATGTGCATCGATTCGCGCGGACCTTGCAGCCACAGCGACGGAAAATCGACAATACCCACGCTCTCTTGCGATGGTAACTGTTCGAACGGCCAATTCAGCAAAGCCTTTGCCGGATTAAAGGTGTCGAATCGGCCTGGCCCGGCCTCGACTTCTCTATCCAGGAATCGAAACCGATCGCGGATCAACAATACAGCCTCGCGCATCGCCGGAACGACCGCGTATTTAATCAGTAGTCGCTGGAATGCCGAATAGTGCGCGCCAGTTTGTTCAGCGGCTTCTACGACCTGCCATGGATTGAAGCGTTCATCGAGGACGCATTGCATGACAAATTTGGTGAACCGAGCAAGGTCGACCCGGTGAGCTGGCATCCCCGTCACGATCGTTCGCGGGCTCTGAGGCCTCTCCCGGTATGTTCCGACGTGACAGGCGGCGCAATTCAGCGCGATGCGATCAAAACCGAGGCTGTGCCGCTGCGACGTGCCGATCGGGCGGTCCATGCCCTCTTCATAGATGAAACCAAGCGACTCCCATCCCTTGCCAGGCAGGTAGTCGCGGCACAGCATCGGCATGGCTTGAAAAATGCCAACGGGCAGTCCCGCAAGCAGATCGCCGCCGGTAGAACCGTATTTGAATTGCTTGACCGGATCGCCGAAGAATGTTTCGGGCTCGTTGCCGGATAATTCGTACCAGACGAGTCCGATGGAGAGCACGACCAACAAGATCGCTCCCCCGACGACAGCGTAGATGACCCGCCACATGCGGTGAAGGTTTCTGCCAAGGCGACGGCCGACCACGGCGCGACCTCCCTCGCGCAGCTGCCTTAGAATTGCAATGTGAAATGAAAGATTCGGGTTTTCTCTCCGAACACCTCGCCGAGGTAAAACTTCGGTTCGATCATCCGAATTTCATCGCGGATCCAGCCGGCAACAACCGAAGTTTCTGAATAGTCGAGGACGATGCATTCCTTGCCGTCAAACCAACTTGTGCCCTTGTAGACATTCGCGAGGACGGCGCGCAAACCGAACGGGGTGATCAAATTTCTCAAAACCCCCGCTTTCGCATCAAAAACTTTGCCCTGCCAGGCAAAGTGGTTGATGAAGCTCGCGATTGCCGGCGTGAACACCGTTCCGGCGCCGATGATCGCTGTCCCCTTTCCCTCACCGTCTGGAATATCGCCGACTTGCGCGCTGGTGAAAAGCGCGTCGAGTTCCGGCGTCGGCATCTTCAGCAGTTCTTCGATTGTATGTGCCATTCGACAGTCTCCGGAAAAGGCCTTCAGCGCTGGGTTAGTTCCCAGGAGGATCAACGCTACTCACCGTCTTGCCGGTGCGAGGCGATGATCGTGGCAGTTCGCTGTCTGCGGGTACGAACGTGCCAGTCATCGCATCTGACAGGATCACATCGGCGGCCTTTTCGGCGGCGATGTAGATTGCGCTGGCAATGAAGTACCCCGGGATGCGCGGAAAAACAGATGCATCGACGACGCGGAGACCGCGTGTTCCGTGCACCGTAAAATCACTCGCCAATACGCCACCCGCCGGACGGGGCCCGATGGCGCAAGAGCACGAAGCGTGATGACCCCAGGCATTGTCGCGGACATAGGTTGCTAGCGCATCCTCTGTGTCGCAGTCGGCGCCAGGCTTCTCTTCTATCGCGATCGCATCCGTGCGGTTCAGCGCGTCCGTTAAGCGGCGTACAAAGCGGATACCGGCAATAACGGCGCGTAGATCCTCACCAGCCTCGTCGTTCCCCTCTTCGAAATGGTGAAAGTTCACTCGTGGCGTGTCTCGCGGGTCGCTTGATCGCAGCGTGACCGTCCCGGCGCGGTTTTTGGTATGCGCTTTGAGAATTGCCCAGCTCAAATAATCATGGTGTTGCGTAATCTCTCGTGAGTATCCCGGAAAATAGCCGTAAAAGCGCGCGAGCAGAGCCATGCAGAACAAGTCGGGGACCGCTTGGTGCGGTTCTGATCGGCGAATGACGGATATTGCTGACCCGTTCGAGATGTACATGCCGCACCCGCGGCCTTGCCATTCGCGATACAGCGGATCATCCGCGGCAAAGCGGGCACCATCGAGCGACGACCAAGGTTTGCTGAGGCGGTTGACAACGGCAAGTTCGTAACGGTCCTGAAGATTCTGCCCGACACCTGGAAGATCCACGAGCACCGGGATCCCGTGCGCTCGTAACTCCGACGACGGGCCGATTCCGGACAACATCAGCAATTGCGGCGTATTGAACGCGCCGCCGGAAAGAATCACCTCACGTCGCACCTGCACGCGATGCGGTGCCCCGCGCGAACCTTTGCAACGGGGATCCGCACTGTATAAATGAGCGCCCTTCATATATTCGACGCCGATCGCGCATTGGCCCTCGTCGAAGATCACGCGCGTGGCCAATGCGTTCAGTTCCACTCGCAAGCGATCCGGACGGCGCGCCGCGACATCGTGAATACGCTGATAGGTGCCGACACGGTGATGGCCTAAGGTTGATAAAGGCGTGTACGCAATGCCTTCGAAGCCCCGGCGGGTGTTCCGCTGATCATTTGGATCGACCTCGCGGCGGATCAGCCGCATAATGCTGCGAAATGGATTTGCGGTAGCCTGCATCGAGGCTAAAACCGAGCTGATTACCAAGCGGCGCAATTCGTCGTCCGCAAACGCATCCGCGGGCATGGCTCTCTCGGTGTGCAGCCAACCGGACCAGCCGTGGCCCGTCGGGTCGAGACCAAACCGGCGGAGCCATCGCCACACTGGACGGTGCCCGCAATTCTCGACCTTGTGCAGGTAGCGACGCATATTAGCCGCGCGCCACGAATCATCGGCAGTCAGTCCGGCGATCTCATCCCAGTCGGAATCATCGGGGGTAACGAAGATCATTGCGTTATGCGCAGTGCACCCGCCGAGGGTGCTGGCACGCGGGTAAAGGATACCATCCGGAGAGACTTTGGGATCTCGACGCTGCTGAGTTTCGTCGGCGTAGTGCCGTACAAAAAAGTCCCAACGCATGGCCGGGTTTTCCGAGGCGAGCGGGTGAAAAGCGGGGACGTCACAATCCTCGGGTAGACCCCTGTCATCGCCCTGGCGATAGTCGCCCCCCGCTTCGAGCAAGACGACATTCATTCCGGCCTCGGCGAGCCGCGCGGCCACCGTTCCGCCGCCCGCCCCGGAGCCGATAACGACATAATCGCAAGTCACCACGTCATTGGCCCGCATACGGCCTGCCAAAGTGTCTAGAACGTTTTCAGGAACTCGATAAGCGCGCGCTTCTCGCCGTCATCCAAACCCGGTTCACCATTGAAGGATGTGCCGAAGTAATGCCCGCGATTGACGACGAAATCGGGGCATTTGCTCAGCTCGAGCAGCGGTTTGGCCAGGTTCGAAAAGACCTTCAGCAGCTGTGCATCCGATGCGTTTTTCGGCATAACAAACAGGTCGTGCTTCAACCTGATCAACAGCCGTACCAGTTTTTCGGCATGCGCGATCCGCTGAAGGGGATCGTCAGTCTCCGACAGCGGCTGGAGATTCGCGAGCAGATTTACCGGTACACCCTTTGGAATTGGACCGATCGTGATATTGCCACCGGCGTCGACCAATTGCGGCAGAAGATCGTGAACGACGCCAGTCGACGTGCGAAGGATATCGGGAAGGAAACCGTACGGAATTGTAATCCAGCTGCGTGCGTCCGTGCGCCAGATCGTCCCCGGGACTTTGTTGCCTAACACGGGGTCGCGTTCGCGCTTCTCCGGCCACAACATCTGCTCGATAGAGGCGTTGAAAACTCGCATCCGTGCGTCGACCGAAGGATCCTGCTCAAACGGTCCGACCGTGTTGTTGAGGAGGAACGGCGCGGTCGACCAGAGACTGATCAGAGACGCGGGCCGTGTGTACCCGCGCCCGCCCCCAGGCATTGCGTACTGGTATGGCGCGCCGGTAAACGGATCGTGCACCGTGATTGCACCGACGGACGGCAGGTCCTTGTACGATTGCGAAGAGAAATTATCCCAAATATTTTTTGCGAGCGCGTTGGTAGCCAGCGGGCTGCATGCGTTTGTCTGAAGCAACGTCACGGGGATTCGCGCTTCGGTCGAAAGGAAATTGTTGTCCAGGAAACCAGGTGCGTTGACGATCGCCCGCATCTGCTGCTTGTAATCATCAGTCTTGGTCCAGGCCCAATATCGGTTCCAGCAATCGAGGTAACCGCCTCCAGCGCAGCCTGCGGGGTCTAGGCCGGCGGCGGGTTTGGGTATTTTGCTAGAGTGGCACCGGGCGCAGGTATCGGCAAAAACCTGTTTACCGCGATCGAGTAAGCTCTGATCGGGGGTCAGATATTTTTGCCCACCTGGAGCGTCCTTCAGCTTATCGGGACGCGCGGCTTTGAGAAAGAACAGCGCCGTGAAAGGCGTGGTGGCTTCCGTAGCCTGCCAATAGCTCGAGTTCCGCTCGGCAGTGGCAATCTCGATCGGTGAGATCGGCTTGCCGCCGGCAACGGCATTGAAATGGAGCAGCCATTCTTCACTAAACAGGCCGATATTGAGATAGACCCGATTGAGGGCTCCCAGGGCGCCGACAGAATCGGAGGCGTCCTTCAGGATATGCGGTGTCCATGAGGTTGCGGGCTTCTCGAACAATTGGTTCAGATAGTCTCCGATCTCCCCGGACAGGTTCAGCTCGTTGAATTGTTTGTTGTTGAGCTGACCGCCCGTTAATGTTTCGCGGCCCCAGCGGAGCGCCTGATCAAGTCGCGGCTTGATGGAGTAAATGGCATTCATGGACCGCGGATTGTTGATGTTGTCCGTGGAGACCAGTGAAGTGTCCATGGTCCCTGGACGATAGGTGTGCACGAGCTGGAACATGAAATTGTCGTGCGCCGCCGAATAAATGAACAAACGATCGACCCACATGTATTGGGCGCCGACCGTCGAACTTAAGTTAGCCCACTCCGGGTGTGCTGGTTGGGCCGGCGGATTGATCGGACTCGGGCCGACATGACAAAATCCGCACGACATTCCGACGCGGTATGGCCGAACCAGGTCCTTATCGTTGTAATATGTCGGATCGGTGAAGTATTTGTTCGGGTCCCAGCGCTTGGCCGCCGCTTCATCGAATTCGGGGTTGGGAAACAGACGCAGGCCAACGATTCCTGTCGGATAGCCGTAATACGAACCGATTGGAACAGTCGTACCACGCGCGCCTATCTTCACTCCTGGGTACTTTGTTTCGTTCGCGAATGGATCAGGCGGACAGTCGTTCCGGCGCACATCGAGCAAGAGGCCGTACCGATCCTTGTCCGGTCCACTCGGCGCATGGAAGCAAGGTTCGTTGATGAGTCCGAGCCAGTTCCAACGCCAGTCGCGATCGATTTTCTTCGTCGGATCGTAGGCGATGATCTTGAGTAGGTCGAAGCCACCGAAAGTGCTCGCGGTCATTCCGTCCCAGAACCGGTCATTGCCGCCGCTCCACATCAGCCACATGTTGCGGCCCTTGATCTCCTCCGGAGTGAGTGAGATCCCCCCATCCATATCTTGGAAATAGTCCTCATCAGCCGGCGGAAACGAAGCGGCATCCCGTCCGGCCGCTCGCGCTTCGTCAAGGACCTGGCCGGGCTTCGGCGAGTTATCGAATCCCGTAAGGATGAGAAGGCACGAGAGCAGGCACAGAGCGCGAACCCACGAGATGAAGCGCCCCGTCATCATGATCCCCCTCGATTGGACGGTGCCACGTGCTTCTGGTTGTCATCGTCCCTAAATCACGCTGATTATACGGCTACCCCAGCGTTCTACAAAGTGGAGTGCGAAAAGATCAAATTCCCTTAGTCTTTTATCGATCTTCGTCAGCTGCACTAATGCGACTATACCGCGACCAGCACCTGTTGTGCCAAACAGCTCGGACTGCGAAGCGATCGCGCGCGAGGAAGTGGGTGACACCGTAACCTGCGAATCGACCTATCCGTTGGTGAAAGCGAAGCTCAACCCGCCGCTTTGGGTGAATTGGCGAAGCTTATGACTTGACTGGTTCGGGGGCCCGCAACGGTCGGTTTGATGTGGAACCCGATCACGATGTCGATCCGCGACTGGTCGCGCTCGCGATCCAATCCAAGCTGCCAGGCCGGCGGAGGTCACCGCCCGGCCTCGGCGAGGACCGGACGCAGCTACTGGAAAGGAGAGCCGGTGGGCGCGTGGCCGTGTCGACTTACGATCTGCTTCGCCTCGGCGACGACGATTGCGAAGGACCGGCGCTTTATGCGCCTGTCATGAGCCGCATCCGAGCTGAGAGGCTGGCCTGCACCCACCGCGCAAAACGGCTGTGGCTCATGGTCAAGCCCAGCATCTTTTGACTGTGTGCGTCGTGCCGCCTACGCTTTTAGTAAAACGGGAGGAAGGCAATGGACGCTTTGCCATTCACGAAATCCGGCTGCTTTCCTTTAGGGACGGAACGGGCGCTCCTCAGTCGCGCGGCGGCGACGCTTGCGGTCGTCCGTCTATCACTATCGCGGGCTCTTGCCGCCGACGCCATCTCGGCCTGCGCAGCGGCGTTGCCATGGGCGCTGCCGCAGAATCCCGTGCTCGCGGCTATGCTACCAATTTGTCATGCGCATGGGAGCGGCGGCTATGCCAGTTTCGTGGATGCGACCCTGAAGGTTCCCAGGCTTGTGGTGTATAGGCTCGACAGAAACCACACGATCGGCTGCAGCCCTCGCCCCCCGAAGTTTCCATGCCGAACTTGATCTGCCACCCGAGGCGCGCGCTACCGCCTCCGATTACAGCAATTCGGGTTATCAGCTCGGGCACATGGCGCCGAATAAGGATTTTGCCTGGGATGAGGACGCACAACACGACAGTTTCTCCATGGCAAACGTCGCGCCACAAGTTGCTGGACT
>JBKOVT010000124.1:0-5976 GCA_046724035.1 Pseudomonadota bacterium | reverse complement strand
AGGGGCCGGTCAGCGAGCACATGAAGGGCCGCGAAATCCATATCGCGGTCGATCTCGGGCTTGGTTCCGGCCGGGCCACCGTGTGGACCTGCGATCTGACGCATGGCTACATCGATATCAACGGCAGTTACCGCAGCTGAGTCGAAGCCGGTCGTCCTCGTCACGGCGGTCGCGCTGATCGACGCCGACGGCCGCGTGCTGTTGGCGCAGCGGCCCGAGGGCAAGCCAATGGCCGGCCTGTGGGAATTTCCCGGCGGCAAGGTGCATGACGGCGAGACTCCGGAACGGGCGCTGATCCGCGAGCTCGACGAGGAGCTCGGCATCGATGTCGAGGCGAGCTGTCTCGCCCCGTTCACCTTCGCCTCGCACGCCTACCCCGGCTTCCATCTGCTGATGCCGCTTTATGTTTGCCGCAAATGGGCGGGCATCGTGACGGCGCGGGAGGGGCAGCAACTCAAATGGGTGCGCCCGCCGCGGCTCGGCGATTATCCGATGCCGCCCGCCGACAAGCCGCTTGTCGCGATGCTGCGCGATCTGCTCTAGCCGGATTTCTTCAGCGCCTCGGCGAGACTGTGTGTGGCGCCGCCCCGCGGCAAAGGCTGCGCTTGGCTAGGGTGAGGCGCCCAGCCGGCGAGGAACAGGACCTCAAAACTCGCGGAAATACGTCCGTCCGTATCGGCGAAACGCTCAGCGTAGAGGGCAGCGGCGCGGGCCAGCGTAGCGCGCCGCATCGGGCTACGGCGACGCGCCGCCAGCGCGTTGGTCTCGCCCATGGCCCGCAGATCGCGCATCAGGGCCAGCGCATCGGGATAGCTCACCGTGATCGTCTCGCTGTCGGCGACCGGCATCGCGAACCCGGCGCGCTGCAGCAAGGCCGCGGCATCGCCGAGCTCGATCGCCGGCGAGACGCGCGGACTGACGCCGCCCTCCTCCGCCAGTTCGGCCTCGAACAGCGCGGTTCGCAGTTCGACGAGGGTCTGGCCGCCGAGCATCGCCGCCAGCAGCAGCCCGTCCGGCTTCAAAGCTTGGCGCAGCTGCACGAGCGCGCCGGGGAGATCGGCGGTCCAGTGCAGCGCCATGACGCTGGCGATCAGGTCGAAGCTGGCCTGCCGGAACGGCAGGAATTCGGGATCGGCTACGACACGCGGCGCCGGCGCGGCGTCGAGGAAGGCGGCGGAAGGCTCGGCCGCGATGACCCGAACAGTCCCGGGCCGGCTCGCCACGGTCCGCGTCAATCCGCCGTCGCGCGCGGCGAGATCGAGGGCGATCGGGAAGTCGCGATTGACCAGATCGAGGCGGTCGATCAGCCGGTCGGCAATTTCAGCATGCAGAAAATCGGCCCCGCCCCCCTGACCTCTCGCCAGGCGCGCGGCGCGGTCGCGGTGCAGGCGCCAGGCATGCCGGTCGAACAAGGCGGACGGGTCGGACGGCATTTTGGCGAGCAGCCTCGCTACGCTCGCGCGTTCCGGTTGACGCGCGCGGGTGCAGGCGGATGATGGGAAGCAATGCAGCTTTCGGCAACCCTCCCGGCGCAACTGCGCCGGCTCGGTCGCGCCGTCGTCGACGGCGTCCTGCCGCCTCGCTGCCTCGCCTGCGGCACGATTGTCGACGAGCCGGATGCGCTGTGCAGCTCGTGTTGGGCCGGTATGAGGTTTTTTGCGCCTCCCTGGTGCGCGGTCTGCGGTTTGCCGTTTCCGCACCCGATGGGCGAGGAGGCGGTGTGCGCCGATTGCGCCAGGCAGAAGCCGAGCTGGGACCGAGCGCGCGCCGTCATGCGCTATGACAAGCACAGCCGGCATCTCGTGCTGGCTCTGAAGCATGGCGACCGCACGCATGTCGCAAGGGCGCTCGGCCGCTGGATGGGCCGCGCCGGCGCGGAATTGCTCCAGGGCGCCGATATGATCGTGCCGGTGCCGCTGCATTGGACGCGGCTCTTCACCCGCCGCTACAACCAGGCCGGGCTCCTGGCGCATGCCGTCCGAGCCGCGGGCGGCCCGCCGGTCATGGCGGATTGGCTCGTGCGCCGCCGCCGCACCCCCTCGCAAGGCCGGCTCGGCCCCGTGGCGCGGGTGCGGAACGTGCGCGGCGCCTTTGCGGTGCGGCGCGGCTGCGATGTCAAAGGCAAGCGGATCGTGCTGGTCGACGATGTCTTGACGACCGGCGCGACGGTCGAGGAATGCGCCCGAGTCTTACGCCGTGGGGGCGCCGCGTCTATCGGCGTCCTGACCTTGTCGCGGGCGGTGCGCGCCGGCGGCTGATGTTCGGCATGCCTTTTAGCGAGGTGATCCATGCCCCTGGCGGACAACCCCGGCTACAGGTCCGGCATGGTCGATCTGCAGAGCGGCCGGATCAGCCGCGAGATCTTCGTCAACGACGCGATCTATCAGCAGGAACTGGAGCGGCTCTTCGCGCGGGCCTGGCTCTTTGTCGGCCACGAGAGCCAGATCCCGAACCCCGGCGATTTTGTGGTCTCCGGCATGGGCGAGGAGTCGGTCATCCTGTGCCGCGACCGCGGCGGCGAGGTGCATGTATTCCTGAATTCCTGCTGTCACCGCGGCATGAAGGTCTGCCGCTACGATGAGGGCAATACCGCCGTCTTTACGTGCCCCTATCACGGCTGGAGCTACGACACCGACGGCCGGCTGGTCGGGGTGCCGTTCTTTCGCGAGGCGTATCACTCTAAGCTCGACCGCTCGCAATGGGAGCTCGTCGAGGTCGCGCAATTGTGCCGCTACAAGGGAACGGTATGGGCGAGTTGGGACCCGGCGGCGCCGTCGTTCTTCGACTATCTCGGTGATTTCCGCCGCTATCTCGATCTGACGCTCGACAGCTGGGACGGCAGCGAGGGCGGCAGCGAGGTCCTCGGCGGCGTGCAGAAATGGCTCATTCCGTGCAACTGGAAATTCCCGGCGGAGAATTTCAGCGGCGACAGCTATCACAACATCAGCCACCGCTCGGTCGATCTGGTCGGCATCGGCCCGTCCGGCAGCGGCCGGCGCGACATGCGCGAGCGCCAGATGGCGCGCCGCCTGCAGATTTGCTTTCCGGAGCGCGGCCATCAGACCGGAATCTATGTGCTGCCGAAAGGCGAAGGAACGCCGCCCGCCTACCGGCACTCCGCGATCGTGTCGGAGTATTTCGCGCATTGCGAGGCCGAGCGGCGCCGCCGCTGCGGCGAATGGGCCCGCGTCATGGGCAGCCCGGGAGAGGTCTTTCCGAACACCGCCTTGCATCCGCGCCAACCCCGCACGATCGCGGTGTGGCATCCGCGCGGCGCGCACCAGACGGAGGTGTGGCGCTGGTATCTCGTCGATGCGGCGGCGCCCGCCGAGGTCAAATCCTTCTTGCGCGATTATTACATCCGCTATTCGGGGCCGGCCGGGCTGACCGAGCAGGACGACATGGAAAACTGGAACTACGCCCATGCGGCGAGCCGCGGCACGATCGCACGGCGGCATCCCTACAGCTACGAGCAGGGCATGGGGCATGAGATCGCGAATTACGAATGGGACGGGCTCAGCCTCCCCGGCTGGGTCATGGATCTCACCGAGGCGAAATCGAGCGAGCACAATCTGCGCAATTTGTACCGCCGCTGGGCGCAGTTCATGGAAGCGGAGAGCTGGGACGAGCTGATGAGCTGGCGACGCCCGGGCGAGACCCGCGCGGCCGAGTGACGATCCCGCGCGGATTGCGCTTTTCCGGGCGCGATCGCCGCGCCATATCTAGGGCCCGCGACGTCCCGTAGCGCCCTCCGGAGAACCGGCCCGATGGCCAAGGTCGAGATATACAGCACGATGTGGTGCCCCTATTGCGCGCGCGCCCGCGCCTTGCTGGAGCGCAAAGGGGTCGAGTTCACCGAGATCGATCTGATGGAGGAGCCAGGGCGGCGCGACGAGATGATTCGCCGCGCCAGCGGCCGCGCGACTGTCCCGCAGATCTTTATCGATGGCGAGCATATCGGCGGGTGCGACGACATGGTGGCGCTCGATCGGGCCGGGAAGCTCGATCCGAAGCTGGGGATTGGCGCATGAACGCGCCGTTTACGGCGGCCTGCATCCAGTTCACCGCCGGGCCCGATCTCGAGCCCAATCTGCGCGAGGTGGCGCGGCTGATCCGGCAGGCGCGCAATTCTGGCGCCGAGCTGATCATGACGCCGGAGGTCAGCAACTTTATCGAGAGCGGCAAGCGCCGCCGCGACAAAGCGCGCCGCGCGGCCGATGACCCATTTCTCGCCGGGATGCGCGATCTCGCACGCGAGACCGGGGCGTGGATCCTCATCGGGTCGCTCGTCATCGACCCGGCTAGCGAGCCCGGGGCCGATGCCGGCGAGGAGCGGCTCGCCAACCGCTCCTTCCTGATCGACGCGCAAGGCGGCATCGTCGCCCGCTACGACAAGATCCACATGTTCGACATCGATCTACCGGGTGGCGAAAGCTATCGCGAGAGCAACGCCTACCGCCCCGGCGGAGGCACTGTCGTCGCCGAGACGCCGTGGGGGCGGCTCGGCATGACGGTCTGTTACGATGTGCGCTTCCCGCATCTTTACCGCGCGCTGGCGCAGGCCGGCGCCGATTTCTTTGCCGTCCCGTCGGTCTTCACGGTGCCGACCGGCCGGGCGCATTGGCATGTGCTATTGCGGGCGCGCGCGATCGAGAATGGCTGCTTTGTCTTTGCGCCGGCACAATGGGGCGAGCATGCCGGCGGCCGCAAAAGCTACGGCCATTCGCTGATCGTCGATCCCTGGGGCGAGATCCTGGCCGATGGCGGCGAGGAGCCGGGCATCATCACGGCGCGCATCGAGCCCGAGCGCATCGCCAAGGCGCGCAGCATGGTGCCGTCGTTGCGGCACGACCGCCCCTTCACCGCACCCGAACTGGTTCGTTTGCCCTTGGCCGCGCAGTAGCCGGTCGACCGGCTCGACGAAGATAAGCGTTATTGCGCCTTGTCGATGACCCGGAAAGTCGCGAGCCCCAATTCACGGGCCATGGCACGGGCGCGGCGTTTGGCTTCGTCCTTGGTTTTGACGACAAAGGTCTCGGGCTCGCTAACCGGCACCTTGCTCTCGTCATCACGCTGGGAAAGGGTGGCGCGAAATTCCTCGCCGGCTTCCTGAATCGTCAATCTCACAAACACAATGCGGGCTCCTTCAGCTCTTCTTGGGTGTGTCGTCGGTCTCGGCAATCTGCAGCCGGGCGGCTTCGAGCCAAGGCTCGCGCACGATGCGGGTCCGCTTGGCCCATGGGATCCCGCCCGGGTCGCTGGCCTCGTAAAGCGATTGGGCCAATTGCTCCACGGATCGGCTCGTGTCGGATTGCGCCATCTAATCGACCTGTCAGGCTGGAGGGACTGAAACGCTTACTGCCAGTCCTGTTTGCTCTTGCGGGTGCGGTGCTCAGCTCGCGAGCTGCGTGATGCAAAGAATAATAACTGGGAAGAGCATCATCGTTGTTCAACCGAAATAGTGACGCACGGTTTGTTTTTTGGATTTTCTGATTAGTTCTTGCACGGCTCGATCAAGACGTCTATCCTTGGATTTTACGACAGGCGCATCGGCGCTTCGGTACCCAATACATCCGGAAAGTTTAATCGCGGCACCCCCGCCGCGACCCCTAATCACATCCGCGCCAAGGAGCTAATCGATGAATTTTCGTCCGTTGCATGACCGCGTGCTGGTTCGGCGCGTGGAAGGCCCGGAAAAGACCCCCGGCGGGATCATCATCCCGGACACCGCCCAAGAAAAGCCGATGGAAGGCGACATCGTCGCCGCCGGCCCCGGCGCCCGCGGCGATGACGGCAAGGTCCAGCCGCTCGACGTCAAAGTCGGAGACCGGGTGCTGTTCGGGAAATGGTCAGGCAGCGAGATCAAGATCGATGGTGAAGAACTCATCATCATGAAGGAAACCGACATCATGGGCATCATTGCCAACTGAAAGGACAGACGAACATGGCTGCGAAAGACATTCGAGTAAGCAGTGA
>JBKOVT010000370.1:0-15734 GCA_046724035.1 Pseudomonadota bacterium | reverse complement strand
GAGCAGCTTCAGCTGCTGCTTGTGCTCGAAATTGTCGAAGAACCAGCCGAGCGTGTTGAGATACTCGTAACAATGCTGCGGCAGGGAGAAATTGTTGACGCCCTGCGTCTCCAGGATGACCTGCGCGTCGGCGATCTGCATGGCATCGAGGATGCGGCGCGGGCTCTTGCCGGCTTCGAGATATTTCGACAGCAGTTCGAGGAAGTGCGGCTCGGGCTCGCGGATCAGCGCGTGTTCGAGCGTTTCGGCCTCTTCGCGCGACAGCGGCTCCTTGTTGTTGGCAAGGATCGCCAGCTCAACGGGTGAGGCGCCGGCATAGGGGATCGCGGAGACCGTCTGCTTTTCGAGGAAGATCTTTACGACGTTGCACGCCATCTCATAGGTCGAGTACCAGCGCGGCCCGACCGCGATGTCGAGGGCGCCCGCATAGATGACGTTATGCGCATTGTCCCAGCCGAGCGCGTTGCCGAGCTCGACCGTGGCGCGGGCGCGGAACGCCTTATGGCCGGTCGTGTAGGAGCGGTTGTAAAGCGCGCGGTCCTGCACATCCATGAGTCCGGCATGGCACAGCTGCGCCAGCACCGCCTTGCGCTCTGCCGGGTTCTCCATCAGCCCGAGAAAGACGCGATAGGCTTCGAGCACGTTGCCGCGATGGACGAGCGTCATCCAGTGATCGAGCCGCTCCTGCAGCGGGCCTTCGAGATGCTCGGCTTCTTGGTCGGGCCACACGACATCCGGTTTCGGCGGCGGGCCGGGCGGCGGCGTCCAGCCGGGCGCCCGGGCATAATGGCCGGGGGCCTTCAGGATCTTCTGGTTCCAGATGTCGAGCCCCGTTGGGATGTACCAGATCGTCTGCGCCATCGGCAGGCCGGCCAGTTCCTCGGGCAGAAGCTTTGTCAGGTTCAGCGTAGCGCGCGCCGATAGGAGGCAGTGGTCGTTGTTGACGAAATTCACAAAACCGTCGTCGATGCGCTCGTGATAGGGGACGTGCGTGTAGGGCGCGTGGATGCGCACCGCCTCGGCGACGATCTCATTGAGCGGCCGGCGCTCGCGGACGAGGTCGTAATAGACATCGCTCGCGCCTTTCTGGTCGCGCGCCAGGATGCGATCCTCGAGCTTAGCGTAAAGCGCCTCGGGCTTCGGGGTATTGCGGATCGCTGCCTGTACGTCATTCGGCATCCGGGGAACTCCTGTAACGGCCCGTCGGATATAAGGGCCGCGCGCGATGGTCTGAACGGCGTTCACCATAGCCTTGCCAGGGTGCCGTCGCAACGCCGTGGGCTCGGTTTGCGGCAGCAAGTCTGGCTGTCATGCATCTCTCGTATGGCAACCGGCTGTGCCTGTATTTGCAGGACGGATACAGGCGCGCGCCGGTGCGGAGGGTTGAGCCCCGTCTGGCTGCAATTGCAGCGGATTTGCAGCCAGACCGGCCGGAGCGCGAGTCACCTGGTCTCCCGTGACGCCAATAGCGGTTATCGGGAGGTATTATTCAGAAAATCAAGATTATATATCGAAAATAGCAATATGCGGCCCGGAGCGCCGAGAGACCGACGCTGCAACAGAAATTGAGCGGTTGGCGCTAGGGCTTACCGGCGCGCGCCTCGGAAGGGGTGAGCCCGAAATGCCGCCGGAAGCTCCGATTGAAATAGGACAGATCGTTAAAGCCGCATTCGTAGGCGATGGCGGTGATGCCACGACGGCGGGCCGACGGTCCCGTCAGGAGCCGATAGGCGCGCAACAGGCGCTGCTCGAGAAGAAACCGGGTGAAACTCGTGCCCTCGGCCTCGAACAGCGCTTGCAGCGTGCGCGGCGCGATTCCGTGCCGCGCGGCGACATCGCCCAGCGACAGCTCGGCACGGTGCAGGTTGTCGCCGATATAGGCTTCGATTGTTCGGCGCCGCGCGGCGCGTACGCCATGGCTCCGGCCAAGCTCCGCCGCGTCTTCGCGGGGACCCAGGGCGAGCGCGGCAAGGTCATAGATATGCGTTGTCGCCAGCCGCGCCACCGCGGCGCTCGCCGGCGGCGCTTCGTCGAGCACGCCGATATACCGGGTCAGCAGCCGCAACGCCTCGTTCTGCGCGGGCACCGGACGCACCAGCATAGCGTCGACATTGCGGACGAGCGGGGCGAGCGCGGCGCGGCGCAGGCGCAGGGCCAGCACCTTGCAACTCGCAGGGAAGGTGAAACTGCCGATATCGGCGCAGGACAGCAGCACCGCTTCGTTCGCAGCGACATCTACATCGTGACCGAGCTGCGCGGCACGGCCGGCGACATCCGTGATCTGGAATATCAGCCCGTCATCGCCATCGGTCAGCAGCTCGCGCGTGCGGCCGACTCGGAAGGGCGAGGCGTGGCCCCGCGCGACGCCGAGATCAGGCATTTGGCTGATGAGTAATTCAGAGGAGAACGGCGCATCCGACAAGGGCTCGATTTCGAGCCGCAAGACGCTGCGGCCGTAAAGCTCGCGCCAAGCCAAAGCGCGCTCCCGTGGCGGGAAGTCGTCAGTGCATATGCGAAAACGTGCCGGCGCATTTTCCGGCGTCGTCGTCTTTAAAGCCATGTGGCGTAGTCCGTCCAGCGGCGCGGCGCCGCCGCTCATAACCCCGTTAGATTAACGGAAAGCTGCGTTCCTGTCCGGACTTTTCTGCGCCTCTGTCCAAGCCTGGCTCCTGTCATCCGCCTTAGCCTTGAACAAAACGGGGTAACAAAGGCGAGGGGAGACGATGCCAAATCGAGACAAAAGCACACGCCGGCTTGGCTCCATCATCGGGGCGACCGTTGCGGCGGCGCTGATCGCGCTGCCGCTGGCGCAAGCAGCGGCGCAGACGGTACCGGTGCAGAACATCGACGAGCCCGGCCGCAACCCGTACCAGCAGACCGTTCAGGGCAGTTTTCATAACTTCGCTGGATTTCAACTCGCCTTCAATGTCGTGCCGGCCAATACGCGGCGCGTCATCAAGCACGTGAATTGTCAGGTCACCGTCCAGACGCAACACGTCGTCACTGGGGTGAACGTGTACGCCAGCGACCTCAGCCAACAGGAAGAGCTGCCCACATTAACCAGCCGCAGCTCCGGCAATTCCGCGCTGAGCATTTATGGAGAGAACCCGGAGCTGTACATCGATGCTGGGAATTTCCCGTACATCTTCGTCTTCACCAACGATGCTGCGGCGGGGATCACCTGCAGATTGAGCGGCTACGACGTGAACCTCGCGGCCCCGGTCACAGCGCCGCCGAGCTGAGCGCGGCAGTAACCAACTTCTGAAATCCAATCACGTACAACCGTAGGGAGGCCACCATGCCCAAGCTTAATGTTCCTCGCCCCGTTTCCACAGCGGCAAGATTCGGTGCGGCGGCAATCCTCGCGCTCGCCCTGTTCGCTTCGTCGCCCTACACAAACGAGGCGCATGCCATCGATATCAGCGGGACCCCGAATGCCGTTAACGCCAGCCTGGTCTTTAGCCCGGTCTACATCAGAGCAGGAACCGGCGCGGTTCTAACTTGCGCTCGGAATTACAGCACAAACGATGTCGGCGTCATCTTTGTCATTCAAAGACTGGACCAAAATGACACCATAGTCCATGTAGACGCTGCAACAATTCCGGCAAATAGCCACTACTGCAATCAACCTTCAGCGACCGAGCTGAATGGGATAAGTACAGAGTATACCTCGCAGATAATCTTCACCAGCCCGGCCCAGTGCAGTCAAGCCACCGAATACCCGGGGAAATGCCGAGTGAGCGCCTCATGGGAGGTCTTTGACGGCGGGGACGAGACCCGGCCGCCGAGCCAGCTTCACACCGAACCCGTGCTGCTGTCCGGCGTTCCCGGCAACTCGCGCATCAATTCGTTCCCGCTGCCGCAATAGCGGGGGGGCGGGCTAAATGGTTCAGCAGAATCGAATCGGCCGAGCGGGCCGGGTAACGCGCACCCGCCGCATTGCGACCGCGGCCGCCGCGGCTTCAGTGGGACTCGCGCTGCTGTTCTTCGCGTCGGCCCCGCGCTCGGCGCAGGCGATCGATTTGAGTCCCGGCGGCACCGATGCCAGCCTCGTCTTTAACCCGAGCTTTTTGGGGCTGAACCAGGTCGGTAATCTGTGCGCGTTCAATTTGAACACGTCGACAACGGTCACCGTGGAACTGGTGTTTGACGACGTGACCTTCGGCGGTCATTACACCCAGACGACGCAATTGCCGCCGAGAGGTGAAGTCTGCGTTCCGCGGGGCGGGTATGCCAATCTCTCGGATTTCTTCATCGCCTCGGTCGTGCTGCACGCGCCGATCGAGTGCAGCCAAGCCACCGATTATCCCGGGAAATGTAAAGTGATCGCATCCTACGAGATCGCGGAGCAGGACCCCAGCACCGACGCGATCTTCCCGGGCAAGACCAACCGCATCCATCTGGACCCCGTGCTGGTGCCCGGTCTGCCGGGTCCGCCACGGATCAATCCGGGTCGACTGCCGCAATAGTTCGGCAGCCTCGGCGCGAATCGCGGCCGGCCTCGCGCCACGAGCCAAACACAAGGGAGAAGGCAATGATTCGACAAAGTTCTTGTGACGGAACCCGCGTCTTCGAAGCTGCGCGGCGCGTTTCGCTGGCGGCAAAGGCCGGCACGGTAGCCGTGCTGCCGCTCGGCTTGTTCGCCTCGTCGCTCTATACCAATGAGGCTCGCGCCATCGATGTTGCGCCGCTCATTGAGAATGCAACCTTGGTGTTCAGCGATACGATGGTAACGACAAATCTGAATGCCCAGCTGTGCGCGCACAATTACAGCAAAGAAAAGGTGACCGTGGTGTTTGCTTTTGGAGTCGACGGTACGACGACCTTGCCACAGCTCACTGAGAGCATCGACCCGAACAGTCACGTCTGCGCCGATTTCGTCAGTCCGGTCGATCTAGATGGAGTGACAGTCCGCGGCGCGATAGTGCTGCAATCGCCGGCGGTGTGTAGCCAAGCGACGGAGTATCCGGGCCAATGCCGTGTAGTCGGGTCGCTAGACTTTTACCCCAATAATCTATCGAGCAGTTCACCTCCCATCCGCCACTTTGAACCGGTGCTCGTGCCTGCGTTGCACAATCCGCAGTTTCTGCCAACACTTCCGAGATAAAGACGCGCAGCAGGGCGTGCCCGGGCTGCTGCAAGCTCCACGGATTATTCCGTGCCACTGCTCCATTAACGGCGGGGCTTATCGGCAACCCTCTTCTCCCGCGACGGGCGGGTGAGGAGTCTATTGTGGCGCCTGGGCGTAAAGCTTGAGGTCGGCGACGAGGCCCTCGTCGCGTTCGATCGCGTATTCGTGGTTGCCGCGCAGATCCTTCTCCTTGACCAGGAGCAGGTTCGGGTCGCCGCTCTCGTAAATGCGCAGGTGGCGGTCCGTGACAGTGATGTCGGCGAGTTTGGCCGCGATCGGCGCCGGGTCGAAGCGGTTGCTGGCATCGACCATCTCAACGAGGCCCTCCGGCGTGATGCCCGCCTCCTGCAATTTCCGCCTGTAGGCTGAGGCTTCCGCCGCCTTCTTCTGCGTTTCCGCTTTGCGCGCAGCCGCAGCCTCGGCTTGCTTCTTGCGCCACTCATCGTATTGCGGCTTCAGGCGGAGCAACAATGTCTGGGTCGGCACCTCGCGGGTGTCGACCCACTGCTTGGCGCGAGGCCAGAGTTGCACCCAGAATGCCCGCACCGCCTCGTTCGGGATCTCGCGCAGCCGCTCTTCGCGGATCGAGGCGCCCCAGCGGAGCTCCTCGGGTGTTCCCCTCAGCTCCGGCAAGGGCTGCTTCGCGGCAGCCGCCGCGCGCGGCGCGATATGGACGTTGCCGCCGTGGCGTTGTTTCAGCGCGGCGAACTGGCGGCGATATTCCTCTTCCCACTCATCGCTCTCTTCGCTCGGCGCGATACCGTGCTTCTCTATGAGCGCCCGCGCCGTCGCCTCGATCGCTGCTTCGCGGAGCGTATCCAGATCCATTTTTCCTCCCGCAGCCCCGACCTTTTGCTTCCTCTCGGCGAGCCGATCTTAACGCTTGTGGGCCGCGCGGCGGAAGGGCGGCGCGGCTCTCGCGAGCATGCTTAATTTATCGTTTCTGCGCATAGGTTTGCAGCCGCCGATACCGAGCCTTCTCCGTCGCGGAAGGCGGCTGCTGCGCGTTGGGGTAACCAATATTTTGCATTTCCGCGTCATTGTTCTTGTTCCCGAGGCGGTTCAGAAGATGCGCGGATGATCGAGGAGCGACCACACCGAGGTGTATCGCTGATGTCCGAGTATTGCGGGCAGCTCGGCACCGTTCTGGATCGGCGCAGTCCCGGATACGCGCTTGTCACCGCCCGGCAGCAGGCGCATCAGCGCATGCTGGAAGCGAAGGCGTCGGACGACGCCAAGACCAGGTTTCTCGCCAACATGTCGCATGAGCTGCGCACGCCGGTGAACGGCGTTCTCGGCATGCTGGAGCTCGTGCGCCACACCGAACCCGGACCGCGGCAACAGCACTATCTCGAGACGGCCCGCCGCTCGGCCGAGATGCTGCTCGAGATCATCAACGGCATCCTCGACATCTCGAAGATCGAGTCCGGCAAGATCGAGCTGGAGCAGTCGCCCTTCGATTTGCGCGAGCTGGTCGAGGACGTCGTCGAAACCTTCGCCGATGCGATCTATGCGAAGGGGCTGGAGCTTGCGTCCTTTATTCCGGTGCGCTTGCCGACGGCGCTGATCGGCGATCCGGCGCGGCTACGCCAGATCCTGACAAACCTGATCGGCAACGCGGTCAAATTTACCGATCGGGGCGAGGTCGGCGTTCGCGTCGCGGCGATCGAGGGCGAGGGCCCGTCGCTCCTGCTCGCCTTCGAAGTCAGCGACACCGGCATCGGGATTCCTCCGGAGAAGCAGCGGCGCGTCTTCGACGCGTTCACCCAGGCGGACAGTTCGACCACCCGCCGCTACGGCGGCACCGGGCTTGGGCTCAGCATCGCCAAGCAGCTTTGCGAGATGATGGGCGGCACGATCGGCCTGACCAGCGAGCCCGGGCGCGGCTCCACATTTCGCTTTACGGCTCGCTTTGGGCGGCAAAGCGAAGCCGCGCAACCGGTCGAGGCAGGAATGAGGGCCGGGCCGGTGCTCATTGCGGCGCGGCACACGCTCAACCGCGAGAGCCTCAAGGATCAGCTGTCCCACTGGGGCATGCAGGTCGTCGAGGCAGAGACGGGCGCTGCCGCTATCGCCGAGCTGCGAGACACCGCGGCGCGCGGCGCCGGCTATGCCTGGGCGATCGTCGACAGCGGGTTCTCCGATGCAAACGGCGCCGATCTGGTGCGCAGCATAAAGGCCATCGCCGCCAATGCCGGGCCGCGCATCATCGTGTTGACGCCGCCCGATCAGCAGATCGAGACCGCTCCCGACAACACGCTCAGCTATTTGACCAAACCGCTTCGCCTATCGGTGTTGCGCGCGCATCTCGGGCTGGTCGAGCCCGGCTCCGCCGCGATGGCAGCGGGCTCGGGGATCGAGACGCCGATCGATGGCGCGGCCGGGATGCGCGTGCTGCTGGTCGAGGACAATCCGGTAAACCTCGAAGTCGGGGTCGGCATTCTCGAAGGGTTCGGCTGCAATGTCGAAACCGCGACAAACGGCGTCGAAGCGCTCGCGCTCCATGACCAGCGCGAGTTCGACATCATCTTCATGGATTGCCAGATGCCCGAGATGGATGGGTTCAAGGCAACCGCCGAGATCCGCCAGCGCGAGACGAATGGCGGCCGCCGCACCCCGATCGTGGCGCTGACGGCGAGCGCGATCGAGGGCGACCGCGAGCAGTGCCTCGCCGCCGGTATGGACGAGTACGTCGCCAAGCCCTTCACGACCGAGCAGATGCGCGCCGCGCTGGCGGCTTGGCTCAAACCGGCGGCACCTCGTGACCAGGCTCGCCGCAAACCCGAACTGGACAAACCCGAGGCGGACCAGCCCGAGCCGGAGAAGCCGGAGCATTTAAGTCTTGTTCCGCTGCCCGCCCCGCCCGCCGGCCGGAACCCGCCGATCGATCAGGCCGTGCTCGACAATCTGGCACTGCTGCAGCGCGAGGGGCGCCCGGATATCGTCAGCCGAGTCATCACGCTGTTTCTTGAAAACGCGCCCAGCCTGTTGCGGGAATTGCAGGACGCCGCAGCGCGCGGCGATATGGCGCTGTTGTTCCGCACATGCCACGCTCTGAAGGCCAGCAGCGCCAATGTCGGGGCCATCGCGCTCGCGGGTCACTGCGAGGAGCTGGAGGCGATGGCGCGTATCGCGGCGGTGTCCGACGCGGCGGCGCGGGTCGCGGCAATTATCGAAGATTACCGGCGCGCCCGGGATGCGCTGACGGCGCGCCTGCCGGCGGTCGCCTGAGCGCTCCCGCTCGTCACGCCCGCCCTAATTTGCTGAAAGAGGTGGTGGGTGCACCAGGACTCGAACCTGGGACCCGCTGATTAAGAGTCACATCCGGCGGCCCTCTCCTAAGTCATTGGTCGGACACGAGACTTCCGAGGACCGGCTTGTTTTCCGCAGAAATTTGCGGTTCTCAGCGCAACACCGAGTGATTTTGCGTGACATAGAATGACAACGGGTGCACTGTCCGTGTCGGACACAAGCCGGACACGAGGGCACCGTGGCGACGCCGAGCAGCAAACTCGATGACAGGTTCGTCCGTGATCTGGCGCCCCCGCCAAAGGGCAACCGGGTGCATTACGACCGCGGCGGCAAGGAGCCGGTGCGCGGCTTCGGCGTGCGTGTCACAGCGGCCGGCGCGAAATCCTTTGTGATCAATTACACGACCGCCGGCCGCGAGCGGCGGCTTACGATCGGCGGCTATCCGGCTTGGTCCGTCGCGGCAGCCCGCGAGCAGGCGAAGTCCCTACGCCGGAAGATCGACAGCGGCGAGGATCCCCTGGCGGCCAAGGAGGCCGAGCGCGGCGCGGCGACTGTTTCGGCCCTTTGCGACCGCTACCTGTCGGATCATGCGTCGCGGAAGCGAACCGGGAAGCAGGATCAGACCTATATCGACCGGTTCATCCGGCCGAGGCTCGGCGCCCGCAAGGTCGAATCGATCACCTTCAGTGATCTCGACGGCCTGCACCGCAAGCTGACGGCATCGAGCGGGCCCTACCTCGCGAACCGCGTCGCCGCCCTCACGAGCAAGATGTTCGCCTTGGCGATCCGCTGGGGCATGCGGACCGACAACCCGGCCAAGGGGATCGAGCGCAACCACGAGGAACGGCGCTATCGCTACCTCAGCGGCGAGGAGCTGCGGCGGCTTACAGACGCGCTGGCGGCCTGCCCTAGCCAAGCGGCGGCCAATGCTGTCCGGCTGCTCTTGCTGACCGGCGCGCGCCGCGGCGAAGTACTCGGCGCGACCTGGGACCAATTCGACCTTGAGGCGGGCCGATGGATCAAGCCGAGCTCGCACACGAAGCAGAAGCGCGAGCACCGGATACCACTATCGGCGCCGGCGCGGGCGCTGCTCGCCGAGATGCGAGCCGAGGCGGAGCGCAACGCCAAGGCAAGGGGGCGCGAGCCGTCGCCCTACGTGTTTCCGGGGCGGGTTGGCACCGGGCCGCTGGTCGAAATCAAGGGGGCATGGGCGTGGCTCTGCAAGGCCGCCAATCTCGATGGCGTGCGCCTTCACGACCTGCGGCATACCTATGCCTCCGTGCTCGCCAGCGGCGGCCAGAGCCTCCCCGTTATCGGCGCCCTGCTCGGCCACACCCAACCCGGCACGACGGCCCGTTACGCGCATCTGTTCGACGATCCGCTGCGGGCCGCAACTGAGCGCGTCGGGGCGATCGTCACAGGCAGGGACGGCGCCGGCGGCGGTGACGTGGTGTCGATCGGCAGGGCTCGGTAGGTCGCGATGGATGGTGTACACCGAGAGGAAATTTACTTACGCGAACTGGAGGAGATGACGGATGAGCAGAAGCTCATCGCGTTTTCAGAAAGGGCCTTTCGGGCCACACGAAATCCGCTGCACGCTTTCTTGGCGTACCAAACCGCGCGCCATACCTCAGCTCCCGTGCCGGAGTGGGTGCTTGAATTTTTCGACAGCTCTCTGGAAGCCTTCGTGAACGATCCGAAGGAGAATCTGCCCAAATCGTTTGCCAAGGCATTTGGCGTGCGAGTCGGTAACTTTGCCGATCCCAAGGACTGGGTTGCTGGGTTTTACCGCCGCCCGGGCCGAGACGGGCTTTACCGCCTCGATCGCCACGACCATTGGTGGCTTGGTATCGGCTTTCGCGCGCTCCTGCTGATGATTGAACGAGCGGGGATCGGCGCGCCTTTAAACGAGAGCGGCGCTGTTGATTCCATCGCGAGCAGATCTGGCCTCTCGTTCGCGAGCGCATGGCGTTGCTGGGCACGCTTTAAGAGAGCATTCCCGGAACTCGCGAAGCTCGCGGACAGATTTTCGACGAAAATGCAAACGAGACAGTCAGTGTAAGTCTTTGACGTTACGCCAAATTTCAGCTTTATGCATTGTTTGGTGAAATAAATCGCGCTTCGCGAAATGGCTTCTATGCCTTAGCTGGGTAGCCCGTGACACTGAGTGACACGGGAGATAATGCAGTGAAGAACGGAAGCAAACGAAAGCCCCGCCAAACGCCGGCGGGGTATTTTTCTCTCGCGGAGACCGCTTCGTATCTCGGTGTCGCGCGAGAGACGGTCATCCGCTGGAACCGGCTTCGGCGCGGGCCGCCCAAGACGCAGATCAACGGCCTCACGCTTTATCGGAAGAGCTCGCTAGACGCGTGGCTCGCGCGGCACGAGCGCGATCCGGAAGCGGAGATCAGTAGTCGGCGGCGGGCCCGAGCGTGATAGGCGCTTGTCGTGGGGGGCGAGCGCCGACACGGGCCGGACACGCCGAACCGGCGTAGACGGCAAGCCTTTGATGTAATCGTTAAAACGCGCACCTCAGCCGGTGACTATGGATCACATTCGATGCGAGACGTCGCCGGGGTCCGCCCGGCATGAGCAAGAAATCAGATCCGCGCAATAAGACGTTCTTTGATCACCGGAAAGCCTACAAGGCATGGCTCGGCGGGCATGGCTTTGTCGCACATACCGCCGAGCTGCTGAATTCACCGGCCTGGCGCTATCGAAGCCTATATGCGGCGCGGTTTATCGATCGCCTCGAACTTGAACACCTTGACCATAATGGCAGCAACAACGGCTTTCTAAAGCTGACGTATCGGCAGATGAGGGAGGCTCGCATCCATGCGGACTTCATAGCCGACACGATTGCGGAGGTAGAGGCGCTGGGCTTGGTGACGGTCACGCACCGAGGCGCATACTCTGGCGGAGCTAGGAACAACCCAAGCACCTACAGGCTCAACTACCTGCCTTGGAAATACGTCCCAGCGGCGGGCGCTGCGGTCTGGTATGCACCAACGGATGAATGGAAGCGCTACGTCGGTAAATCGGCGCGCCAGAAATTGGGTCGAATGCACCGGACGAGTGGTGCATTCAACTACCGGACGGGTGGTGCATTCAAACACAATCCGGCAAACCCGATTTCCGTGGATTCCGCCAAGACAGCCGACATTCTGAATGCACCAGACGGTGGTAGCGCTCTATCTATAACTCGGTCTAATAAGCGAGCCGCGGAGCGCGCGCCGTCCCCACGCGCTGACGCGCGGAGCGGCGGTATCGCGATTCACGAAATACCCTCTCTGGGGGGCTGGAAAAAAATTGGCGCTCGCTCGTGAAAGGGCCCATTACGCGCGTGCGCGCGCGGCCATCGCGCGCTGCCCTGGCGCCGGTCTCGCGCGCGCCGCGGGCGCAGGGTCACGTTGCCGGTGACCATCTACCTACAACAGGCTGAGCGCATGTCCGACGAAATGCCGGAGGCCCCGAACCGCACCCGATGGTGTCCCGGTTTGCCGATCACCTCGGAGCAAGATGAGGCCGAGTGGCAGGCTTGGCGGCGCGAGCGTATTTTGCAGCTGCAGCGCGAACGCCGGGCGTCGCTGCGGCGCATCGACTATTACCCATCGCCCGCAGCCGGCGAGATTATCGACCGTCTTCGGACTCATGTTGCGGGCGGGGATGCAAGCTCAATCTTGAACAGAATCGTTGCTGAGTGGGCCGATGCTTCCGGAATTAAATAGAGCGAAATAGGCGGAGACGAGCTGTCGGGTACCGGACGATTTGCTTCCTTCAGGGCGTAGCGCTTCCGGAATTTCTGCGCAGTACGCGCGCGCACGCGCGAGGAGCGTAATGGAAATCCCCGTCTACGAAATCGGCTTTGAAAATGCCGGGTTCGGCTGATGTTTTCGGAAAATTTGGTGAGGTAAAGATGGGCGGGTTTGGGTCAGGACGGTACGGTGCTCCGCCAACAGCTGAAGCGACGGCGTCCTACATCTTTACGGCAAGCACCCTGACGGCGGCGCTGAGGCGGGGTTCACGTCTAACCGGGACCATCCATTTTGGAGAGGAACAGTTTCCGGTGAGGGTCACGATCGATGTCTCAGATCCGCGAGACCCGTTTCTCGAATTGACCCATCCGACACGGGATGACCGGGAGCCTGACCGCACAATCCACGACTTCATCAGGCTCACCTGGACCGTCCCCACCTATGGCGGGCGTCGTTGGTGGTTCCTTTGCCCGCGGACGCATCGGTTGACGACAAAGCTCTTTTTGCCGAATGGCGGATGGCATTTCTGGAGTCGAGAGGCTTATCGGCTGGGGTACGCGTGCCAGCGCGAGTCGCGCTTTGCCCGCCTTCAAAGACGGGCTGCCAAACTGAACCGGCAACTCGGGGGTGAGGGTTGGAGCACCTGGAACGAGCCCCCGAAAAAGCCGAAATGGATGCGGTGGCGAACGTACGAACGGAAATACGAGAAGTGGTACGCCGTCGTCGAAAAAGCGGACGAAGCATTCGTGGCCAGCGTCGCGCCCCTTTTGAGCCGAATGTCGCGAGGTTGAGATGCGATTCAGTTCCGTTCACGAATGGCGCGCGCTGAGCGTCAAGGAGCCGGTGGAAGAGGCCGGAGGCGCGGTCTCCGCGAGCACCACTCAGGGCGCCTGTGACTATTAATCACCAAAAACTGAGATCGGTGTTTCGAGTTCCGTCCTTGATATCAATCCCTTATCCTAGGAGATCCTGGGGCAGTCTTTAATGGGTCCGTGCTATGTCCGCAGTTATACTGTTTTATGCCTGCGCTTGGGAATCTTTGATTGCGCGCCATACCCGCTCTGGCGTTGCCGGCATATCGATGTGGCGGACGCCGAATTCCGACAGCGCATCGACAAGGGCGTTCATTACCGACGGCAACGCGCCCGCGCATCCCGCCTCGCCGCAGCCCTTGGCGCCCAGCGGGTTCGTCGTGGCGGGCACCGAATGGAATTCATGCGCGAACAGCGGCGCGTCTTCGGCGCGCGGCATCGCGTAATCCATATAAGACCCGGTCAGGAGCTGACCGGCCTTGTCATACACGGTGCGTTCGCGCAACGCCTGCCCGATGCCCTGCACAATACCGCCATGCGCCTGCCCATCGACCAACAGCGGATTGATTACGACACCGAAATCATTGACGAAAGTGTATTTGACGACATCGACCCAGCCCGTATCGGGATCGACTTCGACTTCGGCAATGTGGCAGCCGTTCGGGAAGGCCGAGGGCGGGCCATCGTAAACATCCGCAACATCGAGGCTTTGCGGCAGCTCGGGAGGCAATTTCAGACCGGCATGGAGCCGCTCGGCCAACTCCATGATGCCGATCGACCTGTCGGTGCCGGCGATCACGAACCGGCCGGCGCGGAACTCGATATCAGCCGCGGCCGCCTCCAACACATGCGCCGCGATCTGCCGGCCAGCCTCGACCACCTTTTCGCTCGCGCGCACAATCGCGTTGCCGCTGACGATCATCGACTTCGAGCCTCCGGTACCCCCGCCGGCGATCAATTCATCGCTGTCGCCCTGAAAGAGGTGAATCTTATGAAAGGGAATGCCGAGTCTCGTCGTTAACACCTGGGCGAAGGGGGACCAGTGCCCCTGGCCATAATCGAGCGTTCCGGTGATAATCGTCACATCGCCATCCGGCTCGAAACGGATGCCGCCCATCTCTCGGCCCGGTGGGCCAGTCAGCTCGAGATAGTCGCTGATGCCGCGCCCGCGCAATCTGCCGCGAACCCCGCTTTGTGCCTTGCGTTCGGGGAAGCCGTTCCAGTCGGCCAAGGCCACCGCCTTGTTCAACAGGTTCGTGAACTCACCGCTGTCATAGGTCGTCCCATTTGGGGCCTTGTACGGCATCGCTTCGGGCGGGATATGGTTTAGGCGACGCAAATCAATTTGATCGATGCCCATCTCGCGCGCCGCGGTATCGACCAGCCGCTCCATGTAATAATTCGCTTCCGGGCGGCCGGCGCCGCGATAGGCTCCGATCGGCGTTGTATTGGTGAAGACGCATTTTGTCGTGACCTCGATGAGCGGCGTCTTGTAGACGCCGAGCGTATTCCGCGCGGCGTTGCGCGTGGACGGGCCGGGTGCGCCGTAGGTGGATCCAAGGTTGCCATACCCCGTCAGCCGCACCGCGAGAAAATGGCCGTCCTTGTCGAGCGCCAGCTCGGCGGTCATTTGCGCCTCACGGCCATGCGTGTCAGAGACGAAGCTCCCAGAGCGCTCGTCGGTCCACTTAACCGGACGCTGCAGCTCGCGCACCGCGTGCAGGATGCAGAAATACTCCGACATGTTCGGCTGCTTCATGCCGAAGGATCCGCCGACCCGGTCGGTGACGACGCGCAATTGGTCGCGACTGACGCCGAGCACGCCAGCGATGTAATTGCGGAACCCGAAGACACCCTGGCAGCCGACATGCAATGTGAAATGCCCGCGTGCCGCGTCGTATTCAGCGAGCGCGGCGCGAGGCTCTATCGGGTTGACGACAATCCGATTGCTGCGAAGCTCGAGTTTCGTGACGTGAGCGGCACGGGCGAAGGCTTCGGCAACCGCCGCGCTGTCGCCGAAATGAAAATCGAGGCCGACATTCTCCGGCACCTTGTCGTACAGCTGCGGCGCATCCGGCCGCGTCGCCGCGCTCGGCGCTATGACCGCCGGTAAGGTCTCGATGTCGAGCTCGACCGCCTCGGCTGCGTCCTTAGCCTGCGCAACCGTCTCGGCAATCACGGCGGCGACTGCCTCCCCGACATAGCGTACTTTGTCGGTGGCAAGCGCGTGGCGCACCGGCTGCAGCATCGGCTTGCCGTCCCGGTTGTTCATCATCTGGCGCGCCGGCAATGGACCGATCCCGCCTTTCGTTAGATCGGCCGCGGTATAAACCGCCAACACGCCTGGCATGCGACGCGCTGCGGCCATACCGATCTTGCGAATGACGCCATGCGCGATCGGACTGCGAACGACCACCGCATAGACTTGGTTCGGCCGATTGAAATCGTCGCTGTAATGGCCACGGCCCCGCAGCAACACCGGATCTTCCGAGCGGGGCACCGGCTGCCCGATGGCAAACCTGTCCCCAGTGCCTAATACCGCTGTATTGCTATAATCGTTCATGCCCGCCTCTGTGCACCGCCCTGGCAACCCAGAGCACCTCTATGCACTGTCGTGATACCTCGACAATCTATAGCACTCCGCAGCCGTCGTGCGGCTCAGCGGTTTAGGGATGAATTTCCGGTGAGAACGCCGATGTTGACCGACCGCTACGGGCTTTCGCTGTCCATGGCGGACTGACACCCACCGAAATATCGTCAGGCGAAGCCACCCAACTCCGGAAC
>JBKOVT010000334.1:0-16677 GCA_046724035.1 Pseudomonadota bacterium | reverse complement strand
TTGCGCGTGCAGATGCGCGTCGAGATCAAGCGGTTGCAGCAGGAGCTCGGCACCACCTCGCTTTATGTGACGCACGACCAGGTCGAGGCGATGACTCTGGCCGATCGGCTCATCGTCATGAATGCCGGCAATGTCGATCAGATCGGCCGGCCGCTCGATCTCTACGAGCAGCCCGCCACCGCCTTTGTCGCCGGCTTTATCGGCTCGCCGGCGATGAACCTGGTTCCCGGCCGGCTCGACGGAAACAGCGTCGCGTTCGCCGAGGCGGTATTGCCGATCGCTGTGCCCGATGGGGCACAAGATCGGCGCGTGCTTGTCGGGTTGCGGCCCGAGCATCTCGACCTCGCGCCCGATGGTCCGCTCGCGCTGCGCATCGAATTGTTGGAGCGGCTCGGCGCCGACACGATCCTGCACGGCCGGCTCTCCGACGGCGTACGGATGACCGCGCGCACGCCGGGCCATTTCGCCCCGCCGCTGGGGGACACCGCCCGGTTTGCGATCCGCGCTGAGCGCATTCACCTGTTCGACCCGGATACGGGTCGGCGGCTCTAATCCTCGTCGCGGTCGATCAGATGCATAAACGAGCCGGCGACTGAACCGCGCCGCAGCCCGGTTTGGCCGAAATCGACCCCGCATGAATCCGCGACGGCAAACAAGGTGTCGCCACGCGCGGAGAGCGTCGTCGCGTAGTGAAACTCATGCCCGCGGAAGCGCATGCCCGCCGTTCCGAGCGGACCGTTCTGCAACAGGGTGATCTTGCGATAGCCGAGATGCAGACGGCGCTCGGCAAGGCTCGTGGCGAGCGGCAAGAGCCCGGCCATGCGGTGCACATGCCCCTCGGCATCGGTCAGCGCCTCGCCGAGCACCATATAGCCGCCGCACTCGCCGTAAATGGTCGCACCGGCAGCCGGGGCATCGCGCAATCCTCCGAGAAATCGCTCGGCGGCGGCGAGCCGGCCGGCGTGCAATTCGGGATAGCCGCCGGGCAAATAGATCGCATCCGCATCGGTGTCGGGCATCTCGTCGGCCAGAGGCGAGAAGAACGACAATTCGGCGCCGGCCCGTCGCCACCCCTCGAGCACCGCCGGATAGGCAAACGCAAACGCGTCGTCGCCCGCCACGGCGATCCTCCGGCCGAGGGGCGGCAACGGAATTGCGGCAGCAGCGCCGCTCAGCATTGAGGGACGCGCCAGCGCGAGCAGCGCGTCGATGTCGATCGATGCCGACACGACTGCCGCGGCGCGCTCGACGACCGCTTCGGTGTCGCGACATTCGCCGGCTGGGACGAGGCCGAGATGCCGTTCCGGCAACGCCAAACGCGGGTCTAGCGGGATCGCGCCGAAGCATGGAATGCCCCGCACATGCCGCGCCAGCGCGGTTGCAAGCAAGCCGCGATGCCGCTCTCCCGCGACACGATTGAAAAGGATGCCGGCGAGCGGCACCTGCGGATCGTGACGCGCAAAGCCGCCGACCAGCGCCGCCACGGATGCGCCCTGTCGCCGCGCATCGACAACCAGCACGACCGGCCAACCTGTGAGCTTCGCCAGTTCCGCCGTGGAGCCCGCCTCGCCATCGAGGCCGGTGCCGTCGAACAACCCCATAACGCCTTCGCACAGCACGAACTCGGCATCGCTCTCCAGGGCGGCGACAAGCCCGGCGAGCGTCGCGCGACGCATCGCCCACATGTCGAGATTGATGCAGGGCCGGCCGCTCGCGGCGGTGTGAAAGGTCGGATCGATATAGTCGGGCCCCGCCTTTGCAGCGCCGACCCGCACGCCGCGGCGCCGCAAACATCGCAGCAGGCCTGCGGCGATCAGCGTCTTGCCGCTGCCCGAAGCCGGCGCGGCGAGGATCAGCCCGCCTCCCCTTATCACGCCGCGCCACCGATCCAGTCGAGCCGGTTGCGGAGCTGTACCACCTCACCGATCGCGATAATCGTGGGGCCCTCGATGCCCGCCGCCGCCGCTGACGCCGCGGCTTCGGACAGCGACGTCACGAGCACCCGCTGGGACGGCGTTGTTGCCTTGCTGACGATCGCGACCGGCTCCTCCGCGCGGCGTCCCGCCGCGACGAGCCGCGCGGCGATCGCGCCGAGTTGGCGCAATCCCATATACAGCACGATGACCGGCGAGCCGCGCGCGATCGCCTCCCAATCGATCCCGTTCGGCACGGCGCCGCCGCTGCTGTGACCGGTGACAAAGGTCACCGCCGAGTTGATGTCACGATGCGTCACCGGGATGCCTGCATAGGCGAGCCCGCCGATGCCCGCGGTGATCCCCGGCACGATGCGAAAGGGGATCGCGGCTTCGGCCAAGGCGAGCGCCTCCTCGCCACCGCGGCCAAAGACGCAGGGATCGCCGCCCTTCAGCCGCAACACCCGCCGCCCCTCTCGTGCCAGCCGGATCAGCCGGGCCGAGATATCGGGCTGGCTTGGTGACGGCCGTCCGCCGCGCTTTCCGGCGTAGTCGAGCGCCGCGCCCGCTGGCGCTAAAGCCAGGATGCGCGGGTCGACAAGGGCGTCGTAGACGACGACATCGGCGCGGTCGAGCGCGTGCAAGGCCAGCGCGGAGAGGAGGCCAGGGTCGCCCGGCCCCGCCCCGACCAGCCAAACGCTGCCCGGTATAAAATCGGGCAATCCGAGGCGCGCGCTGTCGATCATGGCTCTTAACTATACAAGCTCCGTGCCGGACGGTAGCCAGCGGCAGCGGTTTTGCTAAGATCGCGGCATGGCACGGCAGGATACGGCGGCGCTGCGGCGGGGCTGGACGACGGGGGCCTGTGCCGCCGCCGCTTCGCGCGCCGCGTTCCAGGCGCTGCTGACCGGCGAATTCCCCGATCCCGTCGCGATCCGTCTACCGCGCGGCCAGAGCCCGAGCTTCCCGCTGGCCCTCGCCGAAACGAAAAAGGGCCGGGCCCGGGCCGGCGTCGTCAAGGATGCCGGCGATGACCCCGATGTGACGCATGGCGCGCTCATTGTGGCGGAGCTCGCCTGGGCGACGCCCGGCTCAGGTATCCATTTCCGCGCCGGCGAGGGGGTCGGCACCGTGACCCGTCCCGGCCTCGCGCTCGCAGTCGGCGAGCCCGCGATCAACCCGGCGCCGCGCGCGATGATTGCCGAGACGCTGACCGAACTCGCCGAGGCGAATGGCGCCCCCTCCCCCGATCTCGACGTGACGATCGCGATCCCGGGCGGCGGCCGCCTCGCCGAGAAGACAATGAATGCCCGGCTCGGCATCGTCGGCGGTCTCTCGGTGCTCGGGACGACCGGCATTGTCGTCCCGTATTCCTGCAGCTCGTGGATCCACTCAATCCAGCGCGGCATCGATGTCGCGCGCGCAGCCGGCTTCACGCATATCGCCGCCGCGACCGGCAACACATCGGAGCGTGCCGTGCAGCGACTGTACGAGCTGCCCGAGGCGGCGCTGATCGATATGGGCGATTTTGTCGGCGGCACGCTCAAATATCTCCGCCGCCATCCCGTGCCGCGCCTGACTCTCGCGGGCGGCTTCGCGAAAATCGCGAAGCTGGCGCAGGGCCATCTCGACCTGCATTCGAGCCGCAGCCAGGTCAACGCCACGGCCCTCGCCGACATGCTGGCCGGGCTCGGCGCGAACCGGGCAACCGTCGCGGCGGCATCTGAAGCGGACAGCGCCGGCGCTATGTTGGACTTGGCCGGCGAGCGGCGCGAAGCACTCGCCGAGGCAGTCGCCCGGCAGGCGCGCGAGGTCGCGCTCGCGACATTGAGCGGCGCTACCGCCGTCGAGGTCGCGATCGTCGGCCGTGACGGCGAGTTCCTCGCGCGGGTCGGAGCGGAGTCATGAGCGCGCGGCATCTGCTGATCCTCGGCGGCACCGGCGAGGCGGCGGCATTGGCGCGCAGCGCGCTCTCGCGCTTTGGCGACAGCATGGCGGTCACGACCGCGCTCGCCGGCCGCACGCGGCACCCCGGCCCTATCCCGGGGCAAGTGCGTATCGGCGGGTTTGGCGGGCCGGCCGGGCTCGCCGCCTATATGATGGGCCAAGCCGTTGACCGGCTGATCGATGCGACCCACCCCTTTGCCGCTGAGATCTCACGCGCCGGGCGGCTCGCCGCTGGCCGCACCGGCATTCCGCGCCTGTCCTTGCGACGGCCGGCCTGGCAGCGCCATCCGCTCGACCGCTGGATCGAGGTCGACAGCCTCGAAGCCGCCGCGCTGCTCGTCGGCCGGGTCGGCCGGCGCGCCTGGCTGACAGTCGGCGCCAATTCGATCGCGCCCTTCGCATCGGCGACCGGCGTCCGCTTTGTGGTGCGGATGATCGATCCGCCCCCCGAGCCGCTGCCGTTGCGCTTTTACGAGGTCGTCACCGGGCGCGGCCCGTTCAGCCTTATCGAGGAGCGGCATCTCTTGGAGCGCCACGACATCGATGTCGTCGTTTGCAAGGCGAGCGGCGGCGCCGCGACTGAAGCCAAATTGATCGCCGCGCGGGAGCTGAGCCTGCCGGTCATTATGGTGCGCCGCCCGCCGGCCGAGCCGGGACCCTCGGTCGAGACGATCGACGCCGCGCTCGATTGGCTCGACGAACTCGACCGGGCACCGCAAGCGAGGCGGATGTCATGACCGGCCGGATCGCGTTTCTGCTCACCATCGCGGCTTTGGCGCTGCTGCTCGGCGCGGGGCGCGGGCAGGCCGATTTCAACCCGTTCAACACCTATTACGACAACATCGCGCGCGCCGCGACCGACAACGACGCCAACAAGGTGCGCCTGCTCGTCACCAGCGGCAACAACCCGAACGAAACCGACGAAGAGACCCGCACCGGGCTGCATATCGCGGCGATCCGCGGCAATCTGTCGATCGCCGCAATCCTGATCAAGGCGAAGGCCCGGCTCGACATCACCGATAAGCTCGGCAACACGCCGCTGCATTATGCCGCCGACCGCAACCAGGCCGAGATGGCGAAATTGCTGCTCGATGCTGGCGCCTCGCCCGACCCGACCAACAAGGACGGCGTGACGCCGCTGATGATGGCGGCGAGCCGCGGCAATCTCGAAATCCTCGGGGCGTTGCTCGCCAAGGGCGCCAATCCGCGCAAGACCGACTTCACCGGCCGCGACGCCTTGGGTTGGGCCTCGGACAGCCGCCGTCCGATGGTCGTTCAAGCCCTGCAGCGCGCCGCCGCGACCAAGCGCTGAGGCACCGCTTCGCCCTGTCCCGGGCTGCGCCTATAGTGCGGCATGGCGAACGAAAACCCACAACCGCTTTCCGGCCTCGTCATGCCGCGCTTTGGCGAGGTCGCGACGTTTATGCGGCTGCCGGTCGAGCGCGACCCGGCAAAGCTCGATATCGCCATTGTTGGCGTGCCGTGGGACGGCGGCACGACGAACCGCCCCGGCGCGCGGCACGGCCCGCGCGAGATCCGCAACATGTCGACGCTGATGCGCCGGGTGCATCATGCGAGCCTCGTCGCGCCCTATGAGCTGTGCCGGGTCGGCGACCACGGCGACGCGCCGGTCAATCCGATCGACCTGCACGACTCCTTGAAGCGCATCGAGGCGTTTTTCGGGCATTTGCACGCCGCTGGCGCGGCGCCCTTATCGGCCGGTGGCGATCACCTCGTCACGTTGCCGATCCTGCGCGCGATCGCTCGCGAGCGGCCGGTCGGCATCGTCCATTTCGACGCGCATTCCGACACGACCGACAGCTATTTCGGCGGCGAGAAATACACGCACGGAACGCCGTTTCGCCGCGCCGTCGAGGAAGGACTTGCCGACCCCAAGCGCATGATCCAGATCGGCGTGCGCGGCTCGATGTATTCGCCGGACGAGAAGGAATGGGCCGAGAGCGTCGGCATCCGCATCGTGCATATCGAGGAATTCTTCCGGCTCGGGCCGGAGAGGATCATGGAAGATGCGCGGCAGATCGTCGGCGACGGCCCGACCTATGTCAGCTTTGATGTCGACGGGCTCGATCCGGTCTATGCGCCCGGTACCGGCACACCCGAAATCGGCGGCTTCTCCACTGCCGACGCGCAGCACATGATCCGCCTGCTCGACGGGCTCGACCTCGTTGGCGGCGATGTGGTCGAGGTGGCGCCGCCCTTCGATCCGACGGGCAACACGGCGCTCGTTGGCGCGACGATGATGTTCGAGATCCTGTGCGTTCTGGCGCCTGCCGTGCATCGCCGCAAGCACCGCATGCAGCGCCTCTGAAGCAAAATTTGGGAGTAAGGAAATGCCGAGCGAACCGATCGTCGAGACCGTCAGCGGCAAACTGCGCGGCAGCACGCAGGCCGGGATCCATGCCTTCAAGGGCATTCCCTATGGCGCCGCGACGGCGGGCTCCAACCGCTTTCAGCCACCGCGCCCGCCCGAATCCTGGGCAGGGGTGCGCGAGGCGCTGTCGCTCGGCGGACGCGCCCCGCAATGGCAAGGCGCGCCGACCCGCCGACCCGGCATGGCGACGTTGCTCGGCCCGGTCGATACCAGCCCCGAGACAGAGGAATGCCTCAACCTGCATGTCTGGACACCGGGCCTCGATGGCGGTAAGCGCGCGGTCATGGTGTGGCTGCATGGCGGCGCGTTTCATTTCGGCTCGGCCAACCGCGCGGTGACCGACGGCGCCAATCTGGCGCAGCGCGGCGATGTCGTTGTCGTCGCGGTCAATCACCGCCTCAACATCCTCGGCCATCTCGATCTCGCCGCGATCGGTGGCGAACGCTATGCGCATTCCGGCAATGCCGGCGTGCTCGATCTCGTCGCCGCGCTTGAATGGGTGCGCAACAATATCGAGCGGTTCGGCGGCGATCCCGGCAATGTGACGATCTTTGGCGAGTCCGGTGGCGGTGGCAAAGTCAGCGTGCTGCTCGCGATGCCGAAAGCGCGCGGCCTGTTTCACCGCGCCGTCATCCAGAGCGGCGCGTCGGTTCGCGTCTCGACCCGAGAGCGCGGCGCGGCGCTCGCCGAGGCCGCCTTGCAGCAGCTCGGCGTTGCGCGCGATTCACTCGACAAGCTGCAGACGCTCCCGGTCGAGCAGCTGATCGCGGCGATCACACCCGCGAAGCAGGCGGTCGGACGGTCCCCATTGCCGTTGCTCGATCGCTACGATTTCGGCCCCGTCGTCGATGGAAACGATCTACCGCAACAGCCCTGCGATCCCGAACCGGCGGGTTTCTCCGACGACATTCCGCTGCTGATCGGCGACACCAAGGACGAGGCGACGCGCTTTCTCGCCGATGACGATGCCGTGTGGGACCGCACATTGACCGAAGCGCAGTTGCGCGAGCGCTTGTCCGCGATCGCCGGCAAGGAGGCGGACCGTCTCTTCGATCTGTACCGCACCCGCGATCCCGGCGCGAACCCCGCCGAGTTGCTGATCGCCGCATTGACGCACGGCCAGTTCTGGATCCGCTCGGCACTGTTCGCCGAACGCAAATCCGCAAAGCGTGCGGCGCCCGTTTATATGTACTCGCTCGCCTGGGAGACCCCTGCATTCGAGGGTCGGCTCAAAGCGCCGCACGCGCTCGATCTGTCGTTTGTGTTCGACACGACCGAGGTGGCCGAGGCAACCGCCGGCGCGCCCGGGGCGCGCGAGCTGGCGGCGATCATGTCGGCTAGTTGGATCGCGTTTGCGCGCAGCGGCAAGCCGCAAACCGATGCGTCGCCCAACTGGCCGGTTTACTCAGCCGATCAGCGTGCGGTCATGGTGTTCGACCGCGAGTGCCGCACCGTCACCGATCCGGACCACGACGCGCGCCTTCTCTGGGCTCGCATCGCGACAGGCCAGCATTAACACGGGGCAGTATTAAAAGGCCGCGGCCGTCCCGGCCGCATTTGCGGCCGAGACGCCCGCGATCCGGATGAGTTTTACCGCGCCGCGAATTGCGTCTTGCCGAACGTGAATTCGCGTTCGGCATCGGTGATCGGCTTCTGGCCGGGACCATCGGACAATACGGCCACACCGCGCTGCACCGCCGGCCTCGCCGCCATCTCCGCGTACCAGCGCTTCACCCCGGGATAGTCGTTCAAGTCGATCGTGCCGCGTCCGGCGAACCGGGGCGACGAGTCCATCGCGGTGCGGATCCACGGGAATGTGATGATGTCGGCCATCGAGTATTCGTCGCCGGCCAGCCAATGCGTCTCTTCGAGCCGCTTATTCAGCACGCGGGTCAGCCGCGCCACCTCGTTCGTGTAGCGCTCGATCGCGTACGGGATCTTCTCTTTCGCGTAGGCGCCGAAATGGTTCCACTGGCCGAACATCGGCCCGATCCCGCCCATCTGGAACATGATCCATTCCAGGCATTTGTAGCGGCCGATTGGGTCTTTCGGGATCAGCTTCCCGCCGGTCTTCTCCGACAGGTAGATCAGGATCGCCGCGGATTCGAACAGCGTGAACGGCTTGCCGCCCGGCCCGTCGGAATCGACGATTGCCGGGATGCGGTGGTTGGGCGTGATCTTGAGGAATTCGGGCTTGAACTGGTCGCCGGCACCGATATTGACCGGGATGACCTTGTAGGGAAGCCCGAGTTCCTCCAGCGCGATATGCACCTTGTGGCCGTTTGGCGTGGCCCAGGTCCACAACTCGATCATCCCCACCCTCCCGTTTGCGATGCCGCAGTATTACCTTCGGAAAACATAGCGGCATAGGTCAGGAGAAGCGATCCAGTGATGAGCGAAACCCTGCCCTATGGCGCGTGGCGCTCGCCGATCACCTCGGAGCTGATCGTCGGCGAAACTCTCGGTCTCGGCGATATCCGCGTCGATGGCCGCGATATCTACTGGGTCGAGGGGCGCCCCTCGGAAGGCGGCCGCAATGTGCTGGTGCGCCGCGCGTTATCGACGTCAACGAATGGCGGCGGCACGATCGAGGACATCACGCCGGCGCCCTACAGCGTGCGCACGCGGGTGCATGAATATGGCGGAGGCGCGCTGAATGTGCATCGCGGCTTTGTCTACTTCACCAATTTCGCCGACCAGCGGCTCTACCAGCAGGCGGGCGGCTCCCCGCCGGCCACTCTCACCCCGCCACCCGATCCCGAGCAGGGCGGCATCCGCTGGCGTTATGCCGACGGGCTCATCGACGACAAGCGCAAGCGTTGGATCGGGGTGCGCGAGGAACACGCAGAGGGCCGCGTCGACAACACGCTCGTCGCGGTGGATCTGGCGCAGCCCGGCTCGGGCACCGTGCTCGCCCAAGGCGCCGATTTCTATGCCTCGCCCGCGCTGTCGCCGGACGGCAATCGACTTGCCTGGTTGCAATGGAACCACCCCAACATGCCGTGGGTCGGCACCGAGTTATGGCTTGCCGACATCGCCGCCGATGGGAGCCTCGCCTCGCATCGCCACGTCGCGGGCGGCGACAGCGAGTCGATCTTTCAGCCGCAGTGGTCGCCCGACGGCGTCCTCTATTTCGTGTCCGACCGCAGCGGCTGGTGGAATTTGTACCGCTGCGATCCGAAGGGCGGCGGCGCGGTGCACGCGCTCTGTCCGCGCGACGCCGAGTTCGGCCAGGCGCAGTGGAATTTCGCGCAATCGACCTACGCCTTTCTCTCGGCGGCGCAGCTCGTCTGCGCCTATACCGAGGCCGGGCATGACCGCCTTGCGCGCGTCGACATCGCAACCGCCAACCTCACGCCGATCGATCTTCCCTACACGGATTTCGGCCAGATCCGCGCCGTCGGCGATCGCATCGTGTGCCGCGCCGGCTCACCGACCGACCCGCCGGCGATCGTGTTGATCGACCCGGCGACCGGCGCTTCGGAGGTGTTGCGCAGCTCCGCTCCCGCCCTCGCCGATGGCGAATTGCGCCGCTACATGTCGGCGCCGCAGCACCTCTCCTTTCCGACCGAGAACGGCCTGACGGCGCACGCCAATTTCTATCCCGCGCACAATCCCGATTACGGCGGGCCGGCCGGCGAGAAGCCGCCGCTTGTCGTCAAATGCCATGGCGGGCCGACCGCCGCCGCCTCGTCCGTGCTCGCGCTCCGCACCCAATACTGGACGAGCCGAGGCATCGCCGTGCTCGATGTCGATTACGGTGGCAGCACCGGTTATGGCCGCCCCTATCGCGAGCGGCTGAAGGGCGCCTGGGGCGTCGTCGATGTCGAGGATTGCATCAATGCGGCGCGCCACGTCATCGCGCAAGGCATGGCCGATGGCGAGCGCGCCGTCATCACCGGCGGCAGCGCCGGCGGCTACACCGTCCTCGCCGCGCTCGCCCGCGGCGGGTGCTTCAAGGGCGGCGCGAGCTATTACGGGGTCAGCGATGTCGCGGCGCTCGCCCGCGACACCCACAAATTCGAGTCGCGCTATCTCGACTGGCTGATCGGCCCCTACCCCGCGCGCGCCGATCTCTATCGCGAACGCTCGCCCTTGACGCATGCCGACGCGCTCAACTGCCCGGTCATCTTCTTCCAGGGCGCCGACGATCGGGTTGTGCCGCCGAACCAGACCGAAATGATGGTCGACGCGCTGCGCCGCCGCGGCATTCCGGTCGGGTATCTGCTCTTCGCCGGCGAGCAGCACGGCTTTCGCCAGGCCGAGACGATCAAGCGCGCGCTCGACGCCGAGCTGTATTTTTACGCCGCGCTCGTGTTCGGCACGCGTCTCGAATTCTGAACGGGATTACGCCACCCGCCTCGCGGTGGCTCCGGAAGTTGACGCTCCGCTCCGCCGCAAGAGCCGGTCGAGGCTCCACTCGCCACCGCCGGCGACGAACAGGTACAGAAATACGAAGCAGTAAAGTACCGCCAGCGATCCCCCGTTGTTGTAGGGGTAGAACCCGCGCGGTGCATGCGCCATGAAATACGCAAAGGCCATCTCGCCGGACAGGATAAACGCGACCGGCCGGGTGAACAGGCCGAAGATCAGCAGAATGCCGCCAACTGTCTCGAGCGGACCGGCAACGCCCGGCACCAGGCTTTGCCAATTGTACGGCGCGTGGTTCGGCGTGGGCGGAAAATTGATCAGCTTGTTGAGCCCGGATTGCAAATAAAGCAGCCCGGTTACGATCCGCAGAACACTGAGAATTCGCGGCTCCCAAGTGATCCTCAAACCGGTCCAGTCGGCCACGCTCCCCTCCTCTTCGCTCTCCTTTGCCGGCCGCGCCGTTTGCCGGCCGGGCCCAGCAAACCTAACGTGGACGACCGGATGTGCGCGATCAACGCTTTGTGAAATGCCGGCCGCGAAGAGATGCCGCGGCACGGGCGGCCCCTGAACGGAACCGGCGGTACTCCGGCCCCGTATGCCTACTGCGGTGCAGCAACGCGGATTGGGGGGTGCCGAATGCCGAAACCCGAGAACAACGTCCTGATGCGCGATGCGCAGGACTGGCTGCGCGAATTGCGGGGGTTACAGGCGCAAGCCCTGGCCCGTCGCGATTTCGTGCAGGCGGAAGAGTTGCGGGCCGAGATCGCCGAAGTGACGGCTTGTCTCGACGGCGTCTTGGAGTCGGCGCAGGGAGCCTAGTCGGCTGCCAGAGCGGGGCTGACCGAAGCCTATCGACCGTGCGGGAGAATGGTGCGCCCGAGTGGAGTCGAACCACCACTCCTTTCGGAACACGGACCTGAACCGTGCGCGTCTGCCAATTCCGCCACGGGCGCCCATCGGTGGCCGGGCGGAGATAAGCCGCCCCCGCGGTCATGTCAACCGCGCCGGCCCAGTCGCCGGGATCGGCCGCCTGCTAGTTCCGAGAGCCGCCGTTTTCGGGCGCGAACAGCTCGGCGGCGTCGGTGGCGAGCGCGGCGCGCGGGGCCGGGCGCATATACATCATGTGCCCGCCCTCATAGACCCGGACGCGAATGCCGGCGCGCACCGAGGCAGGTACCGACATCTGGTCGATTAGCCAGCGCGACGAGAGATAGGGCGTCACAAGATCGTAGCGGCCATTGACGACGAGGAGCCGCGTCTCGGGATGCGCCAGCAACGTGTTCTCGAGTGCCGACAAGGGCAGACCCAGCGCGCCACCCTCATGCCCGGAATCCCAGTTCCATTGCCGCGACACCTCGTGCGGCAAGACGCGGTAGGGCTGCTCGGTATGGTAGTCGAGGGCGTCCGCGGCGTAGGTCGCGAAGGCCGCTGTATAGGATGCGACCGACGCATCGAGCACCGGATCCCCGGCATTGTCGTTCTCCGGATCGGCGGCGCCGGGCCGCGTCACGGTCGCGTCGTATTGGCTCAGCACCTCGCCCTGCGCCCGGCGTAGCTCGCGCGCAAAGAGATGGCCGGAGACGCGGCCGCGGGCGCGACGCACTACCTCCTCGGGCAATCCGATCAGCTGCGCCAGCCGGCCGATGAACGGGTCGCCCGGCGCCGGAACGCCCTTTAATGCCGCGAGCCCGGTTTGATAGTCGGTCAGCGCGAACCGCTCCGCATCGCCGATCGCTTCGCCGGTCGCGGGTCGGCCGCCAAGCGCCGCCGCACTTGCCGCAAAGGAGGGCAGGCGAAAGGCGGGGGCCAGCGTGTTGCTGATATCCGGGTGCAGGATTTCCATGTCGAGCGCCGGCGAGACCAGCACGAGCCCGCTGACCGTGACCCCGACATCGCGCGGCAGGCTCCGCGCCATCGCCGCGGCGCGGTAGCCGCCATAGCTCTCGCCGACAAGATAGACCGGCGACGTCCAGCGCTGGTGCCGGGTGAGCCAACGCCGCACGACCGCACCCAGCGAATTGACGTCGCTCTGCACGTTCCAAAACGGCTTGTCCGGATTGTCCTCCTTGCCCTTGCCGCGGCTGAACCCGGTGCCGACCGGGTCGACAAAGACGAGATCGCTGAAGGCGAGCCAAGTCGAGGGGTTGTCGACAAGGTTGTAGGGCGGGTTCGGCGCCGCCCCGGTCGGCGGTGAATCGAGAATGCGGGGCCCCAGCGCCCCCAGATGCAGAAACACCGAAGCGGCGCCCGGGCCGCCGTTGAACACAAAGGCGACCGGCCGCCGCTCCCCCGCCGCGGGTTCGGCCAGATAAGAGACCGTGAAGATCGATGCGCTTGGTTCGCCCTTCTGGTCGGTCAGCCCGATCGTCTCGGCAATCGCACGGTAATCGAGCGAATGGTTGCCCAGTGTGATGCTGTGGCGGGTCTCGACCCGTTGCGGCGGCTCAGCGGGCCCGGGCTTGTCATCGGCAACAGCCGAAAAAGCCAGAGATCCTGCCGCGATCCCGCCACAGACGAAGGCGATCGCTCGACGTCGCGTTAACTTTACGTTAACTATATGTATTAACTCTGCGTTATTTATGATAGCCTCGTGCCGAGATGCCCGTGTGCAAAAGTTAGGGGAAATTAAACGATAGAGCCGTTGTTTCACGTTCAGAGCGCGATGTAGGCCGACACCCCTGAAGGATGAGAGCCGACAAAGCCGGTCACGCAGGACCTTCGCGAGGAATGCCGGAAGAGGAAGAGACATGACTATCGATGCGCGCGCCGCCGCTGCGCGGCCCTCACCGTTACGCTGGCTGCAGCTAGCCTTTGGCATCGTCTGCATGGTGATGATCGCCAACCTGCAATACGGCTGGACGCTATTCGTTTTGCCGATCGATGCCAAATACCATTGGGGTCGTGCGGCAATTCAGGTTGCCTTTAGCATCTTCGTTTTGACCGAGACCTGGCTCGTGCCGGTCGAGGGCTGGTTTGTCGACCGCTTCGGCCCCAAGATCGTTGTCTTGATCGGCGGCGTCCTAGTCGGCATCGCCTGGGTCATGAACGCCTTTGCCGACTCGCTCGTACTCCTCTACATCGCCGCCGCGATCGGCGGGATCGGCGCCGGCGCCGTCTACGGCACCTGCATCGGCAACGCGCTGAAATGGTTTCCTGACCGGCGCGGCCTCTGCGCCGGACTGACCGCGGCCGGCTTTGGCGCCGGCTCTGCCCTGACGATCATCCCGATCCAGCAGGTCATCGGCGATTTCGGCTATGAGAGCGCCTTCCTGTGGTTCGGCATCGGCCAGGGCATCATCGTCGTGCTGGTGTCGATGCTCCTGCGCGCGCCGGTGCCCGGCGAGACGCCGGCCCCGCAAGCCCGCTTGCAGCAGACCACGCGCGATTACACACCCTTGGAAATGGTCCGCTCGCCGATCTTCTGGGTCATGTATGGGATGTTTGTGCTGGTCGGGGCCGGCGGCCTGATGGCGACCGCGCAGCTCGCGCCGATCGCCAAGGACTTCAAGATCGACGCCGTGCCGGTCAGCTTGATCGGCCTCACCTTGCCGGCGCTCACCTTCGCGCTCTCGATTGACCGCATCCTGAACGGCCTCACGCGTCCGTTCTTCGGCTGGGTGTCGGACAATATCGGGCGCGAAAACACGATGTTGATCGCTTTCGGTCTCGAAGCGATCGGGATCTACGCGCTGAGCATGCTCGGCCACGACCCGGTGATGTTCGTGATCCTGAGCGGCGTCGTGTTCTTTGCCTGGGGCGAGATCTACAGCCTCTTCCCCTCGACCTGCACCGACGTCTACGGCGTCAAATACGCGACCACCAACGCCGGCCTGCTCTACACCGCGAAGGGCACGGCCTCGCTGCTGGTGCCGCTCGGCAATGTGCTGGCCGGCGCGACCGGCAGCTGGCATTCGGTGTTTCTCGCCGCCGCGGCGATGAACCTGGTGGCGGCGCTCGCCGCGCCGTTTGTGCTGCGGCCGATGCGCCAGCGGCACGCCGCCTCGCTCGCCGCAACCACCGCCGCAGCCGGCCGGATACCGCGCCTGACGAACCCGATCTAGCCGCCGCCCGCGGCCGCGGCCGGTGCGAGCGCCGGCCTAGCCGCGGCGCGGTTCTGCCAGCGGCAGCGCTTCTCGATCAGGTGCCATGATAGAAACGCGATCGCGGCGGTGACCGGCGCCGCGATCCCGAACACGAGCCACCAAGGCGCCGTCGCGCCGCTCGCATAAACCACGCATTGCTCGACCGGCCAGCCATAGATGTAGAGCCCGTACGACAAATCGCCGAAGCGGGCGGCGCGCACGACCGGCAGCCGGCGGTGCAGCGCCAGATAAATGACGAGATAACTGCCGAACAGCGCGAAGCCGACAAGAAACAGCCCCGCCGGAATGCTGAGCGCCAGACCGCTCAGCGCCAGCAGCGCCCAGCGTCCTGCAAACAGCCGCGGCCCGAGATCGCGCAGCCGGTAGAGGCACATGCCGGCCGCGAAAAATCCGAGCAGCCACAATGCGCTGCCAAAGCTGTTGTCGACCAATTCGATTTGCAGGCAGACGATCCCGGCCGCGAGCAATATCAGCGAGACCGGCAGGGTGAGCAGCCGGCAGATTCCGAGGCCGAACAGCATCAGATACAGCAGCGCCTCGCAGGGCAGGCTCCACAGCGGGCCATTGACGATGCCGCCGATATTGCCCTGCCAGAACACGACCCCGGGCAGCCGGTTGTAATTGATGTCGAGCACCGCATTGTGCAGCAGGAACAGCCAGGCCTCGGGCTTCGCCAGATACTCGCCGAGCGGCAAATTCGTGACGAGCGGTCCGATCGCGAACACGCAAACAAAAAGGCACCCGAACAGCCCGGGGAAAATCCGCAAGGCGCGCTTCGCCAGAAACACAAAGGGCGAGAGCGTCGTCTCGAAGCTCTGCGAGATCAGATAGCCGCTGATCGTGAAAAACACGAAAACGCCCACGAGACCGAGAATCGCCTGGCCGCCGGTCACGATTACCAGTGGATCATGATCCTGCGAATTTTCGGCCAGCAGAAAGGCATGCGAGAAGATGACCGAGAGGGCCGCCAGCAGGCGCAGCAGGTCGAAATTGTTATGCCGCTCCAAGCGCCGCTCTCCGCAGTGACCCCGGAGACAACGGGCGAAACCGGCCTCGCATTCGCCGTGGCTTGACCTTCGCCCAACCGGCATGCGTTGCGGTGCTTGCGGTGTGTTGCCGAATCGGACAATACAGAGCGATCCTGCGATGGGGGGCGGGTGCGATGCGGCTGCGGGTGCTTGCTCTGCTCTGCGTGCTAGTTCTGATCGGGTGCCGCGGCACGACGCGTTATGAAGGGTTCGCGGCAACCGGCCCCGCGGACTTCCTGTACAGCGCGCATACCAACACGGTGATGACCGAAAACGATGACGGCGAGGCCGAGCGCCTGCGCCGGGACTGGATCGTCGATGCACTGAAATTCCACGGGATGTGCCCGGACGGCTACGTCATCGACACTCGGCGATTCGTCGCCGATGCCGTCGGCCCATTCGGCAATGGCGGCGACATCCTCTATGCCGGGCACTGCTTGGCCGAGCTGCCGCCTCTGCCTGTTGTGGTCGAGAAGAAGCAGGAAGAGGAAATTTTCGAAAAATAGATGCTGCGGAATGAGCGGCGGTTAGCGAGTACCCCGCCAGAACTCGAGCAGCGGCCCTGCGCCGCCGGTGACCGGATCCGCCGCTGGCAACGGCACGCGGGCGATCCGCCCGATCGCGGCGTCATGGAGACCGGGCTCGGCGCGGCAATGGTCGGGGCTCTGGCCACGCGGATAGGAGCCGATGACCAGCAGATCGGAAGTCGCGCTCTCGCGCTTATGCGCGACCCCGGCCGGGATCACGACGACATCACCCGCGCGCAGCTCGACGCTTTGCCCGCTTTCGCCGCCGAGCCGCACCCGCGCCGATCCCGCCGCGATGCCGAGCACCTCATGCGCCGTGCTGTGATAGTGGTGGTGCCCGTAGATGCCGTTCCGCCAGGCACCGGGCCAGCCGTTCCGGTCGAACATGCGCTCGCA
>JBKOVT010000019.1:0-6828 GCA_046724035.1 Pseudomonadota bacterium | reverse complement strand
ACCCCCGCCAATCCGCGAAACAATTCCGGCGTCACCCGCCAGGTCAGCACGTGATAGGCGAAATCCGCCAACGGATCGCCGATCGTCGACAATTCCCAATCGAGCACGCCGATGACGCGCGGCTCCGTCTTGTGAAAGATCAGATTGTCCATGCGATAGTCGCCATGGACGATCGCGGGCGGGCTCTCAAGCGGCAGATGTTCGGGCAGCCACTCGATGAGCCGGTCCATTGCCGCGATCCTCTCGGTCTCCGACGCGCGGTATTGGCGGCTCCACCGCGCGATCTGCCGCCCCATGTAATTGCCCGGCCGCCCGAAATCGCCGAGTCCCACCGCTTCGTAATCGACCTTGTGCAGATCGGCGATGACCCGGTTCATCGATTGGAACATCGCGGCGCGCTCGGCGGCACTCGCGATTTCCGGCAGGCGCTGATCCCAGAAAATCCGCCCGTCCAAATGCTCCATGACGTAGAACGCGCTGCCGATGACCGCATCGTCCTCGCACAGCGCATAGACGCGCGGCACCGGCACCGCCGTCTCCGCCAGCGCGCGCATCACGCGGAACTCGCGGTCGACCGCATGCGCGCTCGGCAGCAGCGGCCCCGGCGGCTTGCGGCGCAGCACGTACTGTCCCGAAGCCGCGCTCAGCTTGTAAGTCGGGTTCGATTGCCCACCGGCAAAGCGTTCGGCCGTCACCGGGCCGCAAAACGCCGCGACATGGCTCCCGAGCCACGCCCCCAGCCGCTCGATCGGAAGCCCAGATGTGCCGGCCGCATTCATGCTGTAATCCTACGCGATATCTCGCGCATCATAGCCGGCCCAACAACCTCCGCTGCTGCAAAACCAGGTCCCTGCGAAGGCAGGGACCCATTCATCAGCCGCTCTGCCATGGGATTGATGGATCCCGGCGTTCGCCGGGATCAAATCGCTGGCTCGCGAGACACGTCGGATCTTTGCCCCGATTGCAGCTGTATCGTTGGTTTGCCTACTCCGCATCCGGCTGTTTCGCGGGGGCCGCATCGGCAAAAGCCGGGATGGCCATGCAGCTTTCATAAATCCGCATGACACGCGGATACCGCCCGAGATCCGCGTCGAACGTCTTGGCCGGCGTCACCTGCGTCACGAGCCCGATATCGGCCAAGCTCGGCCGCTCGCCATGACAAAACCTTCCGCTCTCACGGTGCTCCGCCAACAGCGTCTCCATCGCGGCGAGCCCGGCATCGAGCCAATGCCGGACCCACCCCAGCATCTTCTCCTGCCCGAGCTGCAATTCCTCGAGCAGGTAATGGCGAATGCGCGGCACGATCAGCGGGTGCGAGTCGGCGATGTTTATCAGCGCAAAGCCGCGCGCCCAGGCCCGCGCCGCGATATCCTTCGGCAACAGCGGCGGCTCGGGATGTTTCTCGTCAAGATATTCGAGGATCGCCAGCGATTGAAACAGCTTCACATCGCCGTCGATCAGGGTCGGCACGACCATCTGCGGGTTGAGCGCCTTGTACTCCGCCGCGAACTGGTCGCCCTTCTCCAGATGCAGAAACGTATCGTCATGCGTCAGCCCTTTGAGGTTCAGCGCGATCCGCACCCGGAAACTCGCCTGCGATCGGTAATAGGTATAAAGCTTCACCATTCCCTCCCTGCGCGGCGGCGATCACGCCGTGGCGCCCGTGTTTTACCCATATGACCCCGCCGATGGTGCCATTGTCATGCCCGACGCCTCGCTCGACAAGCCGCCGCTTCCGACCCGCCTCGCCGATTACCGCCCGCCCGATTTTCTGATCGATCAGGTCGCGCTCGAATTCGACCTCGGCGACGCCGAGACGCTCGTCAAATCGCACCTCCAGTTGCGCCGCAATCCCGACGCGGCCGCTCCCGCCGCGCCGCTGCGTCTCGATGGCGAGGAGTTGGAGCTTGTCGCGATCAGCCTCGACGGGAAGCCGCTCGCTCCCGGCGATTACGCTCTCGAGCCGGATGGCGCGCTTGTCGTCCCGCAAGTGCCCGACGCCTTCGCGCTCGACATCGCGGCGCACATCCACCCCGAGCGCAACACCCAGCTCTCCGGCCTCTACACATCCGGCGGCAATTACTGCACGCAATGCGAGCCCGAAGGCTTCCGCCGCATCACGTATTTCCTCGACCGGCCCGACGTCATGTCGCGCTTCACCGTGACGATCCGCGCCGACAAATCGCGCTTTCCGGTCCTGCTGTCGAACGGCAACCCGTCAGGTTCAGGCGATCTGCCGGATGGTCGTCACTTTGCGACATGGATCGATCCGCACCCCAAGCCGTCCTACCTCTTCGCGCTCGTCGCCAGCGATCTCGTCGCGGTGCGCGACCAATTCACGACGCGCTCCGGCCGTAATGTGGCGCTCGCGATCTGGGTGCGGCGGGGCGACGAGGACAAATGCGGCCACGCGATGGAGTCGCTGAAAAAGGCGATGCGCTGGGACGAGGACACCTTCGGCCTCGAATACGACCTCGATGTCTTCAACATCGTCGCGGTCAGCGATTTCAATATGGGCGCGATGGAGAACAAGGGGCTCAACGTCTTTAACACGCGCTACGTCTTGGCCAAGCCCGACACCGCGACCGACACCGATTACGAGGGCATCGAAGCCGTCATCGCGCATGAATATTTCCACAACTGGACCGGCAACCGCGTCACCTGCCGCGACTGGTTTCAGCTGTCGTTGAAGGAGGGGCTCACCGTCTTTCGCGATCAGCTGTTCTCGGCCGATCAGGGCAGCGCCGCGGTGTGCCGCATCGGCAATGTCCGCACTTTGCGCGCAATCCAATTCCCCGAGGATGCCGGCCCGCTCGCCCATCCGGTGCAGCCGCAGAGCTATCTGCGCATCGACAATTTCTACACCGCGACCGTCTACAACAAGGGTGCGGAGGTGATCCGCATGCTTCACACCCTGCTCGGCGCCGAAGGCTTCCGCCGCGGCATGGATGTGTACATCGCGAAGAACGATAATCATGCCGCGACGATCGAGGATTTTCTCCGCGCGATGGAGGAGGGGAACGGCATCGATCTCGCCGGCTTCCGCCTCTGGTACCATCAGGCCGGCACCCCCGAAATCACGGTCGAGGACCATTACGATCCGGCATCGCGGCAATACGAGCTGACCGTATCGCAGCGCGTCCCGCCGACCCCCGGTCAGCCCGACAAATCGCCGATGCCGGTGCCGCTCGCGATGGGCCTCCTCGGCCCCAACGGCGACGAAATGCCGACCCGTCTCGACGGCGAGCGCGACGCTAAAAGCGGCACGCGGGTCCTTCTGTGTGACCGCGAACGCCAGGTATTTCGCTTCGCCGATGTCGCCGCGCCGCCGGTGCCGTCGCTGCTGCGCAATTTCTCGGCGCCGTTGAAGCTCCAGGGCGTGCCGCTCGACCGGCTCAAATTCCTCGCGATCCACGACACCGATCCGGTGGCCCGTTGGGATGCCGGCCAGCATGTCGCGATTCGCCTCCTGCTCGACCGCATCGCTGCGCATCAGAAAGCGCTGGAGAACGGACCGCGGGCGTCCCGCCCGCACGCGGCCGAGACGGCCGCGCTCCAGGCGATACCGCCGCTCGACCGCGATTTGATCGAAGCCATGCGCCAGAGCTTGGCGGATGCCGACCGCGATCCGGCCTTTGCCGCCGAGGCATTGGTTTTGCCCAGCGAGTTGACCCTCGCGGACGAGATGAAGACCGTCGATCCCGAAGCGATCCACATCGTACGCCATAACGCCCGCTCCGAACTGGCCGTCGCATTGCGCGAACCGCTCGACGCCGCCTATCGCGACCTCGCCGATCCCGGCCCCTACAAGACCGACGGCCGCTCGATCGGCCGCCGCGCGCTGCGCAATGTGTGTCTCGCCTATCTCGCGGCCGGCGATGCAACCGCCGGCGCGCGGCTCGCCAAGGCGCAATTCGATCTTGGCGCCAACATGACCGATGTCTTGGCGGCGCTCTCCGTGCTGGTCGACCTCGATGACCCCGACCGCGCCGAAGCCCTCGACGCCTTTTATCGCCGCTGGCAATCCGATCCGCTCGTCATCGACAAATGGTTTGCATTGCAGGCGCGCTCGTCATTGCCGGGCACTTTAGACGCCGTGCGCGCGCTGACGCAGCACCCCGCTTACACGCGCTCAAACCCGAACCGGGTGCGCGCCCTGGTCGGCGCCTTCAGCCAAGGTAACCCGCTGCATTTCCATGATAGGAGCGGTGATGGCTATGCCTTTCTCGCCGACGAGGTTCTCGCGCTCGATCCCGGCAACGCGACCCTCGCGGCGCGCCTCGTGCAGCCGCTGGGTCAGTGGCGGCGCTACGACGCGGCGCGGCAGGGCCTCATGCGCGCCCAGCTCGACCGCATCCTCGCCACTCCCGGCCTCAGCCCGAACACCTACGAGATGGTCGCCAAGAGTCTTGCCGACGCATCCGGCTGATGCCCAAAGGTCAATCCGCTGCCAGCTTACGAACGCGGCCGGCGACGGCTCGGACTCGCCCGGGCGCCGCCAGCCAGATCGCCAGCATCGAGACGACGCTGCACGCCGCCGCGATCCAAAAGGCCACGGCATAACTCCCTGTCGAGTCATACAGCACGCCGGCAACCCAGGGGCCGGCCGCGCCGCCGAGGATCGCCGCCAGCATGACCGTGCCGAAGATGCTGCCGTAATGCCGGCCCTCGAAGATCTCGGCCGGGATCGCGCCCATCACCGAGGTCAGGCTGTAGCCGAGCGTCCCTTGCGCGACGATCATCAGATAGAGCAATGCCGCGCTCGGCATCGCCTGCAGCCCGATCAGCGCGACGCTGCACACGACAAACCCGAAATTGCCGATCGTCCACACCCATTCGCGGCCGATGCGGTCGGAGAGATGCCCGAACGCGATCTGCCCGGGAACCGCGACCAGGCTCACCAGCCCGAGCGCCCAGGCCGCGAGGCTCGGCGCAAAGCCCGCCTCGATCAGATATTTCGTCTGGTGCACCTGCACCGCGTACCAGGAGAACAGGCCGCAGAAATAAGCGAGCGCGATCCACCAGAACCGCCCCGTGCGCACTGCGCGCCGCAGCGTCCAGTCCACGGCGGCCCAGCGGTGATCGACGATATTGGCATTGCGGTCGGCGAGCGGGCTGCCTTGTGCGATGCCGTCCGGCATCATGCCGATGTCTTCGGGCCGCCGCTTCAGCAAGAGATTCAACGGCCCGAGCAGCACGATGACCAGAACGCCGAGCCAGATGCAGGCCGACCGCCAGCCCGCGGTGTCGATCAGCCAGCCGAACCACGGCAGGATCGTGATAGAGCCGATCCCGACGCCGGAAAACGCGATGCTCAGCGCCAGTCCGCGCCGCCGCACGAACCAGTTCGTCAGATACAGCGATTGGCCGGTATAGGCGAGGCAGTTGACCCCGCCGCCCGCCAGCGCGCCCAATGTCAGATAGAGCTGCCACGGCTCGCGAACGAGGCTGCCGAGCAGCAACCCGATACCCATCGCAAAGACGCCGATCTCGACGACGAGACGTGGGCCGCGCAAATCCATCAGCCGTCCGACAAAGGGGGTCACGACCGCCGAGACGAGAAACCCGAACGAAAACGCGCCCGCCGTCAGGCCGCGGTCCCACCCGAACTCGTCGAGCATCGCCGGGAACAGCAGCGAAAACGCGGTGCGCGCATTGACCCCGACCGCCATCGTGACAAACCCGATCGCGACAAGCACCCAGCCGTAAAAAAACGGCGCCGCGCCGGCGCGCGATCGCTCTGCCGCGATGGGCTGGGTCGAACCGTCCTTCATCTTCTGGCAAATTTCAGGCTGCGGCGGCTGGCTACAGATCCAGCACGAGTTCGGCGCTTTTGGCGCGCGAACAGCAGATCAGGAGATGCGTCTTGCGCGCCGCCTCGTTGAGGATCGGGTCGCGGTGATCGACGTCGCCCGCGACATAGCGCGTCAGGCACGCGCCGCAATAACCCAATTCGCAGGAGCTGCGCGTCTCGACCCCGTGCCGCCGCAACGTATCCAAAATCGTCTCGCCAGGCGGCACTTCATAGGTGCCGCCGCTCTTCGCGAGCTTCACAAGAAACGCGCGATCGTCTTCGAGTCGCGCCGGCGGCGCCGCGCCGGGTCCCTTGAAATATTCGCAATGCACGCTGTCCGCCGGCCAATGCGCCGAGGCCGCCTTCGCGGCCGCCATCAGGCCGGCCGGCCCGCAGTAATAGAGGTGGGTGCCGGGCTGCGGCTCGCGGAGCAATGCCGCGATGTCGAGGCCCTTTGCCGGGGCGCCGCCATCGTAATGAAAGACCACGCGCCCCATCGCCGCGAGCAGGTCGAGCTCCTCGCGAAACGCGGTTTTCTCCGGCGCCCGCGTGCAGTAATGCAGCGTGAACTCGGCGCGACGCCGCTTCAATTCGGCGATCATCGCCATCACCGGCGTGATGCCGATGCCGCCGGCCAACAGCAGATGCCGCGCCGCACCCTCGGCGAGCGGGAAATTATTGCGCGGCAACGTCGTCTCGACACTGTCGCCGACCCGGAGCTCGTCATGCAGCAGCCGCGAGCCCTCGCCCTCGCGCAATACCGCAATGCAATAGCGCCGGCGTTCGGCCGGGTCGTTCCACAAGGAGTAATCGCGCCACACCCCCGCATGCCCGGCATCGCCGAGCCGGACCCCGATATGCGCGCCCGCGGCAAAGCGCGGCAGATCGTGCCCGTTCGGGTCGACGAGCTCGTAGCCGTTGATGTCCTCGGCCAGATAGGTGATCGACCGGATGCGCAACTGCATGGCCCGTTATCCGCCGAACCCGCCGTGGATGCAAAGCCGTTTCGGGACGATTCGCCTAGGATACGGCCC
>JBKOVT010000089.1:0-6489 GCA_046724035.1 Pseudomonadota bacterium | reverse complement strand
CGTGATCGATATGGGCGATGATCGCGAAGTTGCGGATATGGCTGAGCGGCGTTGTCATGCTGGTCCCGAGAGCGCCGCCGGAACATAAGGATGCCAGCCCGCCGGATCAACGCGAGGGAGCGGCAACCAAAGAGATTGCCGACGCCATCTCCTCTCGTGCCAAAAGCGATGTGCGGCGATAGACTTAATCGCCCGGGGGCGATTCGTTGATCGAGTGTTTTGCCAAAGCCGGCGAGGCGATCGCATGAGGCGGCGCGATGTCGTCGCCGCACTCGGGCTTGCCGTACTCGCGCGGCCCGGGCTGAGCCAGCCGAGCGCGGGATCGCCGCGGCAGGAATCGGCGGCACCGCTGATCGGTTTTGTGCATGGCTCGGCGCCGCTCGGCCAATATCAGGCGTATGTCGCCGCCTTCCTTCAGGGCCTCAAGGAAGCGGGGTTCGAGGACCGAAAGAACATCGGCGTCGAATATCGCTGGGCCGAAGGCGAGTACGACCGGTTCCCGCGCTCGTCGCCGAACTGCTCGCCCTCAAGCCCACAATGATCGTGGCTTACGGGCCGCCCAATCTGCTGCGCGCCGCGATCGATGCGACGCCACGCGAGATGCCGCTGGTCTTCGGCACCGGCGCGGATCCCGTCGCATCGGGCATCGTGACGAGCCTCGCACGCCCCGGCGGCAATGCCACCGGCGTCGCTAACCGCACCAATACGCTCGATATCAAACGTCTCGAATTGCTGCGCGATCTGGCGCCGCAGGCCACCACGATCGGGATGATCCTCAACCCGAAGAACTCCGATGCGGAAGAGGTCACCAAGTCGGCGCAGGAAGGCGCAAAGACGCTCGACCGCAAGCTGGTCGTCATCGGCGCCAGCGCGCCGGAGCAGCTCGACCAGGCATTTGCCTCGATTGTTGAGCAGGGCGCCGGGGCGTTGCTGATGGGATCGGATACGTTTCTGAATGCCCAGCGTGACCGCATCATCGCGCTGGCGGCGCGGCATCGTCTGCCGACGATGTATAATGGGCGATCCTTTGTCGAGGGTGGCGGATTGATCAGCTACGGCACGAACTTCGCCGATAATTACCGGCTGGTCGGCAATTATGCGGGCAAGGTCCTCAAAGGGACAAAGCCGGCCGATCTGCCGGTCATCGAGCCGACGCGCTTCGAGCTGGTGATCAATCTGAAGACCGCGAAGGCGCTCGGACTGAGCATTCCGCAAACGATGCTGGCCCGCGCCGACGAGGTAATTGACTGAGTTGCTTTAAACGGCGCGGCCGGCTCGATCCCCCAACCGAGCCGGCCTGCCGGTCCTCCTCATACGGCGTGCTCAAACCCGGGCTTGCTTTCCCCATCGCAAGACCGAGGCGCATCCCCCAATGCGAGCCGCGCATATTAAGCGTACTGCCACAACAGGCTTAACAGAGGGTTAAGCGCCGCCACTTTTGCAAGTCGCCACGCGGGCAAGTTGTGACAATTTTCGGATAATCCGAAATGTCATCCGGGAAAGGGATATGTCGCGATCCAGTGCCGCGCGATATCGATGCGGCGCGTGATCCATACCCGCTCATGCTCCATCGCATAATCGAGAAACCGCTCGAGCGCGGCAGTTCGTCCGGGACGTCCGGCGAGCCGGCAATGCAGCCCGACCGACATCATGCGCGGCCGCGTCTCGCCCTCGCGGTAGAGCACGTCGAAGCTGTCCTTCAGATACGAGAAAAACCGGTCGCCCGAATTGAAGCCCTGCGGCGTTGCAAACCGCATATCGTTTGAATCGAACGCGTAGGGCACGATGAGCTGCGGTTTGCCGCAGGAAGTGTCCCAATACGGCAGGTCGTCGGCATAGCTGTCGGCGTTGTAGAGGAAGCCGCCTTCCTCGGCGACGAGGCGGCGCGTATTCGGGCTGCAGCGCCCCTGATACCACCCCAGCGGGCGCGAGCCGGTCACGCGCGTATGCACCTCGATCGCCTTCGCGATGTGCTCGCGCTCGACCGCTTCGGCGACGTATTGATAATCGATCCAGCGAGAGCCGTGCGTCGCGATTTCCCAATCCGCGGCGAGCATCGCGGCCACTGCCGGCGGGTTGCGCTCAACGCCATTGCGACGCCATAGACCGTCACCGGCAGATTGCGCGAGGTGAAAGCGCGATAGAGCCGCCAGAATCCGGCGCGGCTGCCGTATTCGTACAGCGACTCCATGTTCATGTTGCGCAGCCCGAGCGTCGGCTGCGCGCCGATCCATTCCGACAGAAAGGATTCCGCGGCCGAATCGCCGTGAAAAATCGCGTTCTCGGCGCCCTCTTCGTAATTGATGACGAATTGCAACGCGATCTGCGCCTCGCCCGGCCAGCGCGCCTGCGGCGGCTCGGCGCCATAGCCGATCATGTCGCGAGGATAGGATTCACTCATCGCTTTCTCCGGGCCGGCCGAATTGCCGTACTTCAATCCTGCCCGCGTCGCGCCACGAGGTCTATTTTCGACGAGCGCGCCGCGCGCGAGGCCGGTGACGCCGATGCAGGTGCGCGCCGGCAGACGTCCCGGCGCGAAATAGCTCTGATAGATCCGGTTCATCGCCGCGTAATCGCGCTCGAAATGCGAGAGGTAGACGCGCGCGAACACGACCCGGTCGAGCGCGCTGTCGATGCCGGCCAGCACGAGCTTCAGATTGTCCATGACGCGGCGGGTCTGCGCTTCGATGCCGTCGGGCAATGGCGCGCCGTCATCCGCGGGGTCGGTCGGCATCTGGCCGGTGACGAACAGCCAGCCCTCGCATGCGGTCGCATGACTGAACGGCGCTACCGGCGTCGGCGCACCTGCCACCATCAGGAATTCGATCATGGAACACCGCCCCTTGACCGGGCTTGTCCCGGTCATCCACGTCGTGAAGCAGTCTCATTTTAGCAGGAAGACGTGGATGCCCGGCACGAGGCCGGGCACGGGGGGTCTTTTTTCGAGGCGGTGGTCAGGCGGCCTTGCGGCGGCAGCCCTCGATGATCTGCCGCAGCGCTTCGATGCCGATGCGGTGACAGAAATCGCCAAAACCTTCCTCGCCGATGCGCGAGGCGGCCCACAGCGCGAAGAGCGGGTCGAGCGCCTCGGCGAGCCCGGCGATGTCGAGCCGTTCCGCAATCAGCTCGTTGAGCCGGGACCCTTCGAAATCGCCGCCGACATACAGCGAATAATATCCGGGCACGCGGCCGACGATGCCGATATCGCCGGTATAGGGCCGCGCGCAGCCGTTCGGGCAGCCGGTGATGCGGATGCTGAGCCGCTCGCGCTCGAGCCCCCAGCGCCGCAATCTCGCGGCGATGGCATCGACGATGTCGCCGCGGACCCGCTCGGCTTCGGTCAAGGCGAGGCCGCAGCTCGGTAAGGCCGGGCATGCCAAGGTCCAACGCTCGACCGGCAGCAATTCTTCGGCGGATGGCACGCCATACGCTCGCACTAGCTCCGTGATCCGCTGGCGGTCGGTCGGATCGATGTCGCTCAGGATGATATCCTGGCTTGGCATCAGGATCGGGTCGCAGCGGAATTGCCGCACGATGTCGCGCAACGCCGTGCGCAACCGCACGCCGTCGGCATCGACGATGCGGCCGCTAGCGATCGGCAAGCCCAGATAGAGCCTGCCGTCGCCCTGCTCGTGCCAGCCGAGGTGATCGGGCACCGCAAAATCGGGCATCGGGCGGCATGGTTTGAGCGGCTTTCCAAGATCTTCCGCGAGGCGCTCGCGCGCCCATTCCTCGCCGCGTTCGGCGATGATGTATTTGAGCCGCGCGTGCCGGCGATTGCCGCGGTCTCCCCAGTCGCGGTGAAGCCGGACGACCGCGGCCGCTGCCTCGAGCAGATCGTCCGGCTCGATAAACGCGACCGGGGTCGCGAGCCGCGGATAGGTCTCCGGCTTGTTGTGCGTCATCCCGTGGCCGCCGCCGAGCAGGAAGTTGTAGCCCGCGAGGGTATCGCCCTCGAACAGCGCGACAATGGCGAGGTCGTTGGTCAGCACATCGATCGTATTGTCCTCGGGAATCGCGAGGCCGAGTTTGAATTTGCGCGGCAAATAGCGCTCGCCGTAGAGCGGATCAGGCTCTTCGTCGGGCGTGACCTTCTCACCGTCGACCCAGATCTCGTGGTAGGCGCCGGTCTTCGGCAGGAGATGCGTCGAGAGCCGCCGCGCATCCTCTTCCAGCCGCCGGTGCATGGCGTCGGAGATCGGCGCCGGCACCGTTGTCACCGTGCGCACGACATCGCCGCACGCCGCCAAACTCGTCAGCAGCGCCTCGTTGATCGCCGCGATCGTCGCCTTCAGGCCCGATTTCAACACGCCGTGAAATTGGATGCTCTGCCGCGTCGTGACCCGCAGCGAGCCATTGGCGTAACGGTCGGCGAGATCGTCGAGCGCGAGGTATTGGTCGGCGGTGAGACGGCCGCCCGGAATGCGGACCCGCACCATGAATTGCCAGTGCTTCTCGTCGCCGCGCTGCTTGCGCTCGGTGGCGCTGTCGCGATCGTAGCCCTGATAGATGCCGTGAAATTTGAGCAGACTGTAGCCGGCATTGTCGAACGGATGCGCGGTGTCGGCGAGATCGCGCACCAGATTGCCGCGCAATTGCCGGCTCTGCTGCTTGACGGCCTCCGCCTTCGAAAGAGTTTGGATCTCGGCCATGGCCGTCAGCCGGCGAGCCCGTTGGCGGTAAAGGCATGCGCCGGCACTGGGCCCAGTGTGGCCAGCGGGCCGAAGACGAGGGTCAGCCGTTCGTTGTCGCCGAATTCGCGGATGAGCTCGGCAAATTTGTCGCCTCCGGCGTCGAACGCGCGCTCGTGCCCGGCGGTGTCCTTGGCGACCACTCGCACCGGGAGCACGCCGTCGCGGTGTGCGCGAAGGAGCGCCGGGGGCAAGGTCGCCAACCGCGCGCGCCACGCCGGGCCGGCGGTGACGAATTGCACGACGCTCCAACCCTCGGTCGCGAAATCGAGCGCGCGTGGCGTGATTGCCGGTCCGCTCGCCGGCTCGACGCCCGCCAAAGGCTCGGCATAGGCGCCGAGCGGCAGCACTTGGGCAACCAAAGATGCGAGCGCGCGGTCGTACAGCACGACATTTGCGCCGCCAAGGAGGACGCGGTCGAGCGGCGAGAGCGGCATGCCGGCACCGTGCTCGACGAGCCAGATCTGACCGGGAAGAACGCCCGGAAGCTGCGGCACCGATTGACCGTCGCGCATCGCTCAGCTCCTATCCCGCTGTCCCGCGCGCAAATACTGTGCACGCCCGCATCGGGCGTCGTATTTGCTCGCATTGCGCGCTACAGAACTCGCGCTTTACTAAGGTCTAAAGATTAGGAGGCGGATACGCGCTGTCAAATAGTAACTTATTACTTAATTATAGGTGACCGGAGCTTGAAATGCTGCCGGCTTTCGCTCCCGGGGAAGGTTATTCTTCCTCGCCGTTGTTGCCGTTGTCCGGGGCGCGGCGGTCGCGGAAGGCGCGGGGGTGCAAGGGGTAGGCGGTCGTGTGCTTCATCCGCTCCATCGCAAAGCGCGAGGTGACGTTCTTCATCGGCGCGACGGCGATGAGCCGCTTATAGAAGGAATCGTATTCCGCCATGTCGGCGACCGCGACGCGCAGCATGTAATCGACATCGCCGGCCATGCGGTAGACTTCCATGATTTCCGGCATCGCGGCGACACCGGCGCTGAAGCGCTCGAGCCATTCCGGTGTGTGCTCGCCTGCCTCGACGCTGACCAGCACCGACAGCCCGACCCCGACCCGGTCCGGGTCAACGACCGCGACGCGGCGGGTGATGACGCCCTGCGCTTCCAGCTTCTGGATGCGCTTCCAGCACGGCGTCGCCGACAACCCGACCTGCTCCGCCATCTGGGCGATCGACAGGGTCGCGTCGCGCTGCAGGATGTCGATCAGTTGGCGGTCGATGTCGTCCATGCCCGAGATTTGCCTTGCTCAACCCGAGGCATAGTCTAGCGCATCGCCGCGGGTCTCGCCGCCCCGGCGTCAATCACGCGGCGGTAAGCCGCCATGAGCGACACCTCCTGGCCGCCGCTACACGGTCGGAGATGCGTCGGGGTCGGATGTCAGATCGTCGGCTTCGGCTTCGAGCTGGCCCGCCATCGATTGCAGCTCATCGGCGATCTCGGGAATCCGCTCGGCGAGCCGACGCAGCTCGCTTGCTGCCAGCCGCAGGAAGCGAATCGTATTGGTAAGACGCTCCATCGGCCGTCGGCGGCGCTCAGGCGGCCACGTGCCCCGAGGCTGCCGAGGAGAGCGAGCGGCCGCCGAACTCGGCTGCGAACTCGGCCGCCGCGCTCTCGCTCTTGAATAATACCCGCACGACTTTCCGCCCGGCGGACGGCGACAGCTTAAAGCTGCTCGGCTCGAAGTGGCGGTGATCGAGCCAGGCGCGCATGCGGTTCATCTGTTCGACGAGGTCGTCCCCGGTAAGGCTCACTTCGACAACGCAACCCATGAACTCTCGCTCTCCATCCAGCGG
>JBKOVT010000031.1:0-21747 GCA_046724035.1 Pseudomonadota bacterium | reverse complement strand
CTACATGGTCATGGGCCGTTATGCGGTGCGCACCTCCGACCTCAACAACAACGATAAGGGCGACCTCAACGAAGCCTTCTTTATCAAGCGCGAGCGCCCCGCCGACGACCCGCTTTTGTTGTCCGGCCGCCGCTTTGTCGGGCCGAACCAATGGCCGGCGGAATGCGATCTGCCGGGCTTTCGCGCCAATCTGCTCGAATACGCCGCCACGATGGATTCATTCGCGCGGCGCTTTATGCGGATCGTCGCGGTCGCGCTCGACCTGCCGCCCGACTTCTTCGACGAGGCCTTTACCGACAGCATGCACACGTTGCGCCTGTCGCATTACCCGCCGGTCGCGCCCGAGCCTAACCAGTTCGGCATCGCGCCGCACACCGACAGCAATTTCATGACGTTTCTGGCGCAGACCGAGATACCGGGATTGCAGCTACGCCTACCCTCAGATGGACCCAATGGTGGCGGCTGGCTCGACGTACCCTATGTGCCGAACTCGTTTGCGGTCAATTCCGGCGACACCATGCACCGCTGGACCAACGGCCGCTTTCTGTCGACCCCGCATCGCGCCGTTCCGCCCCAGGGCCGCGACCGCTATGCGATCCCGTTCTTCTTCGGGCCGCGTTTCGACCATTTGATCGAATGCCTGCCGACATGCGCCGGCCCCGCCAATCCGCCGCGCTGGGCGCCGATCACCTACGCCGATTGGCAGACCTGGTGGTACGACGCCAATTACGACCCGAACGCCCAGCGCGACGTCGCGTAAGCGCCATTAGCGCGCCAGGAGCACCGCGGCGATCGCGACGAGGGCGGCGGCGGCAATCCACAACGGTATCACGAGCAGCGGCAACAGGCGGGCGCGGTGCGCGGCCTGGGTCGCGAGGCTCTCGGCGTGCAGGACGACGCCCTCCTGCGCCCACTCGCCGATCAGCTTATCGAGGTTGCGCAACAGGCGCGGCACCTCGTCGAGCGTCTCGATAAACGCGTCGACGCGCTGGCGTAGCTGTGCCTCCGGGCCGCGATTGTCGCGCGCCCACTCCTCGACGAGCGGCCGCGCCAGGCTCCAGATGTTGACCGTGGGGTCGAGCCGGCGCCCCACGCCCTCGACCAGCACCATCGTCTTCTGCAGCAGCAGGAGTTGCGGCTGCGTTTCCATGTCGAATTGCTCGGTCACATGAAACAACTGCGCCAGGAGCCGCGCGATCGAGATCTCGTTCAAGGGCCGCCCGAGGATCGGCTCGCCGATCGAGCGGCAGGCTTGCGTGAAGGCGTCGATCGAGCGGCGCCGCGGCACATAGCCGGCATCGAAATGCACCTCGGCGACGCGCCGGTAATCGCCCGTCAGAAACCCGATCAACATATCGGCGAGGTAATAGCGGGTCTGGCGGTCGAGCCGGCCCATGATGCCGAAATCGACGACGGCGAGCGCGCCGTCCTCGTCGACAAACATGTTGCCGGGGTGCAGATCGGCGTGAAAAAAGCCGTCGCGGAACACCTGCTTGAAGAAGGCGCTGGCCGCATTGCGCAACACGGCGTCGACATCGTGCCCGGCGGCAATCAGCGCGGCCCGGTCGTCGACCCGGATGCCGCTGATGCGCTCGGTCGTCAGCACGGTGCGGCCGGTGCGCAGCCAGTCGATGCGCGGCACGCGAAAGCCCGTATCGCCCGCGAAATTCTCGGCGAGCTCCGAGGCGGCGGCCGCCTCGAAGCGCAGATCCATTTCGAGCTGCACCGATTGCGCCAGCGTTTCGACGACCTCGACCGGTTTCAGCCGCCGCAAATGCGGCTGCGTGCGCTCGGCGAGATGCGCCAGCCACAAGAACAGGTCGAGGTCGCGCGCCATCGCGCGGGCGATCCCCGGCCGCAACACCTTGACCGCGACTTCCGCGCGATCGGTCGTGATCGCGAAATGCACCTGCGCGATCGAGGCGGCGGCGACCGCGGTATCGTCAAACGCGGCGAAGAGGGTCGCGAGCGGCTGCTCGAATTCCGCCTCGATCAGGGCACGCGCCTGCGCGCCGGGAAACGGCGGCAAGCGGTCCTGTAATTGCGTCAGATCTTCGGTGATCTCGTCGCCGAGCAGGTCGGCCCGGGTCGACAGCAATTGCCCGAGCTTGATAAAGCTCGGCCCCAACTCGGTCAGCGCCGCCGCGAGCCGTTCGCCGGGCCGGCCTTGCGTGCCGCTGTTGCGGCGCAACAGCCGCGTCACGCGCAGAAACGGCGCCGCGCCGGCGACGCTGTCGAACGGGAAGAGCGCATCGTGCCGCGCCAGGGTCAGCCCGATCCGGACGAGACGGGCGAGATGGCGGCCGCTGCGAAAGAGCTCGAACACCGCGCTGGATTCCGACGGCCGCGCTCAGAGTCGCCAGGCGGAATGCAATGCCGCGATGCCGCCGGTCAGATTGCGGAACTTGACCCGCTCGAGCCCGGCTGCCGCGATCAGCTCCGACAATTCGCTCTGACTGGGAAATCGCCGAATGCTCTCGACGAGATAGGTGTAGGCATCGCGGTCGCCGGTCACGATCTGGCCCAGCCACGGCAGGAACTGAAAGCTGTAGAGGTCGTAGAGCGGCTGCAGGAGCGGCGTCACCGCCGGGGTGAATTCGAGGCACAAAAACCGTCCGCCCGGCTTTAACACGCGACGCGCTTCGGCCAGCGCGCGCTCGATCCGGGTCACGTTGCGCAGCCCGAACGCGATCGTGTAGAGGTCGGCGGAGCGGTCGGCGAGCGGCAGAACCTCGGCATCACCGCACAGCCATTCGATGCCGCCGAGAATGCCGTCATCGATCGCGCGGGCGCGTCCGGTCTCCAGCATCTCGAACGTCGCGTCGCAGACAATAACCTGGCCGCCTGTCTCCGGCTTCAGCTTTGGCAAGGCGCGGCAGGCAATGTCGCCGGTGCCGCCCGCAACGTCGACAAGCCGCTGGCCGGGGCGGGGATTGAGCCAGGCGATCATCTCGGTTTTCCACCAGCGGTGGATGCCGCCGCTCATCAGATCGTTCATCAGATCGTAGCGGGGAGCGACGCTGTCAAAGATCGCGCGTACGAGCGGCGCCTTCTCGCTCTCCGGTACGCGGCGAGACCCGAAATCCGTGTCCCGGCCGCCGTTGCCTCTGGCGGCCTCGTCTCTTGTATCTGGCTCGTCCATGCGGCAGGAAGCATAATCCCTGCCGTATTCGCGCGCCATGACAGCGCCGAACCGAACCTTGTCCGAGCGGTCCGCCGATGCCGGAATTGCCTGAAGTCGAGACGGTCCGTCGCGGTCTGGCGCGCCGCATGAGCGGCCGCCGCATCGTCCAGGCCGAATTGCGCCGCCCGGATCTGCGCCGGCCGTTCCCGCCGATGCTGGCCGAGCGGCTGGATGGCGCGCTGATCGGCGCTCTGGGGCGGCGCGGCAAATACATCCTGATCGAGCTCGACGAGACCGGGCTGTTGCTGCTGCATCTCGGCATGTCGGGCCGGATCATCGCCGGCGACGCCAATGGCGCCGACGCCAAGCACGACCATGTCGTCTTGACCCTGGATGACGGGACGGTGGTCCGGCTCAACGATGCTCGCCGCTTCGGCATCCTCGATTATCTGCGGCGCGGCGAGGAGGCGACGCATCCGCTTCTCGCGGGCATGGGGCCGGAACCCTTGGAGCCGGGATTCGACGGCGCCTATCTGTCGCGCGCCCTTGCCGGCAAGATGACGCCGATCAAATCGGCATTGCTCGATCAGCGGATCGTCGCCGGACTCGGCAACATCTATGTCTGTGAGGCGCTGTACCGCGCCGGCATCTCGCCGCGCCGGCTCGCCGCGACCGTGACCCGCGCGCGCGCCGCGCGGCTGGCGAGCGCCATCCGCGACGTCCTGACCGAGGCGATCGAAGCCGGCGGCTCATCCCTCCGAGACTATGTCCAGGCAAATGGCGAGCTTGGTTATTTCCAGCATCGCTGGGCGGTCTACGGCCATGAGGGCGAGCCGTGTCCGGGCTGCACCTGCGCCGAGGGCGTGCGTCGCATCACCCAGGCCGGCCGCTCGACCTTTTTCTGCGCGAAGAAACAGCGCTGATCTGTTTAGGCGGTTTCGGCGGTGCTGGTGGGACGCTGCGATGCGCGAGCGCGCGAGCGCGGCTTCGCCGCTGCAGCCTCGAGCTTTGCCGCGGCAGCCTTCCCCGCATCCTCGGCTTCCTTGGCCAAGCGCAGCGAGCGCAGGCGCATCGTCTTGGCCGCTTGCGCCTGGCGCGCATCGGCATCGGGTCTGACGAATTTCGCGGAGCTGTTTTTTGCCATCGTCAAATACCGCTGTCGTTGTTCAGGTTGTGCCACCTGTCAGAAGAAGAATGTTACCGGTCGCAACCGTCTTTCGCGGCGCTATGCCGGGGCGATTGTTTGCTATCTGGCGGATAGTCTAGGACGCCGCCGAATTAGCGACATGCTTTCCGCGCTCACGATTATACGCGGCAAACTAACTCCCGTCCTCCTGATATCGGGGTTAAATTATTGGTTTCAAGATTAAGAATATCCCGTGCGGATTTATTTGCGAAAACCAGTAGTGCCTTTGACCTCGGCGGCTTCCGATCCTGTCGCTCGACCCTCTGCCCTACCACCCGTTTTCTGGTAACCGTAAGCTGACCCGAGACAAACTAACCGCGGCGACATCGCCGCCATCGAAGACGAGGAGCGGTGCCATGGCTGGCGGACAATATACGAACATCCTGCTCGAGCGCCGCGGCGCAGTCGGCATCGTCACGTTGAACCGGCCGCAGGCGCTCAACGCGCTGAACGCCGCTCTGGTCGCCGAGATTGGCTCCGCGTTTGACGATCTCGAAGCCGATCCCGCGATTGGTGCGATCGTGCTGACCGGCAATGAGAAGGCGTTCGCGGCCGGCGCCGATATCAAGGAGATGGCCGAGAAAACCTATATGCAGGCCTATCAGGAAGATTTCATCACCCGCGGCTGGGAGCGCGTCGCGCAATGCCGGAAGCCGGTGGTCGCCGCGGTCGGCGGTTTCGCACTCGGCGGCGGCTGCGAGGTGGCGATGATGTGCGACATCGTCATTGCCGCGGAAAACGCGCACTTTGGTCAGCCCGAGATCAATCTCGGGACGATGCCCGGCGCCGGCGGCACGCAGCGCCTGCCGCGCTTTGTCGGCAAGGCGAAGGCGATGGATCTATGCCTGACCGGCCGCATGATGGATGCAGCCGAGGCGGAGCGCGCCGGGCTCGTCAGCCGCATCGTGCCTGCCGATAAATTGCTCGAAGAAGCGGTCGCGGTGGCCGAGCGCATCGGCCAGCTGTCGCGCCCGATTGCGATGATGGTCAAGGAGGCGGTCAATCGCGCCTTCGAGACGACCCTCACCGAGGGCGTGCGCTTCGAGCGCCGCCTCTTCCATTCGACCTTCGCAACCGAGGATCAGAAGGAGGGCATGGCCGCCTTTGTTGCCAAGCGGAAGCCCGCTTTTAAGCACCGCTGACCTTTAACGGACGGTCTTGAGCGCCGCGGAGTCCAGGACCGCCCGGCTGCGGCCGTTGATGGGGCGCAGTTGACGCATGACGGCCAGCGCCGATATAAGCCGCACTCCCGCTTTTGAAGAGAGCCAATGCCGCACCACAAATCCGCCGAGAAGCGTCTTCGGCAGACGGAGAAGCGCACCGCGACAAACCGCTCGCGATTGAGCCGCGTGCGCACCTTCGTCAAGAATGTCGAGAGCGCGATCGAGACGGGCGACAAGACGGCGGCGCAATCCGCCTTCAATGTTGCGCAGCCCGAGCTGCATCGGGCGACGACAAAGGGCGTAATGCACAAAAACACCGTCGCACGCAAACTGTCGCGCCTCGCCGCGCGTATCAACGCGCTCTGAGCGCTCTTTCGGCCCTGCGACAATCCGTCCATCGGTAGCTCTTCAATGTTTTCGCGGGGTTACACCGGACCGTCAAAAAAACGTCATTGTTCCCCTTTCGGTCTTGTTGCCAACGGCTCTCCCAAACGGATAAAGTTCTCGCTCGCGAAGCGACAAAGTCTGTAAAACTTCGCGTCACAACTGTAGCTGTCAAAAAATCGCAGTAATTCTGCGGCTGGCATCAATGAACGGTGCCGGAAGGGGGAGACTTTTGGCCGGACAGGAGAAGAGATCTCCAGGCCCTCTATTTGAGTAGCATGTCCTTATGGTGCCGATTTCTGACGAAATCGGATGCTTGCACGTTTTGCCTAGGGGGGAGCGGGGGTGCCGGAAGCAGCTCGAAGCGATCGGGTGGAGGGCGCCGCTTTGGTCGGCGAAGGCGAGTGGGGGCGGGTCATCGGCCGGCTCAAGCAAGAAGTCGGAGAGGCCGCGTACCGCTCCTGGCTCAGATCGATGCGGTTCGAAAGAGTCGCCGATGGCGAAGGCGTCATTGCTGTGCCGACGCGCTTTCTGCGCAACTGGGTCGCCACTCATTATGCCGACCGTCTGCTGGCGCTGTGGCGGACCGAAAACGAGCAGGTGAACCGGCTCGCGATCATTGTCGAGCCGCGTGTCGCAGCGTTCGCGCAAGCCAAGCACGAGGAGACGGTGACAGCGCCCGCCGCCTTGGCCGAGCCGGCGGCGGTGCCCGACATCGCCGAGGTCGGCGCCAATCTGTCGGCGCCGCTCGACCCGCGCTTCACATTCGAGAATTTCATTGTCGGGAAGCCCAACGAGCTGGCGCATGCCGCGGCGCGCCGCGTTGCGGAAGCCTGCGTATCGCCGGCCCACAACGTACCGTTCAACCCACTCTTCCTTTACGGCGGCGTCGGGCTCGGCAAGACCCATCTGATGCATGCGATCGCGTGGCATGTCCGCATGCAGGCGCCGGGGCGCAAGGTCATCTATCTGTCCGCCGAAAAATTTATGTACCAGTTCATCCGGGCCTTGCGCTTTCGCTCGACGATGGACTTCAAGGACCAGTTCCGCTCGGTCGATCTGTTGATGATCGACGATGTGCAGTTCATCAGCGGCAAGGACTCGACGCAGGAAGAATTCTTCCACACCTTCAACGCGCTGGTGGATCAGAACAGGCAGATCGTCATTTCCGCCGACAAATCGCCCTCCGATCTCGCGGGCCTCGAGGAGCGCATGCGCTCGCGCCTCGGCTGGGGGCTCGTCGCCGATATTCACCCGACGACCTACGAATTGCGGCTCGGCATTCTGCAGTCGAAGGCGGAGCAGAGCGCGCTGCGTCTGCCGCAAAAGCTTCTCGAGTTCCTCGCGCACAAGATCGTTTCTAACGTTCGCGAATTGGAAGGCGCGCTGAACCGCATCATCGCGCAAATGCAGCTCGTCGGCCGCGAGATCACGCTCGAAGGCGCGCAGGATCTCCTGCACGACCTGTTGCGGGCCAATGAGCGGCGGGTCACGATCGACGAGATCCAGCGTCGCGTCGCCGAGCATTTCAACATCAAGATGGCCGAGATGACCTCGAGCCGGCGCGCCCGCGCGGTCGCCCGGCCGCGTCAGGTCGCGATGTATCTGTCGAAGCAATTGACCTCGCGCTCGCTGCCCGAGATCGGGCGCAAATTCGGCGGCCGCGACCACACGACCGTCATCCATGCCGTCAAGAAGATCGAGGAGCTGATCGAGAGCGATTCGGCGCTCGCCGAAGACGTCGAGCTCCTTCGCCGCATGCTGCAAAGCTAGGCCGAGCCTGGCTCCGGGCCGCTCCTGAGATGGCGGCGAATGGGGCTGTTCGCCGCGGCTTCCATGCTATAGTGCGATCCCGTCTGCGGCCCCTCGCGCGCACCGTCCGAGGGCGGCGAACGGGGTCTCCGTCCGACCTGTAAACCGTAGTGCATCCACCATGAAGCTCACCATCGAAAGGGCCGCCCTTCTCAAGGCGCTCGGCCATGTTCAAAGCGTCGTCGAACGGCGGACGACCATCCCCATTCTGTCCAACGTGCTGTTGCGGGCGGAGGTGGCCGGGAGACTGTCGCTGAGCGCCACCGACATGGATCTGGAGATCGTCGAGCGCGTGCCGGCGCGGGTCGAGCGGGAAGGCCGCACGACGGTGCCGGCGCACACGCTTTACGACATCGTCCGTAAATTGCGCGAAGGCGCGCAGGTTGAGCTGGAGACCAGCGGCGAGCGCAACGAGATGGTGCTGCGCTCGGGCCGGTCGACGTTCACGCTCGCCTGCCTGCCGCCCGAGGACTACCCCGTCATGTCGGCCGGCGAATTGGCGCATCATTTCACATTGTCCGCGGCCGAATTGCGCATGCTGATCGACCGCACGCGGTTTGCGATCTCGACCGAGGAGACGCGCTATTACTTGAACGGCATTTATCTCCACGCGACAAAGAGCAACGAGGTGCCGGTTGTCCGGGCGGTCGCGACCGACGGCCACCGCTTGGCGCGCGTCGAGATGACTGCGCCCGAAGGCGCGGCCGGAATGCCGGGGATTATCGTGCCGCGCAAGACCGTCCTGGAATTGCGCAAGCTCGTCGAGGAAGGCGAGGACGAGGTCCAGGTCGCGCTCGGCGAGACAAAGATCCGCTGCGCGATCGGCGAGGCGGCGCTGACCTCGAAGCTGATCGACGGCACTTTCCCGGATTACGACCGGGTCATTCCGGTCAATAACGACAAGATCCTCGATGTCGAGTGCAAGGAATTCGCCGACGCGGTCGACCGCGTTTCGACGATCTCGACCGAGCGCAGCCGCGCCGTAAAGCTGGCGCTCGACCGTGGCAATCTCGTCGTCTCGGCGACGAGCCCCGAAAACGGCACCGCTGTCGAAGAGCTCGAGGTGCGCTATCAGAACAGCGCGATCGAGATCGGCTTCAACTCGCGTTATCTGCTCGACATCACCGAGCAGATCGAGGGCGAGTATGTCCAGTTTCAGATGGCCGATGCCGGTTCGCCGACGATCGTGCGTGATGCCGCTCCCGAGGCCAATGGCGCGAACGCTCTTTACGTCCTGATGCCGATGCGGGTGTGACCCCGGTTTTTGCCGGAAACCGCATATTGTCGCTGGAAATTCAAGCGCTTCGGCCCCATATATCGGCGATGAATTTAGCGGCGCAGGACGATCGCCAGGGCGCCGCAGCGCAGTTCCGTGCCCCCGGGCTTCCCCGCGGAAACAGTGCCGCGGCAGACGCGCCCGCAAGCCTCTCGGTTTCGGGCCGTTGGGTCGGGGTGACCCGCCTGGTTTTGACCGATTTTCGCAATTATTGCTCGGCCCGGCTTGACCTCGATGCCGGGCGCGCCGGGTTGCCGGTCGTGCTGACCGGCCCGAATGGCGCCGGCAAAACCAATCTGCTGGAAGCCGTCTCCTTTCTGTCGCCCGGCCGCGGCTTGCGGCGCGCCCGGCTCGGCGAGATCGACCGGCGCGACTCGGCCGTCGAACCCGGCAGTTCCGGCTGGGCGGTCGCCGCGACCGTCGCGACCGGCCATGCGCCTGTCCGGATCGGCACCGGGCGCGAGCCCGATGGCGGCGAGCGCCGCCTCATCCGCATCGATGGCGAGCCCGCCCGCAATCAGGCGGCGCTCGCCGAATGCCTTGGCGTTTTGTGGCTGACGCCGCAGATGGATCGCCTCTTTGTCGAAGGCCCTGGTGCGCGGCGCCGTTTTCTCGACCGGCTCGTGCTCGGGCTCGACCCGGCGCATGCCGCGCGTGTCGCCGCCTATGAGCAGGCGATGCGCGAGCGGGGGCGGCTGTTGCGTGACGGACCTTCCGACCCATCGTGGCTGTCGGCGCTCGAAGAAGTTATGGCCCAGCAGGGCGTCGCGGTGGCGGCCGGGCGTCGCGAGGCAATCGAGCGGCTCGACCAGGTTTGCGCCGAAGCCGATGGCGCCTTCCCGCGCGCCCGGCTTCGGCTGATCGGCATTCTGGAAGACTGGCTCGGCACGATGCCGGCGCTTGAGGCCGAGGAGAAATTCACGGCGGCGCTCGCGGCCAATCGCGGCGCCGATGCGGCCGCCGGCGGCGCCATCGTCGGCCCGCACCGCTCCGACCTCGCCGTGACCTATGCCGACAAAGGCATCGCCGCCGAGAATGCCTCGACCGGCGAGCAGAAGGCGCTTCTGATCGCGATCGTCCTGGCCCAGGTCGCATTGCAGCGGGCAAGCCGCGGCGAGCCGCCGCTGCTGTTGCTCGACGAGGTCGTCGCGCATCTCGATGCGGGCCGCCGAACCGCCCTGTTCGAAGCGCTGGCCGGGCTTGAAAGCCAGACCTGGATCACCGGCACCGATGCCGCGCTGTTCGCGCCATTGCACGGCTGCGCGCGGTTTCTGTCGGTCGCCGACGGCACACTCTCCGAAACGATTTTTTGACGCGAGGATCCGAACCTCAACCGATGGCCAATCTTCCTCACCCCGATCCCAATCCCGCGAACGGCGCGCCGCCCGAAAACGGCGCGGCCGCCGCCTATGACGAGCGCTCGATCAAGGTGCTGCATGGGCTCGACCCCGTGCGCAAGCGGCCGGGCATGTATATCGGCGACACCGATGACGGCTCCGGCCTGCATCACATGATCTACGAGGTCGTCGACAATGCGATCGACGAAGCGCTCGAAGGCTATTGCGATACCGTCACGGTCACGCTCAACGCCGACGGCTCATGCACCGTGACCGATAACGGCCGCGGCATCCCGGTCGGCATCCATGAGGAGGAGGGGGTCTCCGCCGCCGAGGTCATCATGACCCAGCTCCATGCCGGCGGAAAGTTCGACCAGAATTCCTACAAAGTCTCCGGCGGTCTTCACGGGGTCGGCGTTTCGGTCGTCAACGCGCTCTCGTCCCGGCTCGATCTGCGCATCTTCCGCAACGGCTCGGAATGGTTCATGCGCTTTCACGACGGCGTGCCGGAAACGCCGCTCGCCCAACTGGGCCCGGCGCCGGCCTGGCCGGAAGGTTCCAGGCGCGAGGGCGTCGCGAGTGGCACCGAGATCACCTTTCTGCCGAGCACCGCGACCTTCACCAAGACCGAGTTCGATTTCACCACCTTGGAGCACCGGCTGCGCGAACTGGCGTTTCTGAACAGCGGCGTCACGCTGGTGCTGACCGATCTGCGCGGGATCGAGCCAAAGATCGCGAGCTTTCATTTCGAGGGCGGGCTCGAAGCCTTTGTGCAGTATCTCGACCGCTCGAAGCAGGCCCTGCACGCGCCGCCGATCGCGATCCGCGGCGAGCGCGAGGGCATCCTCCTCGAAATCGCGATGGAGTGGACCGACTCCTATCACGAGACAATGCTGTGCTTTACCAACAACATCCCGCAGCGCGACGGCGGCACCCATCTCGCCGGCTTCCGCGCCGCGCTGACCCGCACCGTCAATGCCTACGCCAATGACAGCGGCCTTGCGAAAAAGGAGAAAGTGGCGCTCGCCGGCGAGGACATGCGCGAAGGTTTGAGCTGCATCCTGTCGGTCAAGCTTCCCGACCCGAAATTTTCCTCCCAGACCAAAGACAAGCTCGTCTCTTCCGAGGTGCGGCCGGCTGTCGAGGGGCTCGTCGCCGACCGCCTGCAGCAATGGTTCGAAGAGCACCCTTCCGACGCGCGGAAGATCGTCGCCAAGGTCGTCGAAGCCGCTGCGGCGCGCGAGGCGGCGCGGAAGGCCCGCGACCTGACGCGGCGCAAGGGCGCGCTCGATATCTCGAACCTGCCGGGGAAGCTCGCCGATTGTCAGGAGCGCGATCCCGCCAAGAGCGAGCTCTTCATCGTCGAGGGCGACAGCGCCGGCGGCTCGGCAAAGCAGGGCCGCGACCGTCGTTTCCAGGCGATCCTGCCGTTGAAGGGAAAGATCCTCAACGTCGAGCGCGCCCGGTTTGACAAGATGCTGTCCTCGGCCGAGATCGGCACGTTGATCCAGGCGCTCGGCACCGGTATTGGCAGCGAGGATTTCGAGGCGCAGAAGGCGCGCTATCACCGCATCATCATCATGACCGACGCGGATGTCGATGGCAGCCACATCCGCACGCTGCTCTTGACCTTCTTCTTCCGTCAGATGCGCGAGCTGATCGAGAAGGGGTTTCTCTATATCGCGCAGCCGCCGCTTTACCGGTTGCAGCGCGGCAATTCAAAGCCGGTCTACCTGAAGGACGACCCCGCGCTTGAAGCCTATTGCGTCGATGCGGCATTGCGCGACGCGGTCTTCACTCAGCATGACGGCGGACAGCGCGCCGACAACGATCTGCGCGCTCTTCTGGAGCAGGCGCGGGTGCAGCGCCGCTGGGTGCAGCCGCTCGCCGGCAAGGTCGGCAACATCGATGTCGTCGAACAGGCCGCGATCGCCGGCGCCTTGGCGGCGGGCATACTCGCCGACCCGAACCGCGCGATTGAGATGGCGCACCGCACCGCCGACCGGCTCAACGCGCTCGACGAGCCCGGGAGTCCGGACGGTCTCTGGCGCGGCGAAGTCATCGCCGGCGAGGGCCTTGTGTTCCGGCGCAACCGCCAGGGCGTCGAGGAGCGGCGGCTGATCGACGCGGCGCTGCTGCGGTCGAGCGAGGCGCGCCGGCTCGATGGCGATGGACCCGTCTTGCGCGAGATCTATGAGCGGGCGGGGAAGCTTGTCGCGCGCGACAAGGAATACCGCATCGTCGGCCCGGCCGGCCTCGTCGAAGCGATCATGGAGCTGGGCCGCCGCGGCATCGAGATCAACCGCTACAAGGGTCTCGGCGAGATGAACCCCGACCAGCTCTGGGAAACGACGCTCGATCCCGAGGCGCGCTCGCTCTTGCAGGTGCGCGTCAGCCACGAAGATCTTGCCGAGGAAACCTTCTCGACCCTGATGGGGGACCTCGTCGAGCCGCGCCGAGAATTCATCCAGTCCAACGCGCTCTCCGTCGCCAATTTGGATGTGTAATGGCGGGGGCGCTTGAAATGACCGCGGCGCTCCTCTTGATCGTCATGGCCGCCCCAGACGGCCCACCACAAGCCCGATCATGACAAATCGGGAGCGAGGCTAGCCGGCGTTATAGCCGGAAATTGCTGCCGCCCGAATACTTACCCGTGCTTACCTGGCCGACCGCCTCGATGGGCGCGTCTTTACAGTCTAACCCAGCTGATTTCTGAGATCGGGTGGACTGTAGAGCCGCTCACCGTAGCTGATAGGGGAGGATCTCGGTGCCCGAATTTGAGGACTACGAGCGTCAGTTCCTGCTGGAGCGGTATAAGGCGGATCGCGCCCACGAGCTGGAAGTTGAAAAATTTTCGTCTCAGTTCGAAACAGCTTTCATCCAATCATCAGCGCTGCTCAACGGAGCATTCGCAGCGGGCTTCCTGGCCTTTTACGGCGGCACAATCGATAAACTCATAACGAGTAAGAAATTGGTTATCACATCCTTTGGATGTTGGCTTGTCGGGCTGTTCCTAGCAATTTTGGCCGGTCACGTGACCTACTACGGCCAGCAGACTATTGTCTCGATGCTGAGGAACCGTCGTCATGCGCGGGGAGTCGAGTCACTGGGCGAGAAATACCCGCATCTTCTCGGCTCCCCTAACCAGCGGCCCCTTCCCGAGCTCGTTACGCTGGCTGGGCGTCAGGAATTCAAGAGCAAGATAGCAATATGGTCGGCCAGAGTGCTTGGCGTCGGTAGCTTGTTGGTGGCCATCCTCGGAGCGGCGTCCGCGCTAGCCACAATATGGTTCTCAAGTAAGATCGGTCTCGCAGGTTATCCACATTAACGAAGTGACGCATAACTCGTCGATTGCTGTTGCACCCGCTACTTTAACCCCGTGCCCGGACTGGTTCCGGGCACCTACGTCTTTGCTACTTCGGCTCAGGTTTTCAAGACGTGGATAGCCGGGACAAGCCCGGCCAAGGGGCGTGTGGGTAGAGGCAGAGGGCACCAGGTATGGCAGAGAGTCGGTGGGCGCTGGTGGTTGGGGCGTCGCGCGGACTGGGGCTGGGGCTCGCGGCCGAGTTGCGGCATCGCGGCTGGAATGTCGTCGGCACGGTGCGCGACGACGCCGGTGAGCGCCGGCTGGAGAAGCGGGCGAAGAAGCCCGGCGGCGACGTCCGCGCAGAACATCTCGACATCAACGACGACCGGCAGATCGCCGCGTTGCGCCGCCGCCTCGACGATCTCGAATTCGATCTCGTCTTTGTCAATGCCGGCATTTCGCCAAAGGGCCGCAGCGACGCCGCGAGCGCGAGCCGCGAAGAGGCGGCCGCGGTCTTTATGACCAATGCGGTGTCGCCGATGCGGGTCGCGCACGCCTTTCTCGACCGCGTGCGCATCGGCCCCGGCATCGTCGCCTTTATGAGTTCGGGGCTCGGCAGCGTCGCGAACAAGACCGACAGCTATAGCGAGCTCTACAGCGCGAGCAAGGCGGCGCTCAATTCATTGTCGCGCAGCCTCGCCGCCTCGCTCGGCCGCCGGCGCGTCACCGTGCTCGCGGTCGCGCCGGGCTGGGTGCGCACGGATATGGGCGGGCGCGGCGCGCCGCTCAGTGTCGAGGACAGCGCCCGCGGCATCGTCGATATGTTGGAAAGCCGCGCCGGAACGGGCCGCCACGGCTTTGTCGATTACCGCGGCCGCGACGTGGAGTGGTGACCCGGGAGATGGATCCTCCTCCGCGGAGCGGGGGAGGGGGACCATGCGAAGCATGGTGGAGGGGGCATGAGATCCCCAAAAGTCACGCGAGGGACTGCGAGCGAGTTCTTCGGCGCGGTATGTAGGCACGCGAGCGCAGCCCCCTCCGGCTCGCCTTCGCTCGCCACCTCCCCCGGAAGCGGGGGAGGAGCCGCCATCCCGATCCCTTCGAACGATCGTGGGACCGGCTGCGGGCTAGTGTTATTCCGCCGCTTCCTTGACTTTTGCTGCGGTCGGGAGCGCTTCGCTGCCGGTCCAGGGATGCTCGGCGATGTCGAACAACACGCCTTCGGGCCCGTACATCTTCACCTCGAACCCGCCGACCCGCTCCGGCTCGCTCTGGTCCATGTAGTGCTCGCCACCATGCGCCGCGACCTTCGTCGCCGCGTCGTCGAGATCGTCGACGAGGATGCCGAAATGGTGCAGCCCGGTGTAATCCATGCCCTTGCCGATCTGGTCGGTCTTGAAGCGCAGGATCGCGAGGTCGATCGTGCCGTCGCTCAAATGGTGGCCATAGGCGAGCGGCCCGTCGCTGGTGCGCACATTCTTAAAGTCGAACGCCTTCATGTAGAAATCGGCCATCGCGTCGGGGTCCTTGCAGGCGATGGCGAGGTGGCGGAGCTTGGCCATTCCGATCTCCTCAGTTTAATCCGTCGTCCGCGGGCTTGACCCGCGGATCTAGATGCCCGGATCAAGCCCGGGCATGACGCGAGTGGGTTATTCCGCGGCCGCTTTGGTCGGCACGGGGAGTGGCTCGGCGCCGGCCCAGCCATGCTCGGCGATGTCGAACAACACGCCTTCCGGGCCAAAGAATTTCTTCTCGAAATAGCCGGCCTGGTGTCCATCCTGGCCCTGGTCGATGTAGTGCGAGGCGCCGAGGCTCTCGAGCTTCTTCGAGAATTCGTCGACATCCTCGACGAGCACGCCGAAATGGTGAATGCCGCGGAAATCCATGCCCTTGCCGAGCTGGTCGGTCTTGAATTTGAGGATCGCCATGTTGAGCGTGCCGTCGCTCAAAAACACGCCATCGGCGAGGTAGCCGTTCGGCCGGCCGACTTCCTTGAAATCAAAGGCTTTCTTGTAGAACTCGGCCATCGCCTCGGGGTCCTCGGCGGCGATCGCGATGTGGCGGAGCTTGGGCATCGGGGCCTCCTCGCGTTGCGGATGGTCTCTCTTTAGCACGACCGGTGGTTCAATCCGAAGTGCCGCATAGGCTGTCGAGCGGGATTTCGGCGAGCAGCCGGGCCATATCCTTGCCGACCCGCTCTACCGCCTCTTCCTGCGAGAACAGCCCAAAGCGGTCGAATTCCGGCACCATCCGCCCGCCCAGCGGAAAATGCGAGCTGCAGGTGAGTTGTTTCGGGTCCGGCAAATCCGGCGACGGCCAGCAGAACAGCGCAAGATCCTTGCCGCGCCGATAGGCATGCACCCCGAGCGGCCGCAACTCGGCCTCCGCGACCGTGAGGCCGGTCTCCTCCTGCAATTCGCGCACCGCCGCGGCGGCAAAGCTCTCGCCCGCCTCGGCCATGCCTTTCGGGATGTCCCAGCGCGGCGAGCCCGTCGCATGCCCGAGCAAGAGGCGCTTCCCGTCGGTAATGATGACGCCGCAGCTTGTGGATTTCGCCGCCATCGCTCAGGGGTGGCTCATGCCGCTGGACACGCTGCCGTAAAACCCGCCCCGCCTGTTGTCGTCGGAAGAGGTGTCGCTCGCGGCACAGCCGACCAAGCCGATTACGGTGCTCAGCACCGCGATTGCAAAACCAAACCGCCGGGACGCAGATCGAAATGTGGGGCGGCTCATTGCCACCTCGTTCCGCGCGATCCGCTCGTCGCTCAGCTTCTTACCCATTCGCCGCCCCCGCTCATTGCGAGAAAATAGCGCGCTGACACCTCGTTTGTCATTGCGAGGAGCGGCAGCGACGAAGCAATCTCGCGGGGAGGGTGCGCATTGGGCACGAGATTGCTTCGCTGCGCTCGCAATGACATCCGGGGAAACGGCATGAACAATGAGTTGCGTTGTTATCGGCCGCTGATCATCGGCCGGCGCGGCGCCGTTGCGGCGAACCATCCCCTGGCGGCGCAGGCGGGGCTCGTGGCGTTGCGCGCCGGCGGCAATGCGATCGACGCGGCGGTTGCGACGGCGCTCGCGCTCTCCGTCGTCGAGCCGATGATGTCGGGGCTCGGCGGCGACGCCTTCTACCATGTGTTCGATGCGAAGAGCGGCCGCGCCGTCGTGTTCAACGGCACCGGCCCCGCGCCAGCGGCCGCGACTCCGGAGCGTTACGCCGCCGGTATCCCACGCACCGGCCCGCTTTCGGTCTCGGTGCCCGGCATGCTCGCCGGGCTCGGCGCGCTGCACCGCGAATATGGAAGGCTGCCCTGGGCCGAGCTCTGCGGCGAGGCGATCCGGCTTGCCCGCGAGGGGTTCGGCGCGACGCCGCATTACCGCCATTTCGCGGGCGAGCATCTCGCCACACTGCGCGCCGACGCGCGCAGCGCCGCCGCATTTCTCGCCGACGGCTCCGCGCCGCTGGTCGGGCGTCCGATCGTCCAGCCCGGTCTTGCCGATACGCTTGAGGAGATCGCGGCCGAAGGCGCGGACTGTCTCTACCGCGGCGCCTTGGCCCGCCGCCTCGCCGCCGGCTGCGCGGAGGCCGGCGCCCTCGTCGCCGAAGCCGATCTTGCCCAATTCCAGGCCGAGATCCAGCCGCCGCTTGCGATCGATTACCGCGGCCTCACCGTCCTCGAAGCGCCGCCCAACTCGACCGGCTTTGTGCTGCTCCAGGAGCTGAAGATCGTCGAGCATTTCGATCTGAAATCCATGGGGCTCGGCTCGGCCGATCTCGTGCATGTGCTGGTCGAAGCAAAAAAGCTCGCTTTCGCCGACCGCGAGCGCTGGGGCACCGATCCGCGCACGCTTGAAGAAATTCACGGCGACCCGCGCTTCACCGAATTGCTGTCGGCCGATTACGCCGCCCGGCTCGCCGCCCGTATCGATCGGCAGCGTGCCGCGCCGGTCCCCGCGATCGCCGATGCGGCGGGGGACACGACGTATTTCTGCACGGCCGATGGCGAGGGGAACGCCGTCTCGGGCATCCAGAGCATCAACAGCGCCTGGGGCTCAGGCGTGACCGCTGGCGACACCGGCATCCTGCTCAACAACCGCATGGCCTATTGGCACCTCGACCCGGCGCATCCCAACCATCTGCGCCCGGGACGCCGCGTCCGCCACACGATGAACCCGCCGCTGGTGCTGAAGGACGGGCAATTATGGGGCGTCTTCGGCACGCCCGGCGCCGACAACCAGGTGCAGATCAACCTGCAGATCATGACCGCGATCGCCGATTTCGGGCTCGATCCGCAGCAGGCGGCCGAGCTGCCGCGCTGGACCTCGATGGTCTCGGGCCAGTACGCCAATTACCCGCATGACGGCCCCGACCTCCTGACGATCGAGCGCCGCTTTTCCGAAGAGGTATGCCGCGATCTCGCGCGTCGCGGTCATCCCGTCGATAGGGTCGGCGATCTTGATGGTCCGTGCAGCGTCGAGATCATCCGGCGGTTGCCGGATGGCGCCCTGCTCGCCGGCTCCGACCCGCGTCGCGACGGCTGGGCTCTCGCCTGGTGAACCGGGCGGCTCGTCCAAGGGCCGGCGCGGCGCAAGCGAGTCCGCCATGTGGATAGTCGGCGCCTGGCTTGAACTGCCGGTTTGGGAGCAATGGCTGGCGCTCCTCGGCTTGTACGCCGCGAGCGCCGGTGCGCTGCATCTGCTGACGTTCCACAGCCCCGCCGGAGACTGGGTCAGGAGCTTCAGGGGCGTTGTCGCGCCGTTTTTCGTCTCGGTGGCCCTGGTTTTCGGTCTACTGCTCGGCTTCGTGGCAGGCGGGGTATGGCAACGCAATGCCGAGGCGGTGCGGGTCGTGCGCGGTGAGGGCGATGCGCTATTCCAGATCAATCACCTCGCCCCGGACAACGATCCCGGGACCGCCGCGCTGCGAAATCTGATCCGCGCTTATGCGCAATCGGTCGTCGCGGACGAGTGGCCGCTGATGCTGCACGGAGGCCGCTCCGATCGATCGGAAGCCGCTCTCGACAACCTCATCAAGGGAGTTGCCGCCGCCCCGGTTTTTGGCAGCGGCGGCTTGGCTGTGCAGCGGGCCAGGCTCGACCTCGCGCTGAAACTGCACACTTTGCGAGAGACCCGAATTGAGCTCGCCAGCGACCGGACCGACGAGGTCAGGTGGGCAATCCTTTTGCTCCTGGGGCTCCTGACGCAGCTCGCCATCGCTTCGGTACATCTGGAGACACCGCGGCCGCAGATCGCCGCCCTGACGATTTTCTCGATAACCGCGGTTATCGGTCTCGGCCTCGTCGCAATCGAGGAACGCCCGTTTTCTCCGCCTCTTGCCGTCAACCCCTCACCGATCGGGGACGTCGTCCATGAGGTCCCGGCGGGCTGAGACGCCGCGAGCCTGGACTGTGGGAGGTCTCGTCAACTTAGTTCATGATTTGTTCTTGACGGTCAGACAATCACGCCTATATAGCGTAAACCACATCGAACACTGGGACCTTCTTGTTGGCTGTCTTAGTTCGGGCGGGAGCGTCGGTTGGAATTACTAACGGCAAAAAATGCTCGGCCGCTGCCTGTTTTTTCGCTGTTTCGCCCCTGTTATCCCCTTGTTATGCGCGCCTGTTCGCCGCAAAAAGATAAGCTGAATCAGGATGTTGGCTCAAATGGGTGCGGAAATCCGCTGCGAACAGCGGGCAGGGGCCTTCGACCGGGTTTATTGCGCCGCCGCGGCGGCCGTGGCGCGCATCGCGCGGCGCAATTCCGGCGTGTCGTTGCGGCCCGACAGAAAGGCTTTGATATTGCGCGTCGCCTGCCGCAGCCGCTGCCGGTTCTCGACGAGCGCAATGCGGACAAACCCCTCGCCATATTCGCCAAACCCGGAGCCGGGCGAGACCGCGACATTGGCGCGCTCCAACAGCAGCTTCGAAAAACCGAGGCTGCCGAGCTTGCGAAATTCTTCCGGGATCGGCGCCCAAGCGAACATCGTGCCGCCCGGAGCCGGGATGTCCCAGCCCGCTTGATGCAGCCCGTCCATCAGCACGTCGCGCCGGGCCTTGTAGCGCTCGCGGATCTCGGCGATGCAGTCTTGCGGCCCGTTGAGCGCCGCCGTCGCCGCGACCTGGACCGGGGTGAAGGCGCCGTAATCGAGATAGGATTTGACCCGCCCCAGCGCCCCGATGAGCTTGGCGTTGCCAACCGCAAACCCGATCCGCCAGCCGGCCATCGAATAGGTCTTGCTGAGCGAGGTGAACTCGACCGCGATGTCGCGCGCGCCCGGCACTTCGAGGATCGAGGGCGGCGGCTTCCCGTCGAAATAGATCTCGGCATAGGCCAGATCGGACAGGACGTAGATGCCCTCGTGGCGGCAGAAATCGACGACCTCGGCGTAGAAATCGAGATCGACGGTTTGCGCCGTCGGGTTGGCCGGGAAATTCAGCACGACCGCGAGTGGCGCCGGGATCGAATGCTGCACCGCCTTCTTCAGCTCGGCCAAGAAATCGACATCCGGACCAACCGGCACATGGCGCACCGATGCGCCAGCCATGATGAAGCCAAAGGAATGGATCGGATAGCACGGGTTCGGCACGAGGATCGTGTCGCCCGGTGCAGTGATCGCCTGGGCGAGGTTGGCAAACCCCTCCTTCGATCCCAGCGTCACGATGATCTCGCGCTCGGGATCGAGCTCGACATTAAAACGGCGAGCGTAATAGGCGGCATAGGCGCGCCGGAGCCCGGGAATCCCGCGCGAGGTCGAATAGCCGTGCGTTTTTGGGTTTTGCACCGCCTCGACCAGCTTCGCGACGATATGCGGCGGGGTCGGCCCATCCGGGTTGCCCATACCGAGATCGATGACGTCGCGGCCCTGCGCGCGCGCCTGAGCCTTCAGCGTATTGACCTCCGCGAACACGTAGGGCGGCAGGCGCTTGATGCGATAGAACTCTTCGGGCATGCGCGGCTTCGCTGCAGAAATGGTGGTCCGTCAGTCTACGGGGGTGTCGTCCGGTTTGCGAGAGATAGACGCCTCCTGGCCCACTCTAATGCGCAAAATCTCTCGAAGAAATTTACGGCTATCGACCGGAGTGTCCGACGATTGCTCGTTCCGCGCCTACGCGCTGCCGGCGAGGGCGTCGGCGCCCTCGATCCGCTGGGCCAGGGCGGCAGCCAGAAAGCGATCGATGTCGCCATCGAGCACCGCGCCGGGATTGCCGGTTTCGACCCCCGTCCTCAGGTCTTTCACCATCTGATAAGGCTGCAGCACATAAGAGCGGATCTGGTGGCCCCAGCCGATATCGGTTTTGGCCGCGTTCATCGCCTCGACCTTGGCCTCGCGCCTCTGCAATTCCGCTTCGTAAATCCGGGCGCGCAGCATCGACAGCGCGGAGGCGCGGTTCTGATGTTGCGAACGCTCGCTTTGACAGGCGACGACGATGGGTTCGGCGCCCGGCGGCGTATAGGTCATCCGCACCGCGCTGTCGGTCTTGTTGACGTGCTGTCCGCCCGCGCCCGACGCCCGATAGGTGTCGACGCGGAGATATTTGTCCTGAACCTCGACCTCGAATTTCTCGTCAATGACCGGATAGACCCAGACCGACGCGAAGCTGGTGTGGCGCCGCGCGTTCGAATCGAACGGGGAGATGCGGACGAGCCGGTGCACGCCGCTTTCGGTTTTCAGCCAGCCATAGGCATCGACGCCGCTAACCTTGACCGTCGCCGATTTGATGCCGGCGCCTTCGCCGGCGCTCTCTTCGAGCCACTCGATCTTGTAATCGTGGTCCTCGGCCCAGCGCACATACATGCGCAGCAGCATCTCGGCCCAATCCTGCGCCTCGGTGCCGCCCGCCCCGGCATGGACTTCGAGATAGCAGTCATTGCCGTCGGCCTCGCCCGACAACAGGCTCTCGACCTCGCGCTTTTTCGCTTCGTCGCGCAATTTTTCGAGATTGGACTCCGCTTCGGCGACAATCGCCTTGTCGCCCTCGGCTTCCCCGAGCTCGATCAACCCGACCGAATCATCGACCTCCCGCTCGATGCGGCGGTATCCCTCGATCGCGCGTTCCAGCCGTGTGCGTTCGCGCAATAATGATTGCGCCGCCGTCGGATCGTCCCAGAGCTTCGGGTCTTCCGCCTTGGCGTTCAGCTCGGCGAGGCGCCGGTTGGC
>JBKOVT010000100.1:0-4164 GCA_046724035.1 Pseudomonadota bacterium | reverse complement strand
GGACGCGGAGCCTTAATCCAGCATAGAATTGAGGCGGTACACGGGAGCAGTCGCATGAAGGCGGATTTCATCATTGTGGGGGCCGGCTCGGCCGGCTGCGTGCTCGCCAACAGGCTGAGCGCCGATCCATCGACGCGCGTGCTGTTGATCGAGGCGGGGCCGCGCGACCGCAACCCGCTGATCCATATCCCGGCCGGCTACATCAAATTACTGGACCACCCCGTGCTAACCTGGGGCTACACAGCCGAGCCCGATCCCGGCGTCAATGGCCGCGCGATCCTTTATCCGCGCGGGCGTGTGCTCGGCGGCTCGTCTTCGATCAATGGCATGATCTATGTCCGCGGCCAGCCCGAGGATTTCGACCATTGGTCGCAGCTCGGTAATCGCGGGTGGGGCTGGGACGGCGTTCTGCCCTATTTCAAAAAGGCCGAAAGCTGGGAGGCGGGCGAGGACGAGTTCCACGGCGCCGAAGGCCCGCTCCTGACCTCCCGGACTGCCGATAAGCCGCTCCTCTGCCAGAAGATGATCGAGGCCGGGCAAGAGATCGGCCTCGAATACCGCGAGGACGTCAACCGTCTGTCCCATGGCGGGAAGGACGGCATCGGCTGGGTGCAGCAGACGCGGCGCGGCCGCCGGCGCCAGAGCGCTGCGCGCACCTATTTGCGCCCGGCATTGAAGCGCCCGAACCTCAGCGTCATTACCGATGCGCTGGTGCATCGCGTGCTGTTCGACGGCAAGCGCGCGACCGCGGTTGAGTTTTCGCGCGGCGGTAAAGTCGAGAAGGCCGAGGCGGCGCGCGAAATCATCCTCGCCGGCGGAGCGATCGGCTCGCCGCATATCCTGCAACTCTCCGGCGTCGGCGACCCGGCGCATCTGGCGCGCACCGGCATCCCGGTGACGCACGCGCTGCCCGGCGTCGGCAAGAATTTGCAGGACCATTTCATCGTGCGCGTCGTCGCGGCAATAAGCGGCATGAAGACCCTGAACGAGCGCTCGCGCGGGCTGCCCTTCGCCGGCGAGGTGTTACGTTATTTGCTGACCGGCACCGGCATGCTGACCTATGCCGCCTCGCTCGTCGCGGTGTCTGCGAAAGTGCTCGAGGAATCGGCGACCCCCGATGTGCAGTGTCTGCTCGCGCATGGCAGCTTCGCGCCGGGCCCGATCCGCAAGCTCGACGCCGAGCCCGGCATGACCGGCGGCATGTGGCAGATGCGGCCGCTCTCAACCGGTTATGTCGAGGCGAAATCGCCCGATCCGCGGCAGGCGCCCGCGATCAACCCGCGCTATTTGAGCGAGGAGACCGACCGCCGTGCCGTGATCGGCGGGTTGCGGCTGGTGCGGCGGCTGTTCGCGGCGCCGGCGCTCGCGCAGTACATCACCGCGGAGAGGCTACCGGGGCCGGACGTGCAGAGCGACGATGAGCTGCTGCACTATGCGCGGCAGACCGGCTCGACCGTGTTCCACGCCAGCTGCACCTGCAAGATGGGACGCGATCCGATGGCGGTCGTCGACGATGAATTGCGCGTGCACGGGCTCGACGGGCTGCGCGTCATCGACGCCTCGGTCATGCCGTCCGTCACCTCGACGAACACCAATGCGCCGACGATCATGATCGCCGAGAAGGGCGCCGCCGCGATCCTCAGCGCGGCGCGCCAACGGATGGCGGCCTGACATTCGTCTTTGCGACCGTTCAACTATCGCCGGCAAATTGACGAGCCGCTCGACTTTGCGTCAGCAAAGTAGAAAAGCGGCTGTTATTTCCATTCCTGTAAGTGCCGCTAGGAACCATCGGCCGGCGTAGCGTCTTTATTGGACACAGGTTGATGTTCAATGAGGATGATATGCGCAACTCTTTTGTGATTGGGGCTGTCCTGGCATTCCTTGCTGGTGGCGCCCTCGCCCAGACGGGAACCTCGCCGCCGCCGGCCCAGAACGGCCCGCAAAACAGCGCGATCAACTCGTCTACCAAAGCGGTCGAGGCGCCCGTCAAGGGGCGCAACAGCTTCACCGAAGGCGAAGCGAAATCGCGGATCGAGAAAGCCGGCTTTTCGAATATCAGCGGGCTGCAAAAGGACGATAACGGGGTGTGGCGCGGCAAGGCCACCAAGGATGGCCGCTCGGTCGATGTCAGCCTCGATTACCAGGGCAATGTGGTGACGCGCTAGGCGGCTCCCTCCGAGGCCCTACCCACCCGAAGAAGGAAAAGACGTATGACCGTGGTTTCACGACTCTATGACGATTACAGCGATGCCGCCCGGGCAGTGTCCGAACTGGAGCGCGTCGGCATCCCGCACAGCGACATCAGCATCGTCGCGAACAATGCCGACGGCTGGTACAGCGAGGACGGCCGCCCGGCGGTGCGCGATCGCGACGGCCGCATCGATCGCGACCGTGACGGGGTCGACGATCGCGCCGAGGGCGCCGCTGCGGGGGCCGGGATTGGTGCCGCGCTCGGCGGCACGGCTGGCCTTCTCGCCGGCCTCGGACTGCTGGCCATACCGGGGCTCGGCCCGGTGGTAGCGGCCGGCTGGCTGGCCTCGACAGCGGCGCTCGCCGTTGCCGGCGGCGCGACCGGCGGTCTCATTGGCGCGCTGACCCAATCGGGTGTCAGCGAGGAAGAGGCCAATGTCTATGCCGAGGGCGTCCGCCGCGGCGGCACCCTGGTGACCGCGCGCGTGCCCGATGCCGAGCGCGCCCGCGTCGAGGCGATCCTCGACCGCGCCTCGGTCAATCTGCGCGAGCGCGCCGCGTTCTATCAGCAGAGCGGGTGGAGCCGTTTCGATCCCGCCGCTCCCGCCTACACCGAGGAGCAGATCCGCAACGAGCGCGCGCTTTATCGCCGCAATCCGTGAGCGCAACTCGCAGCGGACGAAAGGAAGGGCCGGGTTTTTCCCGGCCCTTTTCTTTGGCGTCTTACACGATCGCGCCGACGAGCGAGGTGGGGAGCGCGCCGGTCTCGAACCACGCCTTCAACTCGGCTTCCGAGCCCGCGAACAGCGAGGCGTCCGCCGATCCCGTGATCCCGTCGACCTGCTGGTTCGAGGTGTATTGCCAGAACAGCCAGGGCTCGGTCGGCCGGTGGTTCAGGTCGGGGTTGCCGTCATTGGCGCCGTAACGGGGGATCCAACGCGGCCATCGCTTCATGACGGGGGTCGGTGTCGCCGGCGGCGAGCCGCCCCAATAGCCGAGCGGTTCGCGCTTGATGACCTCGAAGACGGCGAGGCCGGTCTGCTCGACAAAAGCAGCTTCGGGCGCGTCGTCGCCCTCCCAGTCCAGCGCCGCCGCCATGCCGGCGGCGAGCCCGGCCGTTTGTATGAAGAAATCGGCTTGCGCGCCCGCCGCCGCCGAAGTGGACAGAAACGCATAGGGGATGACCATCAGACCCTGCTGACGGGCGTCGTCGCGATTGATTTCCCAGCGGCTGTCCTTTGTGAGGCCCTGTGTCGCCTTGATCATGACGCACTGGATGCCGGTCTGTTTGACCGTGGCCCAATCGATATTTCCCTGATGGTGCGACACGTCGATCGTGATGTCGCAGGTCGGGGCAGGCGTAAACGGCATGGCTTTCTCCCTGCGCGGGTTGAACGTTACTTATCGTGCGAGACTATCGTAGCCCGCGCGCCGAGCGGTGGCTGTATCGAGCTTCACACGTTTCGAAATTCAGCGGAGTTTTCCGCCGGGACGGACTCATATCCAAAAAAGGTTTTCGTTCCCGGAGCGCGTCGATATGCGTTACCAGAAGGTCCGAGCGGCGGCCGCGCAGGTTTACGGTGAAAAAGTAGGTCGCGCCTGGAGCCCGATTACGTCGAGATTCCGGCATTGTCGGAGAATGCCAGAAGCTCGGCCGTGGCGGAATGCGCTTCGCTTCCCGCCCTACGGTAGTTTGGTTTCCCGATACTCGGGGACGCGGCGGTAGACCCAGACGAGGTTCGCAGCCATGACGATCGCGGTCATCAGAAACACCCAATGCAGGCCGAAGGAAGCGGCGATCGCGCCGCCAAGGAGCGGTCCTAAGGAATTGCCGAGAAACATCGCCGATGAGGTCATGCCGTAGACCGCGCCGCGCTCGGCGCGCGAGACGAGCCGGCCGACGAGCGCGTTGGCGGCCGGCAACAGCCCGCCGATAAAGAGGCCGACCGCGAAGCGCTCGGCGGTGAACAGCCA
>JBKOVT010000064.1:0-12211 GCA_046724035.1 Pseudomonadota bacterium | reverse complement strand
AGCACTGGATGCCGCGTTCGACGAGGCGGCCGCCGACAAGACTTGCCGCGCGCTCCTGTTGACCGGCGCCGGGCGCGGCTTCTGCGCCGGCCAGGACCTGACCGAAATCGTCGGCGCGTCGCCGGCCGATCTCGAACGCCTGCTCGAACACTACCACCCGCTGATCCTGAAGATCCGCGCGCTCTCGATCCCGGTCGTCTGCGCGGTCAACGGCGTCGCCGCCGGCGCCGGCGCCAATCTCGCGCTCGCCTGCGACATCGTGCTGGCGGCGCGCTCGGCCACGTTCGTACAGGCCTTCGCGCGCATCGGCCTGATACCGGATTGTGGCGGCACGTGGTTTCTGCCGCGCCTCATCGGCACCGCGCGCGCCCGCGCGCTGGCCTTCCTCGCCGAGCCGTTGCCGGCCGAGACTGCCGCCGAATGGGGCCTCGTCTGGCGCATGACCGAAGACGAGCGCCTGCTGCCCGAGGCCGAGGCGCTCGCCGCCCGCCTCGCCGGCCAGGCCAGCAACGCCCTCGCCTTGACCAAGCGCGCGCTCGACGCGGCCGGCGACAACACGCTCGCGCAACAACTCGATCTCGAAGGCGAATTGCAGCGTCGGGCCGGGGCTCATCCCGACCATGCCGAGGGCGTCCGCGCCTTTCTTGAAAAGCGCCCGGCTGCCTTCGCCAAGGCGAGAAGCTGAACGGCGTTCATCCCGCCGCATGCCAGCCCCGGCGAAAATGCGCCCGCTTCGCGCTAGGAAATCCGCGGAAACCTGCGATAAAGTAGCCTGAGGTTTCAGGCTGGCGCGCCTGCGCCGATTTCGATCATTTCCACGGAGGATAGGCGATGGCTCGGAAGTACCAGCGTATCTCGGCAGATTGTCATCTCGACATGCTCTGGCTGCCGCCCGATCTGTTCACCTCGAACGCGTCGAGCAAACTCCGGGACCTGATGCCCTATGTCGCGGAGAATTCGGACGGGGTGAAGCGCTGGACCGACAATAACGGCGCCGAGTACGGCCTGTGCGGCGGCGTCGGCGCCACCGGCACGCCGCATGTCCCGGGCAAGCAGCTGCGCGCCGACAAGATGGCCGAGGCGGGCCTCTATAGCGATTATTTCGAAAAGGGCCTGCGCAGGCCTGGCGATCCGCATCTCCGCGTCAAGGACATGGACCGCGACGGCGTCGACGCCGAGGTCATCTACGGCATCCTGGCCGCCTGCGCCAAGATGAAGGACCCGGAAGCGGCCGATGAGATGCTGCGCATCTACAACGACTTCCTGCACGATTTCACCGGTCATTACCCGGACCGCATGATCGGGCTGGCTTGCCTGCCTTACAACAACATCGAAGGCGCCGCCCGGGAAGTTCGCCGCGTCGCGAAAAAGGGCATGAAGGGCGTCGAGCTCAGCTGCTCATGGCACATGACGCCGATGTGGCACCCGATGTGGGATCCGCTCTGGGAGGCGGTCAACGAGACGCAGCTGCCGCTGCATTTCCACACCTTCCCGGCGACCGACCCCGAGTTGCGCAAGCAGCTTGAGCCGTCAATCGCGCGTCGCATGACCTATAGCGGGCTGGTCCGGTTCCAGATGACGCTGGCGACGATCCTGACTGACCTGATGGGCGCGGCGGTGTTTGAGCGCTTCCCGAACATCCGCATGGTGCTCGGCGAGAGCGGCATCGGTTGGATCCCCTATGTGATCGACCGCATGGATTTCGAGTACAAGGACCAGTACCAGGATCTGAAGCTGAAGAAGCTGCCCAGCGAGTATTGGCGCAACCAGTGCCGCGCGACGTTCCAGTACGACCGCGTCGGCACCAAGCTGATCGAGGATATGGGCGTCGAGACATTGATGTGGGGCTCCGACTTCCCGCATCCCGACGGGGTGTGGCCGGAATCGAAGAAATACATCGACGAGCAGTTCAAGCACCTGCCGGCCGACGTCGTCTACAAGATGACCTGCGAGAACGCCGGCAAGTTCTACGGCCTGATCAACTGATCTCCGCGGCGCCCCGCGCCGCCAAGATGCAAGAAAAGAAAGCGCGCTCTCCGGAGCGCGCTTTTTTGTCGCCACGTGTGATCCACGTCACATCGCGCCCGGCGCCGCTCGGATAATTTACTGCGGTGACGTCGATAGCGTCAGGGGGGCGGCATGAGCTTCGCGATGTTGGTACGTTTCCGGCGGGCGGCATGCATCGCTTTTTCACGCCATCCCATCGCGAGATTGCACCGCGCCTGGGAGTCTTTCACCGCCAACCCCGCAGACCGATCCATCGGCGTCGCCGATCTCCTGCTGCCGCCGCTGACCCTGTTGATGCTGATGCTGTTTCTGTTCGGCAGTGTGCCGGGTGCCGGCGACATGATCGCCGCGGCGTGCGCGACCGCCTGCCTGCCTTGATCGGGTGTCTGCCTTGATCGGGTGCCTGCCCTGATCGGATGCCGGCGAGACCGGCGATGATTGTTCCGCTCCCGCCGGCTGGCTAAGCTGGCGCATGGACACGGATAAATCGCGCATCGCGCATGGCGGGAAGGGGCTCTACGGCTCACAGGTCGGCATCCTGATGCTGGAGACAAAGTTCCCGCGCATCCCGGGTGACATGGGGAACGGCCTGACCTGGCCGTTTCCGGTGCTCTACAAGGTTGTGCCGGGCGCGACCCCGGACCGCGTCGTGCGCCACAAATCGGCGGGGCTCATCAATGCCTTTCTCGATGCGGCTGCTGAGCTCGTGGAATTGGGCGCCGACGGAATCACGACGACCTGCGGATTTCTGTCCCTTTATCAGCGCGAGCTCGCCGCGCATGTCCGCGTGCCGGTCGCCGCTTCGAGCCTCATGCAGATCTCGCTTGTCGAGCGCATCCTGCCCCCGGGAAAGCGCGTCGGTGTCTTGACGGTGAGCGCTGCGAGCCTTACCCGGGAGCATTTCATCGCCGCCGGCGCCGATCCGAAGACGCCGGTCGTCGGCACCGATGGCGGGCGCGAATTCACCCGCGTCATGCTCGACGAAAAGCACACGCTCGACGCCGCCGCGGCCGAGCGCGATATCCTCGATGCCGGCGAGGCGCTCGTCGCAAAGCACGCCGATATCGGCGCCATCGTGCTCGAATGCACAAACATGACGCCCTATGCCCGCGCGCTCGCGGATCATCTGCTGTTGCCGGTCTACAGCATCTACAGCTTTGTGACGTGGTTCCACGCCGGCTTGGCGCCGCGCGATTTCGGCCCGCCCGGCAGCGGCGCGCGCGAATGGCGCGAGCGGTGAGCGCACCCGACATCACCGTCCGCTTCGCGACCGCAGAGGATGTGCCGCTGCTGTTGCATTTCATCCGCCAGCTCGCGGTCTTCGAGCGCGCGCCCGACGCGGTCGTCGCGACCGAAGCCGATCTGCGGCATCACGGCTTCGGCCCCGCGCCGAAATTCGAGGCCATTCTCGCTTTTCTCGACGGCGAGCCCGCGGGGTGCGCGCTGTTCCATTCGCGGTTTTCGACCTGGCTCGGCCGGCCCGGCCTTTATCTCGAAGACCTCTATGTCGCCGAGCCGGCGCGCGGCCGTGGGGTCGGCAAGCGGCTGATGGCGCGGCTCGCCGCGATCGCGGTCGAGCGCGGCTGGGGCCGCATCGATTTTCATGTGCTCGATTGGAACCCGGCCCGCGAGTTTTATCACCGGCTCGGGATGCATCATCACGGCGAATGGCTGCGCTACGGCGCCGATGCAGCCGCGCTCGAACGCCTCGCCGCCGAGGACCGCAAGGACAGCTGAGCCCGTCTATTTCGCGGCCGCCGCTGCTGCGGTCGCCGGCGCGCCGGCAAAGGCCGGCATGATGTCGCGCGCGAAACGTCGGATATTCTCGCGCGAGCCGCCGAAATTGATCATGACATATTCGACGCCGCCGTCGCGCAGCGGTTCCAGCTTCTTGGCGATCTCGTCCGGCGTGCCGAACAACGCGGTGTCGTCGCAGAGGTGCCGCACCGCCGCCTCGTCATGGTTTGCAAAGCGCTCGCGTGTGTCCCCCGGCCGCTCCGACAAGCGATTGATGCGCATATGTCCCTGGAAGCGCCGTTCGAGCGCCGCCGCAAGATCGTCCTTGTCTTTCGCGATGTGCACGGCGCGCGCGACGCCGATCTGCATCGGATCGAAGACGCGACCCTTCGCCTCGACACCCGCCTTGAACTGCGCGACGAAGCCGATGACGTCCTCGGCCAGATCATACTGCCCGAGCAGCAAATTGTAGCCGCGCCGCGTCACCTCGGTGACCGAGCGCTGGCTGCCGGCGCCCATCCAGAAGGGCGGGTGCGGGCGCTGTGCCGGCGGCGGTTCGACGATGATGTTGTCGAACTCCCAGTACCGACCCTTGTGACTGAACGGCGCGTTGTTGGTGAACGCCTTTGTAATGACCGCCAGCGACTCGTCGAAGCGCGCATCGGCCTCTTCCATATTGACGCAGAAGCCGGCGAACTCGTTGTAACGGTAACCCTTGCCGACGCCGAAATCGAGCCGACCGCCGGACAATAAATCCAAGGTCGCCGCTTGCTCGGCGAGCAACACCGGGTTGTGCCACGGCAGCACGAGCACCGCGGTGCCGAGCCGCAATGTCGAGGTGCGCGCGCCGAGCCAGGTCAACAGATTGAGGCTCGCCGACACCTGCCCGAAACCGGTGAAATGGTGTTCGACGACAAAGGTCGAGTGAAAGCCGAGCGCCTCCGCTTCGACATTGTTCTCGATCCACTCGCGGAACCCCTGGCTGCTGTCGGTCAACTCGGTGCCAGGGGTCGGTCGCCGCGCCTGCGCGCTGCCGAACAATCCAAACCGCATTGCTGTTTGCTCCGTCAGTGCAGCGTTGGGTGCCGCTTGTGCCAGTCCGTCGCCTGCTGATAGGCGTGCGCGATCCTGAGCACCAGCGCCTCTTGGAACGGGCCCGCCGCGATCTGCAACGACAATGGCAGCCTCTCCGCTTTGCTGAAGCCGCACGGGATCGCGAGCGCCGGCAATCCGCCGACGCTGAACGGCATTGTGATCGAGGGCGCGCTGACCAGCCGGTCCGGGGCGTTCGGATCGGCCCGGTCGGCGACATTGAGCGCGGCCGCGGTGACAAACGCATCGATCCGCTGCAAGGCCCGCGCCTGCTCCTGCGCCAAGGCGGTGCGCCAGCGCAGCGCTTCGAGATAATCCTCACCGCGGATCAGCGCACCGGGCAGCACGCGATTGCGCAGGATGCGGCCGAAATCCTGCGGCCGCGTGCGCAGATCGTGCTCGTGGATCGCGAACAATTCGACCGAGGAGATCGTCGTCTTGCAATCGGTGTAGTCGCGCAGGCTCGACAATTTGACCGGCTCGATCGCCGCGCCCAAGCCGCGCAACACCGCGATCGCCGCATCGACCGCCGGCGCGACATCGGGATGCGGCGCATCGCGGTACCATTCCTCGACGATTCCGAGCCGCAGCCCGCGCACGCCCTCGTTCAGCGTAGCCGCGTAATCCGGCACCGGCACATCCTCGCTCCCGGGGTCCTCTGGGTCGTACCCGGCGATGATTTGCAGAAACAGCGCGATATCCTCGGCGCTGCGGCACAACGGGCCGCAATGATCCATCGAGAACGTGTTCGGAAAAACGCCGCGCCGGCTGACCCGCCCATAGGTCGGCTTGATGCCGGCAATGCCGCACAGCGCCGCCGGCCCGCGGATCGAGCCGCCGGTATCGGTGCCGATCGCACCCGGGACAAACCCGGCCGCCACCGCTGCGCCGGCCCCGCTCGACGAGCCGCCCGGCAGATGCTCCGGGTTCCACGGGTTTCGCGCCGGCGGCCAGGGCAAATCGAAGGAGGGGCCACCCAGCGCGAATTCCCAGGTCGCGAGCTTGCCCATCATGATCCCGCCGCCCGCTTTGAGCCGCTTGACCAGCTCCGCATCCTCGCGCGGCACGTAATCCTGGCGCAATTTCGAATGCCCGGTCGTCGCGATGCCGGCGGTCTCGACGATGTCCTTTAGCGCATAGGGGACGCCGTGCAGCGGCCCGCGCGCCTGGCCCGCCATCAGCTCGCGCTCGGCCGCTTCCGCCTCGCGCAGGGCCACCTCTTCCGTCAGCCGCAGAAAGCTGTGCAATTTGCCGTCATGTGCGGCGATCCGCGCCAGGAGCGCCTTGGTGACCTCGAGGGGCGACAGCTCGCGCTGGCGATAGAGCCGGCTCAGCTCGGCGATCGTCAGAAAAGCGACATCCATTTCGGGCATCCTCGGCAGGTCCGGCCATTCAACCGCACCCGGATTGCGGCGGCAACGCCGGCGCGGCGAGGGATTTGACGCCAGAGCCCGGTTCGGGCTCAAATGCTCGCCAACCGGCCGGCAAGGCTGGACAAAAGGATTGGAGACGCCCCGATGGACTGCCCGCGCCCCCGCGCCGCCGATGATTTCGACACGATCCGCCAGCGCCTGGAAGAATTGCGCCGCGAGCGCGAAGCCGCCGAAGCCGAAAACGGCGATGCCGAGAACCCGGACGGGAAGATCGAACGCCGCCGGCGCGAGCGCCTGGAGGGCTGGCCGCCGCCCTGGGCTCCGACCATTTTCGCCAAACCCGCCCGCCGCTGATACGCAAATTGGGGTCCCGGCTTTCGCCGGGACGCTCATTTTTGATTTAGCGCGTGGGGACGGGCGGGTCGCTCCGGTAATCGTAAAAGCCGCGCCCGGTCTTCCGTCCGAGCCAGCCCGCCTCGACATATTTCACGAGAAGCGGGCAGGGGCGGTATTTGCTATCCGCGAGCCCCTCATACAGCACCTGCATGATCGACAAGCAGGTGTCGAGCCCGATGAAATCGGCCAATTCCAACGGTCCCATCGGGTGATTGGCGCCGAGCTTCATCGCCGTGTCGATCGAGGCGACGGACCCGACGCCCTCATAGAGTGTATAGACCGCCTCGTTGATCATCGGCAGCAGGATGCGGTTGACGATAAAGGCCGGGAAATCCTCGGCCGCGACCGGCGTTTTGCCGAGCTTCACCGCGAGATCGCGCGTCGCCGCGAAGGTCGCCTCGTCGGTCGCGATGCCGCGGATCACCTCGACCAGCGTCATGACCGGCACCGGGTTCATGAAATGCATGCCGATGAATTTCTGCGGCCGGTCGGTCGCGGACGCCAACCGCGTAATCGAGATCGACGAGGTGTTGCTCGCGATCAGCGCCTCGGGCTTCAGCACCGGCACGAGATCCTTGAAGATCTCGCGCTTCACCGTCTCTTTCTCGGTCGCCGCCTCGATGACCATGTCGCAATCGGCGAAGTCGCGATACCCGCCCGCCGCTTTGATGCGCCCGAGTGCCGCCGCCTTGTCCTCTTCCTTGATGCGGCCGCGCGCGACCTGGCGCGACAGATTGCTGCCGATCGTGTCATGCGCCTGCGCCAATGCCGCGGCATTGGCGTCGCTCAGCACGACATCGAGCCCCGCCAGCGCGCAGACATGCGCGATGCCGCGCCCCATCTGACCGGCGCCGATGATGCCGATGCGGCGAATGTCGCCGCCGGGTTGTTTGGCCGGCGCGGCCGCCTCGCTCACGTCTGGCGTTTCCCGAGCTCCTCCTCGAGCTCCGGCAGGATCTTGAACAGATCGCCGACAATCCCGTAATCGGCGATCTGAAAGATCGGCGCCTCCTCGTCCTTGTTGATCGCCACGATGACCTTGGAGTCTTTCATGCCGGCGAGATGCTGGATCGCGCCCGAAATGCCGACCGCGATATAGAGCTCCGGCGCGACGATCTTGCCGGTCTGCCCGACCTGGTAATCGTTTGGCACAAAACCGGCATCGACCGCGGCGCGCGAGGCGCCGACCGCCGCGCCGAGCTTGTCGGCGACCTTTTCCAGCAGGTGAAAATTGTCGCCCGATTGCATGCCGCGCCCGCCCGAGATGATGATCCGCGCGCTGGTTAATTCGGGCCGCTCGGATTTCGACAATTCGGCCCCGACGAATTCGGTGATGCCCGGCGCCTCGGTCTTCTCGATCGTCTCGATTGCCGCATTGCCGCCCGTCGCGGCCGCCGGCGCAAACGCGGTGCCGCGCACCGTGATGATCTTGATCTTGTCTTTCGACTGCACGGTCGCGAGCGCGTTTCCGGCATAGATCGGCCGGACAAAGGTGTCGGGCCCTTCGACCGCGCTGATGTCCGAGATCTGCATCACATCAAGCAGCGCGGCGACCCGCGGCATCAAGTTCTTGCCAGAAGTCGTCGCCGGCGCCAGCACATGGCTGTAATTGGGGGCGAGCGCCACGACCAGCGGGGCCAAATTCTCGGCGATGCCGTGCTCGTACGCCGCATCGTCGGCGAGCAAGACCTTGGCCGCGCCATCGATCTGCGCCGCCGCTTCCGCGACTGGCCGGCATCCCTTGCCAGCGATGAGGATATGGACATCGCCGCCCACCGCTTTCGCGATCTCCGAGGCGGCGGTGACGGCGTTCAACGTCGCGGGCTTCAGCGCGCGATTGTCGTGTTCGGCGAGAACGAGAACAGACATCAGATCACCCGCGCCTCAGATTTCAGTTTGTCGATCAGCTCGCTGACCGAGCCGACCTTGATCCCGCCCTGCCGCTTCGCCGGCTCCTCGACCTTCAAGGTCACGAGCCGCGGCGCCGCATCGACCCCGAGCTGCTCCGGCGTCACGACATCGATCGGCTTCTTTTTCGCCTTCATGATGTTCGGCAGCGACGCATAGCGCGGCTCGTTCAACCGCAGATCGGTCGTGACGACCGCCGGCAATTTGAAGGCGACCGTTTCGAGCCCGCCATCGACTTCCCGCGTCACTTCGGCGCGGCCGTCATTGATGACGATCTTCGAGGCGAAGGTCGCCTGCGGCCAACCCAACAAGGCCGCGAGCATCTGACCCGTTTGATTGCAATCGTCGTCGATCGCCTGCTTGCCGATGATGACGAGCTCGGGGCTCTCCTTCTCGATGACCGCCTTCAGGAGTTTCGCGACCGCGAGCGGCTGCAATTCGACATCGGTCTGCACGAGGACTCCGCGATCGGCGCCCATCGCCAACGCCGTGCGGATCGTCTCCTGGCATTGCTGCACCCCGAGTGAGACCGCGATGACCTCGCTGACGGTGCCCTTCTCGCGCAACCGCAATGCCTCCTCGACGGCGATCTCGTCGAACGGGTTCATCGACATCTTGACGTTGGCGAGCTCGACGCCCGTCTTGTCCGCCTTGACTCGGATCTTGACGTTGTAGTCGACGACCCGCTTGACCGCGACCAGCGCTTTCATCTCGTGGCCTCACCAGAATGCCCGGGGAATGCCGGGGGAAATGGCGCCCGAATCATGCACGCAGCCCCACTCAAGGCAAGGGGCCAAGGCAAGAGCCGCGAAGCCGTCCGGATGCCGGCCCTCTCGCCCGGTCTTACCCAGGCGTTTCGATCCCGGTATTTTAATTCTGGCGCTCTAGTTTCTCGGCTGCTTCGTCGAGCAACTGGCTAAGCTCGCGATAACGATTCACGCGGCGAGGGTCGCCGGTTTTCGTTATGAGCTGACGGTAGTGCGCCGCGCGGTTGCGCAGCCACTCGACGGAAACCGGATAGTGATCGATGGGGTCGCTTCCGCGTGATCGCTCGCCATAGGTCATTCGGTGTCCTAGCGAGCCAGATCGTTCGGATTGGCCTCTATCTGATCTCAGTTGGCGTCTTTCCTCGGGAATGAGACGGCCTGCCGCACCCTGCGGCCCAACTCGATCATTTGCTGTGCCTTGCCGGCGATCCAAAAAACTGGCTCTTGTCGTAGCGCAGAACGGACTTCCAGAAAATATTTTCCGGATACCGGCGCGAGAAAACACTAAAGTAATTCTGTGTTTGTGCCAAGCAATATTTGCAGGTCCGTGGCTGTCTTTTTACCCTTTATATCCACGAGAGCAGATGATGTTGAGTTGATAAAATAATTCTTTGGAGACAGGGGTTGTTTTAGCTGTTGGAGCGGCACCAGCTGTGAGAGCGCAATCGGCGGGGAATGAGTAATTGACCCACTGTACGCCAACGACTAATCTACCCTCATCGGAGAGAAGGGTGGGGAGCCATGCCCGAACTCAACCGCGCCGACCGGCTGCAAATCATGCTGACGCCCGAGGAGATCAGGGCATTGGATGATTGGCGGTTTGCGCACCGAATGCCCAGCCGCGCTGCGGCGATCCGAGAACTGCTTAAGCGCGGGCTCGCGGCGGACGCTCGCGATCTGGACACGGCAGGTAAGCGGTCCGCGCGCTTTGGCATTCTGGAAGAGCCCGCGCCGACGCATAGCGGTATCAATCGGAGAGGACGGGGCTCGCGCACCGGCAACGGCGCGGATTAATCCTGCTCGCGCCGCCTTTGGGGGCTGCCGGGCGGCGGCCGTCGGCTACAGCCGGTCCTTGTGCTCGACGATCTTCCAGAATGTATTTTTGTGGACGATCTTGTCGCCCTCAAATCGGTAGATGTCGCAGCCCTGGTAATTGAGGTCCTCGCCATCGGCGCCCCTGCCGCGCACGGTCCATATCGAGATCGCGCGATCCCCGGCGAGAATGTAGTCCTCGTTCTCCCACCGCATATCGGGGATCTGCTTGAAGCGGTCGGCGAGCGCCTTCCGTATCGCCGCCTTGCCCTTCAAGGTGCGCCCGACCGATTCCGGCCCGCGCGCCAGGCAAAACACCCCGTCCTCGGCAAAGCACTCGACGATGCGCTCGACATCGCGGCTGTTGAACGCCGCCGAGATCTGCCGCATCAGCTCCAACTTGACCATTTTCGGTGTCCCTCCGTCCTCGACACGTTCGGACCTTCACCTGAATCGCGTCCCGGCGAAAGCCGGGATCCACTCGTCAGCGGCATCAGCGGTGAATTCACGGCTCGCGCGTCAGCCCGGGCTGCCACAACACGTCCTTCGCGCCATTGTCGTTGAGCCGCCGCCCCAGCACGAACAGATGGTCCGACAGCCGGTTGAGATATTTGACGGCCTCGGGGTTGACCCGCTCTTCGGCCGCCAAGGCGCAGACCAGCCGCTCGGCCCGCCGCACGATCGTGCGGGCCAGATGCAGATAGGCCGCCGCCGACGTCCCGCCCGGCAGAATGAACGAGTCGAGCGGCCGCAGCCCCACATTCATCCGGTCGATCTCGCCTTCGAGCCGCGCCACCTGGGCCGCAACGATGCGCAACGCGCCGCCCTGATCATTTGACCGGCGCGCCGCCCGCGCGCTCTCCTCCGGGGTGCACAGATCGGCGCCGAGATCGAACAGATCGTGCTGGATGCGCGCCAGCATCGTCCCAGCGTCACGATCCGTCTCCGCATCTGCTGCCGAGCCCAGATGCAGCCGCGCCAGCCCGATCGCGGCATTAGCCTCGTCGACCGTCCCGAACGCCTCGACCCGCAGCGCCTGCTTTGGCACGCGCGATCCGTCGCCGAGCGAGGTCTCGCCCTTGTCGCCGCCGCGCGTATAGATGCGGGTGAGGCGCACCATCAGCGGTTGCTGGCGAGCATCATCAACAGGGCCAGCAACACCAGCGCGACCGCGTGCATGATGACGCGGCTCTGCATGAGTTTGTTCGAAAGGCGCGGATTGCCGCCGCGCAGCATCGTCGCGACGCCAACGCCGAGCACGCCCAAAACGCCGAGCATCGTCAAGACGAGCAGCACGGTCAGAAAAGTCGACATCCCCCCCATATGATACCGGCGCAGACCGCTTTCAGCACCGGCGGACCGCGGGTCCCGCGGCAAAACGCGGGGACAGCCAAAAGCCCCTCCCGCAATGCGGGAAGAAGCGGAGGCCGGGTGAGGCGGCAGGGCTACGGCCGGTCGGGGCGGACCTCGTAATTGCGCGGCAGGGTCGAGCTGATGTTCGGGTCGCGGGCGCGCGTATTCGCCGAGCGCGTCATGTCGACCGCGGAAATATCGTCGCTGATGCCGTTCAAATTCTGGATCGTGCTGGCCCGCGTCGGCCCGCCCGCATCGCATCCGACAGCGCCGCCCAGCATCAGGGCCACGAGCGCCAGGCGAGCCCAGATCATGCAATCCCCCCGTTTAGACGGAGGTCATATAAGCAACCGCAAATGCAATGACAACCAACGCCAGCGAGATCGCCAGCACATAGCGCACGATGCCGTATTTGCTGGCCTGGCGCGCCCGGCTCGGGCTCTCGACAATCCGTCGCCCGTCATCCATGGCAGCCTCCGTTGTTGCGCGACCCCTCTCATCGGGAACGGGAGGCGCCCGGTTTTCGATCCGCCGCGCCGGGCTCGG
>JBKOVT010000356.1:0-17790 GCA_046724035.1 Pseudomonadota bacterium | reverse complement strand
ACCTGACGATGTCGGTGTTGGCGGCGGGCGGCTCGGGCTGTTGGGAGGATTTTAGCTCCTCGTCGTACTCGGCCCGCGCCTCGGCCATGACGTCGCTGGCGCGCTCGCCCCATTCGGCGGCAATTTCGCGGCCGCGCTCGACCGCAACGATACCGGCCTTCATCGCCTTTCGGGTCATCGGCCGCGCGTTGCGCGACAGCGCGGGATAGACGAGCGGCGCCAACAAACCACCGACGATCCCCGCTGCCAATGCCGTCGCGAGCCGGCCGAAGCCGCTTCGCGCCGCGCCGCGCGCCGGCGGCTCGTCCTGCTGTGGCATCGCTCAGTGCCCGTCGGTCTTGGCGCCACCGGTCAGAGCGGGCGAGGCGCTTTCATGCTCCAATTCGGCCCGCGCCTCGGCGAACAGGTCGCCCGCGACCTCGCCGACCTCGGCCAAGGTCTCGCGATAGAACACCATGCTACCCTTGATAACCGCCTTGGCTGCCGGACGGACCACTCGGCCGACCGCGGGAAGCACCGTCGGTGCGAGAAGGAGGGCGCCAACACCGACCGCAAGCCCGGTCACCGTGCTGCCTTTAAAGAGGTCTTCCACCAATGCCATCGTCACCTCTCCTTATTAGAACCGCCCTTTGCATGATGCTTATGTGACGATAACGCTCGGTTCGGCAGACGATCCGGGGTGTCGCGATTTTGTTTCGTGCTGTAACAGCGTCTCAACCATGACGGGCGTTATTTCCGCCGATGATTGGCGGTCAGGATGGTCGGAATGAGGTCGACAGCCGAGCAGCAACAGCTGAGGCGCTTGCGCCAATCGCGGGCGGTCGCCACGGGCATGCTCGCCGTCGCCGCCGCAATCTTTGTGGCGAGCTTGGCCGTCCCGGCACCGAACGCGTGGGTGCTGCTCGTGCGCTCGGTGGCCGAGGCGGCACTCGTCGGCGGCCTCGCCGATTGGTTTGCCGTCACAGCGCTGTTCCGGAGGCCGTTGCGCCTGCCGATCCCGCACACCGCGATCGTGCCGGCCAACAAGAACCGGATGGGCGAGGGGCTGGCGCGCTTTCTCGACCAGCATTTTCTAACCCGCGACCTGCTGGTCGCCGAATTGCGCGGTTTACGCGTGTCGGAGCGGCTGGCGGCCTGGATGGCGGATCGCCGCAACGCTGCCGCACTCGCCGGCGAGATCGCCAAGGCGCTGCCATTTGTGCTGCGCGCCGTCGATGACCGCCAGATCAAGGCGTTTCTCGGCCGCGCCCTCGGCGCCCAGCTACGCAGCGCGCCGCTGACCGCGCTGGCGGGGCATTTCGTCCGGCTGGTTACGGCGGCGGGGTATCACGAGGCGGTGCTCGACCGCGCGCTCAACTATGCCCGCGATTTCCTCGCGCGCAACGAGGAGCGGTTGCTCGATACTGTCGCCGAGCGCCGGCGCAGCTGGATCCCGCGCGCGATTAATCGCGAGATCGCCCGCGCGATGCTGCGGGGAGCGGAGGAGCTGATCGACGATCTGCGCAAGCCCGACGGCTCTGCCCGGCAGAGCCTTTTGTCGGCGATCGACGATATGGCGCTCGAACTGATGAATGCGCCGGCAGATCCGGCAGGCGAGCGGGCACGGTTGCCGAACCTCCCCGAGCTGCAGGCGTGGCTGGCCGCCTCCTGGGACAAGGGCCGCGACATTGTGCTCGCCGACCTCGATTCGCCGTCGTCGCGGTTGCGCCGGACGCTCGCTCTAGCAATCGCTTCTATCGGAGAGACGCTCGGCAATGACGCGGCCATGCGGGGGCGGCTCGACGCGGCGATCGAAGCGCTCTTGGCGGAAGCCTTGCCGTGGCGGGGGGAGCTGATCCGGTTTGTCGCCGAGGTCGTGCGTAAATGGGAGCCCGCGGGCTTTTCGGACCGCATCGAGATGGCCGTCGGCGCCGACCTGCAATATATCCGCATGAACGGCACGATCGTCGGCGGGCTTGTCGGCGGCGGGCTGTTTCTACTGTCGCTGCTGGCGCGCTGAAACAGACCGTCGCCTCGCGCCCTAAAATCAGACGCCTGGAAACTTTCACTGTCTTGGTTCACCGCTCGACTGGTGCGCTGTCGCGATATCTTACGGTCTCGCTGCGGCAGCGGGAGAGAGCGCAACAGTCAGAAATGTATTCCAGCCTTGCGGGGTATTTTTTGCGCCAAACTCTCCAAAGACCTTCAAGCCTACCGATGCTTGCATCTCACCGATAGGAAAGCGAACGCCAAGCTGTGGCCCCATCCCGAATATACGCGTCCGGAAACAGCCAACGGTATTACCCGACCCGCTGTCGCACCCGATTTGTTGATAAACATAGCCGACAATCCCCGCAGAAACCTGCTCGGACAGCTGATGCGACATACCCCAGTCCAAGTGGAAATCGACACCGCTTTGGTAGTGTGTCGTGGGATTTATAAAATTGTAAGTGAGGCCGGCGACCGCAGAAAATTCATTCCCGCTCTGTCGGTTTAGGTAGGTGTACCCACCGCCAGAATCGATGGCACCATGTCCGGTTCCGATGTTGGCGATGTTGTCTTTGCTGTAGAGACCGACGGGAATGTCACCAGTGCCATAGATCATAAAATTGTTGACGTCCTCGTTCCATTTTAGTGATGCCCGCGGGTACAGATCACCGAATCCCTGTACCGATTGGCTAGCCTTTCCCGACAAGGTCCTGCCGCGAGGTCCAGCCAGTGTGGAGGTGACGCTGTTACTGACAAATGCCGGAACAGTCGTAACGGCCAAACCCAATTGCGCACCGAGAACTGGTGTTTCAAATGCATAGCTTGGAGACAGCTGTATCAAATTGGGTTTCGGGCTGAGGCCCCTCACAATCCGCCCGCCCTCTTCAAACTCCGTGCGGCTTTGGGAGGTTGCGGCGGCGTGATAGTAAGTCGTAGACCATTGAAAGCCGGGAAGAACTGGCACCGCCGCGAGACTTCCGAACGTGCCCGGCAACCAGACACTCACCCCAGCTTCGTCAGCAACCGCGACTTTGTATCCGCCTACGAGTGCAACAACCGCCAGCAGCGCCACGGCGCGTCGCAACGCTGTCGTAAATGAACCTATAGGATGGCACCTTGCATTCATGACGCGCTGGTTAGCGCCCGCTTTAGCTTAGAGTTGCCAGATAACGGAGCGCGCCGATGCCAGGAAGAAAGAAATAAGCCCCGCTCTTGACGGTCGTGAAGGCCGGTAGGCCGCGGATCTTTCGCCGAACCGGCCGTTTCGGTATCGTCAGATCAAAAGTACCGTCTTGTGCCCCAATAATCGGGTCTCGCTCGTTACCGAGCTCGTGGAAATTGGGATCGTTGATCCAGACGTTTTGTGCGAACTCGAATTGGCGCACGAGGCTCGCGCAAAGCACGAAGGCAGCAACCCCTCGATCGATGCCGTCCTCTGGCGCGCCCTCGGCAAGCGGTGGGCCATAAGTAGCCCCTCGGCGTATCATCCGGCGACGCTGCATGTTCACGGCCGTGTCGCGCGGGTTCATTCGCCGGATATGCGAACCCAAGGGGGTGGCGTAACCGTACGGATCACTTTTTGCGTAGGTAAAATCGTTGTTGCGCTGGGGGTCGGCTGCGAGCGCCGGATCGTCTTTATCGGGAGCGAGCGCGAGAGGAGCACCGCTGCGCCAGCGGCCCATCAGCTTCGCGGCGACCCACTCTTGCTCCTCCGGCGTGTCTCCATTTGCGCGCAGGAATTCTCGAAATGCATAGACGTGCTCCTGCAAGCGCCGATAAGCCATGTACGTCCCGTTCCGAGAGAGAATGTCGGGCTCGGGCAGTCCGACCGGCGGGCCATCTTCGTCGGGATATCCAAGAATAAATTCGCCGGCCTTGATGGGCCTACCCGAGCCGGGTGTGGGTTCAATTCCGGTCCCCTCGATTTCCGGCTGCGACAGCCGATCGCGGTACCCGAAATGGTCACGCGCAGAGTCGAAAGGCGGAATTGCATCTAAATCGAGCGATGAGAGGACAGTCACGCCCGGTGTGCGTGCCAGATAAGCCTGGTGCTCCTGCGTGCTCCGTTGCCGTTCAGTCGCATTACGTGCGAACAGAATGGCGATCGCATGGAGCTTCGGACCGGAAAATCCTTCTATCCATTTATCGGGGTGACTGGCGCCGGTATCGCCCAATACCTGCCAGCGAGCCGGCATCCCCTGACGAAATTCCTCCGGAAAGCTGGCGAGCGAAGCCTCGCTTAGCCCGAGCGCCCGCAACCCCGTCCAGGTAAACGCCACCGAGACCCATCGGTTTTGCGCTTCCATGCGCGCAGCGGCCGCCTGTGCGGATTCCACCTTTTCGATGATCCCGGCCAGCCAAAGTCGTCCCTGCGCGGGCTCTCGGAACGACAGAAACTCGTAGCGCCCGGTGATAGCCGGAACGCGCGTTAGTACGATGTGCTGGATGTCGTCAAACTCAAGCATGGTGCTAGCGCGCCACGCCGTGTCACTGCATCTGGTCTAACATCGCGGATAAAGCACCCTTGACGCGCAGCGCCTTCTTGACCTCGTCGGCCGTAACGTAGGGATATTCACCGTACTCGAGAAAACTCGGCCGCTGATGGTCGCGAAAGAATTGGATCACAGCCGGCAGATTGGTTTTCCAATCGTCCGGCCAGCCTTCCAAGTTTACGAAAACCGTCGTGATGCCGGTTTTGAGGAAGAGCGCTACGGCATCTTCAAGGTATTTATCGAAATCGGTGTCGAAGATCCCCTGGTACATGAAATGCGGCCCCGAGCCGACATCAAAAATGACCCAGCGAAGATAATGTAACCTAAGCGGCGCAAGAACATCCGGCGTCTCGCCCACCGCCTTCTCAATCGTTTTGCCGTATTCGCGGATGGCTTGCTCTCGGCCGGGCTTGATTTTTGCGATAATAGTAAAGCCGTAGTTGGCCGGGGTCCTGGGGTAAATTGGCCCGTACCGTCCTTGCTCCAGCTTGAAATACCCTTCCTTTGGGATCGCCATGGCCGCCGGCTTTGTCCAGTCACCAGTGGTCGGCTCAGGTTTTATTGGCTGATTGGAGGTTGCGGCTAATTGCGCCACCTTGATTTGGTTGGCAGGTGGACTGCCTGTTCCTGGCGCCTCAGACACGGCTGCGGCGGCCAAGGCGGTCTCAGCTGTGGGTGAGGCGGCCAAGGTGACAGCGGTCGCAGCAGTCGCCACTGCTGCCGTGCCTAAGAACGCTCTGCGAGTGCTTTCGCCAAACTGATCCTGTGACATGACGTTTCAGTCCCCTATTGTCCCAACCACTCCCAGGTGCGCCGGGCCGTCACTCCCGCATTCCATGCACAATGCGTTCGTTGATAGCGAAGTCCGCTCGGCCGCAGATCTCACGCCGCTTTCGCTCTAGACTCGTATCGCAAGGTTGCGCCAAAAGCGGTCCAAGCTGTCCGAGCTACCGAACAAGGTCGTGAAGATTGTCGAGTCGGCCAACAAAATGTCACCGGCCCGCGAGCCGCTCGGTGGCATCCACAGAAAACAGTTGAACTCGCGGTTCCCCGCTTCGGTGAACGGGTGCGGCCTAGACATGTCGATCGGTTGCTTGGCCAAAACCAAAATCGATTTCGGATCGTCTGCGGTCACCGCATAATGGGGCAGATGCGGATGGAAATTGAAGGTTGTGACCCCGTTGAGCCATCCGCGCTTATCGAGGTCCCTCATGGCCGTTAATGGAGCAATCTGTCTGGTGGTGCCGGCGACCGAAGCCGGGTGCAGCCCCCAGCGGTTTTCCACCGGGATGCCGAGCCCTTTCATCAGAGAGCGCCCGTAGCCGGTAAAACGCTGTTGGCGCGGAACCAGAGGGTCTCCGTGATGGGCGTACTCCATTTGCTGCTGTTTCAAGTCGCCAGACGCGCCAACGTCGTGATGTGGCCCGATGACGAGGCACGTTCCTTCACGCGTCAGAAATTTTTGGACCGCCTCAATTTCCGCTGCCTCGGCTTTCTCCTCCATCGCCAGATGGTCAAGACCAAACACCATCAACGTATCAGTATCCGCAAGAACACGATCATCTAACGGCAATCGTTGCCCAGCTTGATCAACCCGCTGATAATCCATCACTGGATGTCCGGTTGCTTCAGCAACGACGTTCTGAAACCGCACAATTGACAAATGAAACAGCTCCAGCGTTCCTGCAATTCCTTGGAGGAACATTCGCTCAGACCACTCGGGTTTCTCATAAAAAGGCCAAGCGGCTCGCCGCACCTCGGTCATCGTCGAAAACCGATTATCCATTTGGGACAAATCTCGGTTTGACTCCCAGGGGTAGCTCCAGGTCCAATAAACGCTGACCCGCTGTTTTCCTGCCGTGTACTTACGAGGTATGGTCACTTGGTTATAAGTGCGCGGGGAATTCTTAATCGCAACACTTTGAGATGTCGGGGTTGGAGGCGGGCTTTGAACCTCCTCCGTCGACATCTGGGCAAGCGCCGACTTAGCGAGAAGCGGACTTAGCGCCATCCCGAAGGAAAGCCGGTAAAGATCTCGGCGCTTCAAATTCCTCCCCATCTGAGCCATTTGAGTGCGCCCGCTCGATGCTGGGGCGACGCGACGATTTAAGCTGCGCGCTCTTAATCGGGTCGCCATTGATCTAAATCATCAGTAAGTCGACCGGGGCACAACAGCACTCGCTCAGCCCTGTTTCACTCACAGCCCAAATTCCGAGAATGACACGCGAGGGCATTGGCCGGCGTCTTCGCACAAAGCTAGATCGTCATCACTCACGAGGACTTGTTAGCTCGGCCTCATCGAGAAGCATAGCGCGGTTGATCCACGTCAATGTCGCTTCAATCAAAAGGGCAATCTCCTGTTCCGAGTTGAGATGGAGCCCCCGATGCGACGAACGATTGCGTGCACGATCGCAGTGCTTGCCTTGGCAGTGACGGCCCCTATTGCTCTCGCGCAGAGTGTGATGAAGGAAGGCGAGAAGATTCTGCTCGAGGGCGCGAAGTCCTCGATTACCCCCGCGGCGCCGGGCGCCGCTGCGAGCGGGGTCCCCGGCGCGGCCGGAGCGGCCGGTTCAGTTCCGGGGACACAGGTTCCGGGGGCACAGGGTGCTACGACCTTGATCCCGGGGGCGAAGGACGTCACGTCCAAGATCCCCGGGGCTGCGGCGACGTCCTCAGCAATACCGGGCGCGGCGACCGCGCCGGGATCGGCCGCGGCCGCGGCGAATGGCGCGGCTAGCATGCCAGGCGCCGCCAAACCCACAGGCACAAGCGTGGCGATCCCGGGAGTCCCCGGCGTTTCCGTCACGGCGCCGGCGCTTACGACGAGCCCGCCGGCAACCGCCCCGTCCCGCTAGTCGCGGGCTGACATATGGCCGGGAGGAGGGATCTGCGCTGCCTCTCGGCCCAGCGCCATCATCACCTGCGTCAGTGAAATTCATCGCCGCGGCGGGAGCTCAATACGCGACGAACACAGCGTCATCGAGGATTAAAGCGCGGGGAGGAATCCGATGGGTGTCGACATGCCGCGGCGAGTAGCCGCCGAGTTCTTTGGGACTTTCTGGCTCGTGCTCGGAGGCTGCGGCGCTGCCGTGCTGGCGGCCGGGTTTCCGCAGATGGGGATCGGCTTTGTCGGTGTTGCTCTTGCCTTCGGGCTGACCGTCCTGACGATGGCCTATGCCGTCGGCCACATCTCCGGCGGCCATTTCAACCCGGCGGTGACAATCGGCTTGTGGAGTGCCGGCCGCTGCCCCGCGGCTGACGTCGTTCCTTACATTGTCGCTCAAGTGGTCGGCGCGATCGTTGCCGCCGCGGTGTTATGGGTGATCGCCTCCAGCCAGCCCGGCTGGGTTGCGGGCGGTTTCGCCGCCAACGGTTATGGCGATCTCAGCCCCGGCAAATACGGCCTTGGCGGCTGCTTCCTGACTGAGATCGTGATGACCTTCTTTTTTCTGTTCATCATCATCGGCACCACGTCGAAAGGCGCGGCCAGCGGTTTCGCCGGCATCCCGATTGGGCTCGGGCTGACGTTGATCCATCTCGTGTCGATCCCCGTCACAAACACCTCGGTCAACCCCGCGCGCAGCACCGGACCGGCCTTGTTTGCCGGTGGGGCATACGTCGCGGAACTATGGCTCTTCTGGGTAGCGCCGATCATCGGCGCGGTCATTGCCGGGCTGCTGGCGCGCTGGATCTATGAGCGCGAGGCGATGATCCAGACCATCGTCGTGGAGGAAAGCCGCGTCGCCTAGAAGCGGCGTTTGCGCTCTGGCGACACGACACGATAAACCCCCGGCATCGTAAACACGGGCGCAGCGTACAAACGATCCTGCTGCAGGCTTGCTATTCGCAGGTTCGGTATCGGCACTATAGCGGGATCGCGGTGCAGCTGCCCGATAGGAAGTCTTGCTGAAGCGGCCCTCGCGCCCTGCCGAGCTTGACGCAACAACTGTCATTCGAGAATCGGGACAGCGGCGGCGATTGTGAATGGCATGATGTTTATCGTCAGGCGGGATTATGATCAGTCGACCCGGTGTGCGCATCGGCCTCGGGTTAGACGCGGGAATCTCTCCTCGCTCGCTCGAATTGGCACAATTCGCATCCCGCCCGCTGCTGATCGGCGTCTCAGTCGCGTTCTTGATTGCGTTAATTATGCGGGAAACTTACCCAGCACGATTATTAGAACCTCCGGCACCCGCGGCGGTGCCACACGAGATCGATTAGAAGGCGATACAGGGACTCTGAGGCGCTTAAATCGGGCGCGGGGCTCCATTTAGTAATTCGCTTCCCTCGCTTATGTTCCGGACGGGCGGCTGTGGCGCGGCTTCCGGCCGGAGTTTGCGTGCCGGTTCAGGTTGGCTCCCGCCCGAGGCTCTTAACGAGACAGCCAATCAGCTTGTCCGAGGTGTAGGGCTTTTCCATAAGCATCGCGCCAAGGCGCTCGCCGGCCGCCTGCGCGCCGGCGCCGAGCTGTTCCGTCATGACTATCGCGGGTGTGCGCACTCGCTCCGATCGCAAGCCTTCGAGCAGGTCGAACCCGCTGGTGCCGCCGAGATCTTCGTCGATGACCAGGCAGCTCTTCTGAACCGGTCGATACTCTTCTCGGAACTCCGCGACCGATCCAACCCAAGTGGCGAAACCGAGAGAGCGGAGAAGGACGTAGAGCGAATCCCTGACGGCGGCATCGGCAACGACAACATAAATCGTAAACTCTCGTGGCGAGGCCATTCTGAATCCCGGCGGCTAGTGCGAGACGCAAAAGCAAAGCGGGGAGCCGACCGAATTTCAAAATCGGCCCCTTGAGGGTAATACGAATATGAATTGATATTCATATTGTCAATATGGTCGAGGGTATGTCTCTTTGTGTTGACCAGGAGGTGGGTTAACCTTGGACCGGCCGCGGCGGACGGCGTCCTCGCGCAGGAGGCCAAATTGAGGGAGAGCGCGAAAACGGCGGACCTCGTGCTGCCGGCGAAGCAGGCGCGCAGCCGCTTGACGCGAGACCGTTTGCTGGCAGCCGGCCGGGAACTCTTGAACCAGGGAGCCTTCGAGGCGACGTCTATCAGCGACATCGCCCGTGCTGCGGGCTGCTCTGTTGGGGCTTTTTACCAGCGGTTCGCCGATAAGGAAGCCTTCTTCACCGTCATTATCGAAACAGCCCTCGAAGATATTGCGGCGGGCGCCAAACGGTTTACTGCCAATAAGCGCTTGGCCGACGCATCAGTCGAGCGCGCCATCGTGGAGACCGTGCGATATTGGGTGAATGTTTTCCGACGGCATCGCGGTCTCTTGCGCTCGATGATCAATAAGACACTACATGCGGAGGATAGCTGGGACCCGGTTCGTGAAATGGGACTGGTCTCGGTGGAACCGTTTATTGGCATGCTTGCAGCCAAGAGCGGCGCATCGAATGCCGGGCCATTTTATTACCGAGGCGTTGCCGGATTTCAGATCGTGTTTGGCGTCATGCTGAACGCGTCGCTTCACCGGACGGTGTTGCTCAACCTGGACAGCGATGAGCTGGTCGCCTGGGGAACTGAAATTCTGCGCCATTGCTTGATCGGAGCGCTCCCCGCGACGGTGCTGAGGCACAACCCCCTACGCGCTAAATCCCAGGCGGAGATCATGATAGCCGGAAAGCCGGCCAGACCGGATTTCGGCGCGCTCCGCCATGGGGGTCACCGTCGGAAGCGGGTTCGCGAAAGCGGCAAGGCCGAATGACGGCTCCGAGGTGCAACCTGGATCATACCCGCGGCGGCGCCGCTGTGCTCAACAGCTTGCCGGTTCCTTCCGGGCCACGAGTTTAGCTTCGTCCGACAGCGGAAGAGTAAAGCGAAAGACCGTTCCGCCACCCGTATTGTCTTCGGCTTGCAATTGACCGCCGTGCGCCTCGATGATGACCCGGCAGATCGATAGGCCGACGCCAAGGCCGCCTGCCTTTGTGGTGACGAAAGGCTCGAACAGCTTGGTCCGGATCTCCGCTGGCAGGCCCGGTCCAGTATCACCGATGCTGATCTCGACCATGTTGTCGCGCGTCAGTTTCGTTCCGATCGTCAGCAGCCGCCGCGGATCATCAGTCATCGCTTCGATCGCATTACGCACCAGGTTGAAGATCACTTGTTCGATCTGAACGCGGTCAACGACCGCCGACGGGGCGACCGAACTAAAGCGCATCTCGATCACAGGTGGATGTTCGCTACTCCCCGCCAGCGCTAGCCGGATTGCATCCCGAAGCAATCCGGGAATGGCCACGGCCCGCCGTTCGGATTTCTGGCGGGCGATGAATTCACGTAAGTGCCGCACAATGTCCGCCGCGCGCTCCGCCTGCTCAGCTAGCTGCTGCAATATCGGCATGAGCCGCGCGGGCTGCGATGACTTCATCAGCAGAATGCTCGCAGCGGCGTAATTATTGATCGCGGTCAGCGGCTGGCTTACCTCGTGAACGAGAGCGGAGACATTTTGGCCGAGCTCGCTGACCCGTGACATATGAACAAGAATAGCCTCCATCTCGTTCAGGCGGCGCTCGCGCTCGCTAATTGCCTGCACGTACAGCGCGCTGATCTGCGTGAGCAGCATAATCAGGATGAAAGTCGAAGCGAGCATCGCAAAGATACGCGAAACGTCGTAACCGATGTCATAGCGGATCGTTCCGATAGCGTTGCCGAGTGTCACCGAACAAAGCCACGCGAACATGACGACCGACAGCCACAAATCGAGGATTTTGTACGGCCGGCGGCGCGCCAGGAGGAGCAGCGCAACCAACGAGAGCACGATAAGAGCATCGATCGCGGCTAGAGCCACCGCGTTGTATTGCCTACCAGTCCCGGTACGTGGCAACCAATCGTTCCCCAATGTCATAAAGCATGTGATCACCGCCGCGGCACCCGCGGCGGTAAGCGTCGTACGGGCGATGGTTGCACGTACGTTGCTAGCCTGATCTCGGGCATCTAGCCGAACCGGCAGGCTTGCATAAACGATGATCGCGAGGGAAAGCCCCGCGTGCCATACGACATACAGCCAGGGGGCGCTTCGGTCGCCGTAGATCAGCGCAGGTCCGGAAACCGCACCAGGAAAAGACAGGAGATACGAAACCGACATCAGCGCTGTAAAGAGATAGCCGCCCGCCAGAATGTTAAGACCGCGCGGTCGCGCCACTGCATATTGCCCGAATAACAGGACCGCGGTGATCAGGTCGTTGATCGCCAAAATAGTATGCAGAATGGCAATCAAGTTCGGGACCGGCGGTCCCTCGATCCAGGCGAAAGGCAGCGTCGCACCAAAACCGATCAACAACAAAAGCAAGACGGTGAAGGCGAGGCGCCTCTGACTGCGAGAGGCAGGCTGCACCGACAACAGGATCGCTCTGGTTCCGGCGGCTGCCGCCATAAGTTCCTATCCGGTCAGTGATGGGCGGGAGGGGGAAACCGAAGACTACCATTGGCCTCGGCATTTGCCGCAGGCCAGATTACCTAATTGGAGAGCCGCGACGGTCGGGCCAGCGATGGGTATGCGCCATCACGATGGCGCTACTCATCTTCGGTTCTCGGCGTTTTGATTTGAATCAATGGTTCTCTGCGGCCGCGGGTCCAGACTGACTTTCCCGAGCGCGATAAATCCTAGGTCTCTTCCTCCCCGGTGGACCCTAGCGCCCGCCCCGATCCTCCGATGCAAGCCAAGCGGGCGCGCTCGGGGCAGTGCTATACTTCAGCGGGGCACTGGAATTTAGGCCAATTTGCGCGGCCACCCCGTTCGTTCTGATCTCAAGCGCGTCTAATCGGCTCCCGTGCTGATCTCAAGCGCGTATAATCGGCTCCCGTGAGCCGATGAGCGCTCAAAATTGTTTCCGATTGCAACCGCGAATGCGAGCCCAGCCTTCTGCTGGTGAAGCCCGCCATTCACCGCAAGGTCAACCGGCAACGGATGGATGCCGTATCCAAGCTGCTGCGCGGGACCAGCGCTCGTACTCCCGCGGACCAGGCACAGCCACCGACGTTTTCGCCGATGCGAGGTGACAGTAGGCGCTTCAAGCCCGGACTGTCACCGCGCCATGATCGTCGCGACGGCTATGATCGGCGTCCCCAGCCCGCCGTTGCTGCTAACGGGATGCGCCGTTTTCTGTGCGGCTCAGAGCCCGCAATTCGGGTAATCGGGGTATGGACAATATGGAGCTGCCGGCGCCGGATAATAGGCCGGGTACGCTGCGCTGGTAGCAGCGGCCCCGACAACGGCACCCGCCGCGACACCCGCTGCGACACCGCCCCAGCCATAGCCGCCACCGTAGCCGCCATAATTACCGCTGACATTCACGTTGCGGTTCCCCTGGTTGAAGGTGCGGTTGCCGCTTCCGACGTTGGCGCGGTTGCCTCCGGCGAAATTCGCCCGGTTGCCCCCGGCGAAGTTGCCTCGGCCAGCACCGGCCCAGTTGCCGCCACCGCCCCCGCGAGCGCCGCCGCGAGCGCCTCCAAACCCGCCGCCGCCGCGACCGCCAGCAAAGCCGCCGCCACCGCCGCGCCCACCGCCGCCGCGAAAACCGCCGCCACCGCCGCGTCCACCCCCACCACCGCCCCGGCGCACAAGCAGGATCGGCGGATCGGTCTGTTCTGTCGTCGTCGCCGCGATGTTGGGCGCAAGGCTGCCGCTCCATGCGGCCGCATTCGCGGATGTATCGGTTCCCAGTAGCCCCAGTAAAGCGATGGGCGCCACGTAAAGCAGGGTCTTGTTCATCGCTGCGGCCTCATTCTGTGTGTCATGACCCGGTGTACTTTCCGGGCCGCCGGTCTTCAAGCGGCGACAGAACGTCTCGGCCGTCACCGCGAACAATCAGCACTGCACCTGAGTGCCGGCGAATTTTTAAGAAGGATTGCGTTGCGTCCATTGATTTAGGTCAATTAGAACCGCCGAAATTCTCGTATTGGTATCACGACACTCGGTCAAACGCCCGCCATGCGCGGACTGAGATCAAGACGGCGCTCAGAAGACAAATCCTTTTACGACGGGAGCAACGTGATGAACGGAAAAATCGCCGTTGTACTGTTATCGGGTTCGCTGCTCGCCTGCGTGCAAGCACAACCGCCGGCCGCTACCGTGGCCGCACCGCCGCCAGCGCTGGCGCCCGCCCCGACACAGGTCGCCGCCGCGGTCGCGGCGCCGGTGCCTGCCGGCAATCGTTACGTCACCATCCGCAGCGCGCGATGCTCGACACTGCTGGGTCTACCAGAAGACGATCGCGCCGCGGCATCGCTGTTCTATATCGGTTATCAAGCGTCGCGGCTCGGGGCCAGATCGATCAATGTGAATGCGATCCCCGATGCCGAGAGCGAGGCGTTCAATTATTGCCAGACATTCCCCAACAGGACCGTCGCCGAGGCGTTTGCGAAGGCGTTCTTGCGGGTTATGAAATAGCACTTTGCGTGCCTTCCAAGGGCTGAGTCGAAATGGGCAAGATCTTCGGGGAGGTGAGCCGACGGAGGGCAAACGGCGGCTCAAAAGGGCGGTCGTTGCGCTCTACGGGATTTACCTGATACAGAAGCGCCTTTATCCGGTTTATGCTCTACTGGAATTAACTCGGGCACGCCTGTAACCCGGAGCGCAGCCTGCACGGGTTGCCGGCCCCGCGGCCAACAGGTTGTTCTCGGATCTGTATGATTCGCCGGAACGTCTCGGAGCTGGGCTATGCCCGCCTGCTGCGCAAGCAACTCGGCCAAGCGCGCGGCCCTTAAAGGCACCTTCCAGTCGCCGCGGGGGAAGATACTCACCGGCAGACGACACGGCCTCCATGGCAAATGGCCCGGCATCCCCCTTGGCAACCCTGACCACTTCCGGGTACGACCTCCTCAGCCGCTTCAGCCCTACAATGGGCGGCCTCTTCCGCTTCGCGGCCGCATCGGGGAAGAGCGGCCGTGACCCTCAGTGCGATCTGGGAACCGATCGTTTCAGTGCGGTTCCGTCCGATATGGCTGGCGTTGGGGCCGTTTCTCACGGCGATCTTCTATTATCTCGGCGCCGAGGCGGCCTTTGCGATCGGCACGCTGACACAGCAATTCGCGCCGTTCTGGCCGCCGAACGTCGTTCTCCTCTGTGCCTTGCTGATAGCGCCGCGACGGCATTGGCCGCTTTACATTGCTGCCGCTTTCCCGGCGCATGTGTTGGCGGAGCAGGGAGTCGCAATGCCATTGCCGCAGCTCCTCGCTGCCTTTGGCTGCAACGTCTCGCTGGCTTTGCTGAATGCGGTGACCATCCGCTGGCTGCTGCGCGATCCTGCCGGCCTCAGCAGCATGCGAACTGCGGCGCTCTATATATTTATGGCAGTCCTCGCAAACCCCGCGATCGTAGCGTTTGCCGCAGGGTTCGAGCCCACGCTAGGGGACGGTGATCCCCAACTGTACTGGCGATACTGGTGGCGGTGGTATCTCAGCAATGCTCTCGGCAATCTGACGCTGACCCCAATCTTCCTGACTTGGTTCTGGAACGGTGCGCCAGTCACGTGGCGGATGCCGAGCCACCTTCGATTGGTTGAGGCGCTACTATTGACCTTGTGCCTCGTCATCAGTTGCAGCATCGCGTTCGATCTTCCGCTGACAATGGCGAATGCGGATCTTTTTCCGGCTCTCCTGTATCTCCCGGTTCCACTGCTACTTGCCGCTACCGTGCGATTTGGCGGGAGGGGAGCGAGCGGCGCCATCCTGATCATTACCGTCATGGTGCTGTTCCGCGCGATGCACGGCGTGGAGCCGTTCATCGGCGGCCCCCCCGGTCATAGCGCCTTGCCGGTGCAGCTCTTCCTAGCTGTGTTTGCCGTGCCGGCGATTTTGTTGGCGGCGCTCGTTGAGGAGTTGCAGCGGACGAACGACCGCTTGGGCACGTTACTCGACGGCATCAGCGACGGCTATTGCACGATAGACCGCGATGGTCGGATCATGGCGCTTAATTCGAAAGGCGCCGCGTGGTGCGGCTGTAACGCGCCGGATGACTTGATCGGCCGGAATTACTGGCAGGCCGCCGCCGCACAACACATGCCTGACCCGTCATGGGTCGAACGCGCGCTACGGACCGGAAGCGCTGCCCGAGGCGAGGTTATCTCTCCGGATGGTCGGTCGGGCGAGCTTTACGCCTATCCATCGGCTGGCGGCTTGAGCCTTTTTTATCACGACGTCAGCGACCGTCGAGACGCGGAGCTCGCCTCGCGGGCAAGCCGAGAGCTGCTTCAATCGTCACTCGATGCCTTGACCGCACAGGTTGCTATCCTCGACGGTGCCGGGAAGATTATCGCCGTTAATGCCGGGTGGCAGAAAGCCGCAGAATTGTTGGCCTCAACCGGGGAGCATTACTTCGTCGGCGACAATTACGTCGAGGAATGCGAACGCGCGCGTCCGCATCAGCAGGTGGTGGCGGCTGGGCTTCGCCGGCTAATGAAGGGCGAGATCAGCGAGTTTCGCGGCGAATACGCGAGCGATATCGTCCAGGGTACTTGGATTCAGCTGCGTGGCACACGGTTCGGCGCAAGCGACCAGCTGCGGCTCGTGGTCGCCTGCGAAAACATCACAGAAGTGAAAACGGCCGAAGCCAGTCTGCGCCACCTCACCGGCAAGCTGCTCCGCCTCCAAGACGAGGAGCGGCGCCGGATCTCCCGCGAGTTGCATGATGCGACCGCCCAAAACTTACTCGGCGCGACGCTCGGCATCGGGCAAGCACTGCGGTTGACCCAGCGCTTGAAGAAGACGGCCAAGGCGGCGTTGGAAGAGAGCCGGTCCTTGATTGAACAAAGCCAGCGCGAGATCCGCACGGTATCTTACCTCCTGCATCCGCCGATGCTCGACGTGGCGGGTCTGCCGGCGGCCTTGCGCTGGCTCTGCGAGGGTTTCTCGAAGCGGACCGATATCGCCGTCGACCTCCAGATCTCGATCGAAATCGGCCGGCTCCCCGAAGAGGTCGAGGCCGCCCTGTTTCGTATCGCGCAGGAGGGGTTGACGAACGTGCACCGTCACTCCGGAGGTGCCGCGGCCCAAGTCAGGTTGACTCAAGACACGCCTCCCGAGGCAAGCTCGAGGATTGTCCTAAGCATCGAGGATGACGGCCGGGGAATGCCGCCTGGTCTTGCCGAGGCGATTGGCGCCGGCAACCGCTGGACCGTACAGAACCTTGGCATTGGGCTCGCCGGAATGCGCGAACGATTGCACCAACTAGGCGGAGAACTCGAGATCAATTCGAGCCCGCAAGGCACTACGATCTGCGTCGCCGTGCCATTGCCAGCTGTTTCTCATAGTCGGTCCGAAAGCGTTAGCACTCCGGAATAAAAGCCCTGATCGCACTGTGACCGATGCCGGCCGGCAAGTCGCGCGGCCACCGACCTGGTGACGTATTTTGCCATCTTCCACGGCAAACACGATGGCATTGGTCTGGCGCTGACTTAAGCCTCCGTGAGATTATTGCGCACCGCGTACCGCACGAGTTCGACAATCGACTTTACGCCGATTTTGCGCATCAGGGCGGTGCGATGGGTTTCAACGGTTTTGATACTGATCCCGAGCATCTGCGCGACCGTCTTGTTGCGATGGCCTTCCGCCAGAAGCTGAATGACCTCTCGCTCGCGCGGGGTCAGCCGGAGGACTAATGCCCGGTCCGCTGCCGCTTGCTGGCCAGAGCGCAGAAAGCTCTCCAAGACGGTTTCCGATACTCGGCCGCTGAAGTAAGGCTGCCCGCGCAATAGCGTCTCAACCGCGGTGACGATGTGGTGCTCCGCCTCGGTCTTCAGCAGGTAACCGCGCGCGCCAGCCTCAAGCACGTCATGAACGAGACTTTCATTGTGGTGCATCGTGAAGATCAGCACCTGAGTCAGTTCTGATGCCTTGCAAATCTGGCGGGTTGCTTCCAGCCCGTTCAAATCCGGCATCATCAGGTCGAGAATAGCGACATCGGGATGCAGCTCCCGCGCCAGCTCGACGGCTTCTCGGCCATTGAGCGCTTCACCGCAAATCTCCCAGCCCGGGTGCTCCTGCAGCAGGGCCTTGAGCCCGCGCCGGACGACATCATGATCATCGGCCAGCAGTATCTTGACCATGAGAGCCTTTCGCGGCCGGGGGAGAGGACCCCAATTGGCGGCATTTTACCCGGTTACCAGCGGTTGCGGGATACAGCGGTTCCTGTACCCCAGACAGGGGTTCTCCTGTAGCTGATGCTACAATCAGGGATGTGTTGAGGTACCGATGCCACGAATCCCAGCGCTTTGGACCGATGCCGCGTGCCTGAGATCCGCATGAGTAGTTTCCCGTAAGTCACTTTCTGTACGGAGCAATCCGGATTCCGGCGGCTGTTCGTGGGCACTACTGTCGCCCCC
>JBKOVT010000215.1:0-29215 GCA_046724035.1 Pseudomonadota bacterium | reverse complement strand
CGCCCTGGCCTCCTCCGAGATGTTCTGGTCGCTGTCGCGGCCATAGCCGGCGAGCCGCTTTGTGTAATCGAAAATGCCGCGCCGGCCGCTGAGGCGGGCGCGCAGCCGGCGCGGCAATGCGGCATAGGCGGCGCGCAGATCGACCCAGAAGGTCTCGCCGCCCTCCGGCGGCAGTTCGAGCGCGTAGAGGGCCGCGCCGGTCGCCGGCTCGACCATGTAGGACTGGTCGGAATGCCACTGCAATTCGCCGTCGCCGAGACCGCCGATGGCGCGGCCGAGCCCGTCCTTCAGGTTGGATAAGACTGTCACCTCGGGAACAGAAGGCGAGGCCCAGTCGCTGCGCACGGTGCGCTCAAGCGGACCGAACAGCGCGCAGAACGCGGCGAGCTCTGCTTCGCTCAGCGCCTGACGGCGGAATACCAACACGCCCCAGCGCGACCACAACTCGCGCAATTCGGCGACAGTGCCGGGGTCGAGCGGCTCCCAGAGCCGCAGGTCTTCGATCTCGCAGGCGAGCGTCGGGTGCAGCGGGCGCGTCTGGAGGCTCATCGCCGGTCTCCGCGGAGAAAGATCGGGGGATGATTCACGCCCGGCGCCGCGGCGGCAAGAACGCTGAGGGGGGCAGAGAGCGCACGAGCCCCCTCCACCATGCTTCGCATGGTCCCCTCCCCCGCTTCGCAGGGAGAGCCAGCGCCGTCAGGCGAAGAGGCGCTCTTTTTCGAGGCCTTTGTACATATCCGCGACGAACTCGCCGTAGCCGTTCCACATCAGGGTCGGGCGGCGCTCGTCGGTGCCGAGGACGCGTTCGCTCGCTTGGCTCCAGCGCGGATGCGGCACTTCCGGGTTCACATTGGCCCAGAAGCCGTACTCGCTGGCCTGCAACGCCTCCCAGTAGGATCGCGGGCGCTTGTCGGTGAACTCGAAACGCACGATCGATTTGATCGATTTGAAGCCGTATTTCCATGGCACGGCGAGGCGTAAGGGCGCGCCGTCCTGCTTGGGCATCGGCTTGCCGTACATGCCCGTCGCGACAAAGGTGAGCTCGTTCGCCGCCTCAGCCATCGTCAGCCCTTCGATATAGGGCCAGGGATAGAAGAACTTGTTCTGCTCGGGCGCGACCTTGGGGTCCATAAAGGTTTCCATGCGGACATAGGTCGCCGAGCCGAGCGGCCGGGCGATGTCGAGCAGCGCCTTCATCGGAAAGCCGGTCCACGGCACCGTGAACGACCAGGCCTCGACGCAGCGGTGGCGATAGAGCCGCTCTTCGACGCCGACCTTTTTGAGGAGGTCGTCGATGTCGAATGTCTGCGGCTTTTCGACCATGCCGTCGATCTTGATCGTCCAGGGCCGGACCTTCAGCGCCTGCGCCTCACGCGCGACCGATTTGTCGGTGCCGAATTCGTAGAAGTTGTTGTAGGAGGTCGGATATTTCTCGTCGGTCAGCGGCCGGTCGAGGTGATAGCGCTCGTTGCGCTTCGCCGGGTAGAGCGCGGCTGAGGGATCAGCATCCGCCGCCCGGGCGATGCCGCCGCCGAGGCCGGTTGCGGCGAGGATCGGTCCCGCCGCCAGACCTTGCAGAAGACGGCGGCGGTCGCGGAAGATCGCTTCGCTCACCGCGGCGCTCTCGGGCAATTCCCAGCCGCGTTTTGTGCGGATCAACATCGTACTACTCCCGGGTCACCGCGCCCGATATGGGGCGGCACACCGGTCCGCGCCAAGTCACAGCTTTGCGATCCGCCCAACCTGCGGGGCTATTGCGCGGCTTCCTGGCGGTGGCTGGCGATGACCTTCTCAGCCTCGCGCCCGGTCAGCTCCTGCATATGATCGAATTTGTGCGCGAAGCTGCCGACGCCGAGAGTCAGCGAACGCAGCTCGACGATCAGGTCGTGGAGCTCGCTGCGCGGCAGGTAGGCCTTGACCACGTCCCAGCCGGGCCAATCCTCCTTGGCGTCATAGCCGAGCAATTGCCCGCGCCTCCCGGACACGAGCCGTTGGATGCGGGCCGTGAATGCGTTCGGGACCGAAACCTCCACCGAGTCGATCGGCTCCAACAGGGTCGGGTCGCATTTCGGCAAGGCTTCCTGAATCGCCTGCCGGCCGGCCGTCTTGAAAGCCATGTCCGAACTGTCAACCGCGTGGAACTGGCCGGTGATCAGGTTGACCGTCAGATCGACGACCGGAAAGCCGAGCGGGCCGTGCTTCAACGCCTCGACAACGCCTTCCTCGACCGCCGGGATGTAGTTGCGCGGGATGGCCCCGCCGACGACGCTGTCCTTGAATACAAAGCCGGAGCCGCGCGGCAATGGCTTCACCTCGATCGTGCAATCGGCAAATTGCCCGTGCCCGCCGCTCTGGCGCTTAAAGCGCGAATGCTGGTCGGCGCCGCGCTTGATCGTCTCGCGGTAGGGCACCGTCGCGGGCTGCCCGACCACGGCCAGGTTCTGGCGGTTGCGCAGCCGGTCGAGCGCGATCTGCAGATGCACGTCGCCCTGGCCCCACAGCACCATTTCGCGCGATTCCGGGTTCTGCTCGAGTTCGAGCGACGGGTCTTCGTCGATCAATCTGCCGATCGAGCCGGTCAGCTTGACGTCGTCGCCGCGCTTTTCTGCATGGATCGCAAGGCCGTAGACCGGCTGCGGGCGCTCGGGCTGCGGCAAGGGCTCGGCCTTGCCCGACGCGGTCAACACAGCGCCGGTGCGGATCTCCTCCATGCGGGTCAGCCCAACGACCTCGCCCGGCTTGGCGGAAGGCGCCTTGTCGTGCTGCGCCCCAAGCAGGCGCACGACCCCGGCGACCCGCACGCCGTTCAGCACGTTGCCTTCGGCGATCGTGCCGCGCCACACGCGCGACAACGACAGTTTGCCGGTATGCGGCAGGTGGAACGTCTTGAAGACCTGCGCCAGCGGCTCGCCGTCCGGCTTGATGCCGAGGCGGGCGGCGGTCTCCGCCGGCCCCGGCGTCTCGTGCCGCAATGCCTTCCAAAGGCGGCGGACGCCGTGGTCCTGCGTCGCCGCGCCGAGAAATACCGGCACGATCAGGTTTTTCTGAAAATCCTGCGTCAGGTGCTTGTAGATCTCTTCCTTCGAGGGCTGCACGTCCTCGAGCAATTGCTCGAGCAGCTTGTCGTCGAAATCGGCGAGCTTCTCAACGAGCTGGGTCCGGGTCTCGGCCTCGCGGTCCCAGAAGCCATCGGGCAGCGGGATCAGGTCGGAGGCCTGGCCCGGGCGGTAGTGATAGGCGCGCTCGCTGACGAGATCGACATAACCGTCGATCGACTCCGTGGTGCGCAACGGCACCTGACGCAACACCAGGGGCTGATCGGAATGGGACTGCAATGCCGCCAGCACGTCGCGCACCCGCGCGCTCGCCGTGTCGAGCTTGTTGATGAAGATCATGTGCGGGATCTTGTGGCGGCTGAGAAAGCGCAACAGCGCGCTCACCGTCACCGCTCGCTCGACCTCGGGCTCGCACACCACGACGACGGTGTCGGCCACCAGCATCGCCTGTTGCGCCTCGTAAAGCAGCTCGACATTGCCCGGGCAGTCGAGGATCGTCCAGGGATCGTCGAGAAAGGTCGCATTCGCGACATTGATCTCGGTCGACATCTGCCGCGCCCGCGCCTCGGCGGCGTGGTCGCCCACCGAATTCCCGTCGCGCACGCTGCCGTGCCGCGCGACCGTGCCGCTCGCAAACAGCATCGCTTCGAGCAGGCTCGTCTTGCCCGAGAGATACGGGCCGACAAGAGCAACGCAGCGGGGGGCACTCGGCATCGATTCCTCCACAAATCCGGTCATGGCCGCCGGGGCCTGGCGGCCCTCTCGCTGGGATCGGATCGTGGCGCGGCCTCTTTACCGAGGCAATCGGAATCTCGGATGCCGCGGAGTGCTTACGGCTGCAGAGGAGAGGTCTGACCCTTCCTCACCCCGGTTAGGGGGGCGGCCTATTGCAGAGCGCGGCAGGCGCGGTCGATGCGAGCGCAGGCGTCGCGCAACTCCTCGGTCGAGGTCGCGTAGGAGATACGGAAATGCGGCGCGAGGCCAAACGCCTCGCCATGCACGACCGCGACACCCTCGGCTTCGAGCAGATAGCGAACAAAATCCTCGTCGCTGTTGATCGTCGCGCCCTTCGGCGTCTTCTTGCCGAGGACCCCGGCGCAGGACGGATAGACGTAGAACGCGCCTTCCGGCCGCGGGCAATGGAGACCCGGCACCTTGTTCAAGAGATCGACGACGAGATCGCGCCGCTCCTTGAACACCCGGGCGTTCTTCGGGATGAAATCCTGCGGCCCGGTCAGCGCCTCGATTGCCGCCGCCTGGCTGATCGAGCAGGGGTTTGCGGTCGAGTTCGACTGGATCGCGCCCATCGCTTTTATGAGTTGTTTCGGGCCGCCCGCATAGCCGATGCGCCAGCCGGTCATGCAATAGGCCTTCGAGACGCCGTTGACGGTCAGCGTGCGGTCATAGAGCCGCGGCTCGACCTGCGCGATCGTGCGGTACTCGAAATCGTCGTAGGTGAGGTGCTCGTACATGTCATCGGTCATGACCCAGACATGCTCGTGTTTGAGCAGCACGTCGGCGATCTCGCGCAGGTCGTGCTCGGTGTAGGCGGCGCCCGATGGGTTCGAGGGCGAATTCAGGATCAGCCATTTCGTGCGGGGCGTGATCGCGGCGTCGAGATCCTCGGGCCGCATCTTGAAGCCGTTGTTCTGGGAACAGGCGACCGGCACCGGGTTGCCGTCGCAGAGCAGCACCATCTCCGGGTAGGAGACCCAGTATGGTGCCGGAATAACGACCTCGTCGCCGGGGCTCAAGGTCGCGCAGAGGGCGTTGTAGAGCACCTGCTTGCCGCCGCTGCTGACCGTGATCTGGGTGGGCTCGTAATCGAGGCCGTTCTCGCGCTTGAACTTTCCGCAGATGGCGCGCTTCAACTCGATGCGGCCGTCGAACACGGTATAGCGGGTCTCGCCGTTCTGGATCGCGCGGATGCCGGCCTCGCGGATATTGGCCGGCGTGTCGAAATCGGGCTCGCCCTGGGAGAGCGCGATGACATCGCGCCCAGCCGCCTTCAATTCAGTGGCGAGCGCGGTGATCGCCATGGTCGGCGAGGGCTTTACGCGAGCGAGACGGTCGGCGAGAAGGGCCATGGCGGCGGCATCCTGACTGGAATGGCGTAAACCTAATGGTACGGCCGGCCTCTGTGAAGATGCTGCGCTGCGAAATGGCCATTCCGTCGCCGGCAAACGTTCAGGCTGTCAGATGTTTGAGGTGACCTTTCTCGGGACCGCGGCCAGCACGCCCTCGGCCGAGCGCGGCCTGCCGGCGGTGCTGATCCAGGCCGGCAGCGAGCGGTTCCTGATCGATTGCGGCGAGGGGACGCAGCGGCAGATGCTCCGCGCCGGCAGCGGCTTTCGCCGGCTCGGCCATGTGCTGCTGACGCATCCCCATCTCGACCATGTGCTGGGCTTGGGCGGCCTCATCGCAACGCTGGGCCTCATGGATTTGCGCGACACGGTGCGAATCTGCGGCAGCCGCGAGACGATGCATTTTGTCGGGCAATATCTCGGAAGCCTGTTCCCGTTACCGCGCGCGCCGGTGCCGCTGGAATTTGTCGAATTGCAACCCGGCCCGGCCCTCGCGACCGGGCAGTTCAGCGTGAGCTGCTTCCCAGTGAAGCATCGCGGCACCGAGAGCCTCGGCTACCGTTTTGACACGGTCGCGCGGCGGCATCTGGATGCCGGCCGGCTTGCCGCGCTCGGCGTGCCGGCGGGGCCGCTGCGGGCGGAGCTTGCCGCGGGCAGGGCAGTCGTGCTGCCCGACGGGCAGCGAATCGATCCCGACACCGTAGCAGGACCGCCGGAACCGGGGGCGAGCCTCGCGGTGGTCGGCGATGCCGAGGAAGTCGATACGCTGATTGAGCCGGTCGGCGGCGCCGATGCCCTGGTCATTGAAGCGACCTTTCTCGAGCGCGATGCCGGGCTGGCCGCTGGACGTGGCCACCTGACGGCGGCCAAGGCGGGGCGTCTTGCCGCCGCGGCGCAGGTCGGCGCGCTTTACCTGACGCACATCTCGGGCCGCTACGACCCGGCGGAGATCGCGGCCGAGGCGGGCCGGTTCTTCGCGACGGTGTCGGTCGCGAGCGATTTCGATCGCGTGTCGGTCACGACGGCGTCGCGCCGACACTCAAGCTAGTTACGATGCTGTTTTACGGTCGGCATACAATTCGCGCAGCCGCGTCTTCATCACTTTGCCGGTCGCCGTGTGCGGCAATTCGTCAATGACGACGACATCGTCGGGCAGCATCCAGCGCGGGAAGTGCTGGGCGAGCAATGCGAGCAGCGCGTCGCGCTCGGGACGGCAATCGGGCCGCGGCGTCACGATAAGCAGCGGCCGCTCGCCCCAGCGCGGATGCGGGATCGCGATGACCGCGGCCTCGGCGACATCGGGGCACGCCATCGCGGCGTTTTCGAGATCGATCGAGCTGATCCACTCGCCGCCGGATTTGATGACATCCTTGCGCCGATCGGCGATGCGCACATAGCCGTCCGGATCGATCGCCGCGACATCGCCGGTGTGAAACCATCCGTCGGGCTCGACCGCCGCCGCGGTTGCCTCCGGGTTTTCGAAATAGCCGCTGACAATCCACGGCCCGCGCACGAGCAGCTCGCCGACAGTTTCGCCGTCATGCGGCAGCACCCGACCTTCATTATCGACGATCTTCATCTCGACACCAAAGACCGGCCGCCCGGCCTTGGCCTTGACTGCGCGCTTACCGGCGGCGTCGAGCGCGGCGTGCTTTGCCTTCAATGCCGAGACGGTCCCGAGCGGGCTCATCTCGGTCATCCCCCAGCCCTGCACCATGTCGATGCCGCGCGCCTCGAACGCTTCGATCAAGGATGGCGGCACAGCCGAGCCGCCCGACAACACACCGCGCAATGTCGGACAGCGGAGGTTCTTCTCGCGCATATAGGCTTCGAAGGCGAGCCATACCGTCGGGACGCCGAGGCTCAAGGTCACGCCTTCCGCGTTGAACAACTCGCACAAGCTGGCGCCATCGAGGCGCGCGCCGGGATAAACCAGCTTGGCGCCGTTCATCGGCGCGGTGTAGGCCGTCCCCCAGCCGCAGGCATGGAACAGCGGCACGATCGGGCAGACGACGTCCTGCGCCGTCATCGGGATGGCATGCGGCAGAGAGGCGCCGAGCGCGTGGATAACGGTCGAGCGGTGCGAGTAGAGCACGCCCTTGGGGTTGCCTGTGGTGCCCGAGGTGTAGCAGAGCGCGGCAGCGGTATACTCGTCGAATTCCGGCCAGGCGAAATCGCCATCCTCGGCATCAACCAGCGCATCGTAGGGGGCGAGCACCGGGAACGGCGCCTCCGCCTTGTCGAGCAGCACGATGCGGCAGTCGGCGGGGAATTGCGGCCGAAGGCGCTCGATCAGCGGGATAAAGCTCGTATCGACAAACAGAAGGCGGTCGCGCGCGTGGTTGACGATGTAGACAATCTGGTCGTCGAACAGGCGCGGGTTGATCGTGTGGCACACGGCGCCGATGCCGGAGATCGCGTAATAGAGTTCAAAATGCCGATAGGTGTTCCAAGCCAAGGTGCCGATCCGGTCGCCGGGCTCGATACCGAGGCGGAGCAGCGCCTGCGCCAATTGCCGCGAACGGTGCTCGGCGTCGGCATAGCTATAGCGGTGGATCGAGCCATCGACGAGCCGCGATACGATTTCGGTGTCGGCGTGGAAATTGGCCGCATGCTGGAGGATCCCGGAGATCAACAACGGCCGCTCCGACATTAACCCGCGCATCATCTCCTCCCGCCGGTCAGACTTTGGGCAAGTAGACGCGTCCGGGCGGCCGATCTCAAGGGGGCGATGGCAAGCCAACCCAAAGGGTTGCTTGCGGAAACCCCGACACCAGTTACATTCCGCCCATGCTTTACGGCGCATATTGGCAGGCCGCCGGCTCAATCGGACCCGCCGAACAGGGAGGACAATGGACGCCTCGATAACGCGGGGCGGCTGGCTTGGGCGCGTCGCGGCTTGGGCGCACCACCGCCACAGCCGCTGGGCGCTGGGGGCGGTCGCCTTTGCCGACAGCTCGGTATTGCCGGTGCCGCCCGACATCCTGCTGGTGCCGATGGCGTTGTTGCGTCCGGAGCGCCTCAAATCCTTTCTGCTGATCTCTATTGTCGGCTCATCGCTCGGCGCGATTCTCGGCTATGTGATCGGTTACGCGCTGTGGAGCACGGTCGGTCTGCCGCTCGTCGAGTTCTACGGCTACACCGAGAATTTCGCGAATTACCAGCGCCTTGTCGCCGAATGGGGCGTCTGCGTCATTATCGCCAAGGCGTTCACGCCGGTGCCGTTCAAGATCGCGGCGATCGCCGCAGGCATCGCGACGATGGACCCGCTGGCTTTCATGTTCGCGACAATCGTCGGGCGGACGCTGCATTTCGTCATGGTCGGCGCGGTGCTGGCGTTCTGCGGCCCGAAGATCCTGGCGTTTCTCGCGCGCTACGAGCGGCCCGTTATCATCGCTTCCATTGCCGCCCTGATCCTGGCTATCGTCGCGTTCCACTTCCGCTGAACGCGCCGAGGAGGCAGCCCCCGATGTCCTACATCTATGTCGTGCAGATGAACATTCCGGCCCAGCACGAGGCCGAGTTCAACCGCGTCTATGACACCGAGCATGTGCCGATGCTGTCGAAGGTGCCGGGGGTCAACAAGGTCACGCGCTATCGACTGGAAAAGACGAACGATCCGAAGATGCAGAAGTATCTCGCGATCTACGAGATCGATTCGCCGGATATCGTCGACAGCCCAGCGTGGAAAGAGGCCGGCGAATGGGGCGACTGGGCGCCCAAGATCCGGCCGCACACGACCGAGCGGCACCACAGCTACTTCAAGAAGATTCCGTAGCAGCCTCGGCCGCGGATCGAGCGCCACCCCTCTCCCCGCTTTGCGGGGAGAGGGGCGCAGCGGGATGGGCGCCCTAGGAGCGCGCGGGCGACAATTGCGCGCGCGGTGTCCAGGCTGAGAGCAGATAAAGCGCCAGCGCGACCAACAGCAGGTGCTGGAAACCCAGCAGCATGGAGACCGCTTCGGCGAGCCCGCCGACCACCGCCCCGGCGATGTTGGAGCCGATCGCGAGTTCCGGCCGCGGCGCGTTGCGGAACGACCGCGCGAAGATGACGCCGGCAAAGAGCACCGGGCTCAATGCGAGGAAGCAGGGCGCCACATAGCGCCAAAGCAGCCCGCCATTCAGGAACGCGTCGAGCGGCACGAATGCGCCGGCAACGAGAAATGCCGCCAGACCGAGATAGTGCCAGCGAAGATCGATATTGCGCGCCTTCACGACATAAAGGTTGGCCAGCAGGATCAGCACCAGGATCGTGAAGAACACCGACGAATTCACCAGCCACGTGCTGCCGAACAGCAGCGCCATCTGGGCTACCGCACGGGTTTCCAGCAGCATAAACGCGGCGCCGAGGAAGAACATGCGGCTGTCGAGCGAAAGGCGGCCGCGTGGCATGAAGAAATAGACCATCCCCAGCCCGAGCAATCCCAGCATGACGAGGGAGCGGATCGTCAGATCCGGGATCAAGCGGCCGTGCAAATAAAGGAACGGCCAATCATCGCTCGTCGATAGCGCATCGGCGCGCTGGGGCACCGCGGTCGGCGCGATCCGCTCCAACTCCGAGGCGCGACCGGGCTCAACCATTTCCGGCCTCTCCGCAAAGCCGTCGATCGTCAGGTTGCGAGGCGGAAGCGGATCGAGCCAGAAATTCTTTTTTGTGGCGAACGCTTCCGCGATACGCGGGTTGCACCCGCCGATGATCATCGTGAAGCCGCCGTCAAGGAACGTATCGCTGAGCTTTTCCTGGTACGGCAGGTTCAACACCGTCGCCGGGCAGCCGAACGTCTCTTTCATCATCGCGGCGATGCGTTCGACGATCCAGCCCTGGCGGAAGAAATTGTAGGTGACGAACATGCCGCCCGGCTTCAATGCGCGCCGGATATCGTCGAACGCCTGCTGCGTGAACAAATAGCTTTCCAGCCGGATGTTGGCGTAGCCGCTGTGCAAGATCAGCGAGTCGACGAGCGCGTATACGACGAGATCGTATTTCTGATCGGTCGTGCGCAGGAAGTGCCGACCGTCGTCGAGATGCGGCACGATCCGCGGATCGCTGTAAGGGTGATCCGGATGATAGCGGCGGCCGATATCCTGGATGACGGGATCGATCTCGACCGCATCGATGTGCTGCGTGCCGAATTTGAGCGCGTGAGCGATGTCGTTGCCCGATCCCGCACCAATAACGAGCATGTCCTCGAATGGCTTCCCGCCGCTGTGCTGCTGCAGCAGATGGATCAATGAATAGATCGAGGCGCCTGTCGCAAAGGGGACCATCTGCTGGTGCCCGATCCCGTTGACGTTGATGAACCCCGTGGCGGTGTCGTGATCGACCATGTAATAGGGCGACCAACTCCTGACATGACCATCATTGCGTAGCCAATCGCCCGGCATGCTGACCAGCACGACAAGCGTGACCAGCGCGGCGATCTTGACGCCATTAAGAGCGCGCTCCTGGTACAGCAGGTACGCGATTCCGCCGCAACAGATCAGGAACCAGACGACCGGCGGCGCCTTCAGAAAAGCCAGCGCGGAGAAGGCCACGATGCCGGCCAGGCTGCCGCCGATGTTCAGTGTGTAGCCGAGCACCCGGTTGGGATAGGCGTCGAAGGCGCGGCCCATGACCTGACCGAGGCCAACGAACATCAGCGCGACGAGGACAAAGAAGATGGCGGCAATCGCCTCGATCGGCACAACGAATTTCGCGACATCGGGATTGCCGTACTCGGTGCCGAAAAACACCTCCTGTGCGGAGCGCTGGCTGCCGACATCGATGAGGAGGCCGCTCCAGAAATGATAGACGGCCGACATTGCCAGCGCGGTCACGATGGCGCCCAAACCGATCACGGGAAAATAGTGCAGCCATTCCTGTTTGCGCTGAGCCGCCAAGCAGCCGCAGGACATGCCGAGAAAGGAGGCGATCAGGATGACGTTGGTGAAGAACTGCAAGAAAACGACGTAGGTGGCGAACCACCGGATGCAGGCAAGTTCCATGAATAAAACCAGGAACCCGACAGCAAACAGCCTGATCGCCTGAGTCCGGACCTGCGACATCCCCGTCGCAACCGAAGGCGCTACATCCACCGCGGCCATGTAAGACGTGCTCCAATAGGTGCGCCGGGCGCGGTGCCCGGGACCGAAACACTATCGGATCGGAATAGTTAATTCGCGGTTTAACCCTACCGGCGCGCCGTCAGCCGCGCCGACCGGATGTGCTTGCGCGCGAGGCTCAATAGGAAGTGTAAGGCATCCGGCTGTACGGCCCCCAACCCCAGCCCCAGCCGCCCCCGTAGGTCTGGTAGGCGTTCAGGTCGTTGGCGGCATGGTCGGCCGGCGACATCCAGCGGCGATCCCAGTAACGCGGAGAGCCATAGGGCGGGGACCGGTACCGCGCATAACGGTGGCTGCGGCGGACCTGGCGGTGCGGCCGAGGCTGCACCCAGTTCTCCGCTTTTTTGGTGTCCGTTTTGGCCTCGGGCGTAGCGGCAGGCTTTTCCGGGGACGCCGCGCGGCTCGATGGCGCCGGGGAGTTATCCGGGGCCTGGCCCCATGCAGGCACGGAGATGGCGAAGAGGGCGACCAGCGCCGCGCCGCGCAACAGATACTTCATCGTATCCCCAGGAAACCGTGTGAACGGCTCCCGTCTAGCGCGAAAACGGGTGCGGCTTGTGTGTCATTTTACGGCTGAGGGGCCCCTGAGAACGTTGCGAAAGCGAGGCCGGGCGGCGACCCGCCCGGCCCGCTGCGGTCATCAATACCGATTCGTGCTGGACCCGAACCGGTTCATGCTCGAACCGGACCCGGCGCCGAGCGAACGCTGGGTGCTCCCCTGCATGCGCATTTCGTTCTTCGCGGCGCGGAACGTACCGGCGCGGTCGGCATCGGCCTGGCACATGAACGCGCCATGCTTTGTCTGGCCGAACTCGCGGCTGCCCGGGAAATGGTAGACGTGCGACTTCGTATTCACCCAGACGATCGTGTCACTGCCACAACGCGCCCGCGCATCCGCCTCCGTCGAGAACTGGTTGGCATTCATCGTTTCGCGGGTCGGCATACGCGTCTCGCGCGACGGTGTCATGGTCTGGCGCCAGTTCGAGTAAGCCTGCCGCTCCGGCATGGTGCCGGTATTGGCGGGCTGCTGCGCCGTATAGCGGTTTGGGTTGACGGGTGAGTAGCTGGGCTGTTGCGCCAAGGCGAGCGCCGCCGAGCCGAGAAGAGCCGCCACTGCCAAAGAAATTAGACGAAACATTGCCGATTCCTCCGAGATCTATTCATTTAGACGTCGACGCGCCCGCTCTGTGAGTCGCGCGCCATTTCGTCGGGTTCCGGGACACGACCTTGCGGCGTCAGCCGATCCACCAGGGTCGGCAGCGCCTGCGAGAGCTGTGACAGGAGATCGTTGCGCGGCACGCCGGTCTGCTCCGACAGATCGTCGACCGTCTGCGGACCGAGCGCCTGCTGCAATTCGTGCGGGGCGATCGGCTGGTTCGGGCCGGTACCGACCCAGGAGCCGGCAACGTGGCCATAGCCGTTCTGCTGGAACCGCTGCAGCAATTCGCCGAGGCCGCCGCTCACGGCGGTGTGTGCCTGATCCTCATCGGCCGGCAAGGTGGCCGAGCCCATGCCAGCCCCGCTGCCGCCCATTAGTCCACCGAGCAGACCGCCGAGCCCGCCGCTCAGCAGGCCCCCGAACCCGCCGCCGCTCGCGGCGGGATTATTGCCGGAGCGAGACGCCAGATAGGCCAGCAGTGCAATGCCGAGCGGCTTGGCCAGACTGCCGCCGGGGACCGACGAGCCGAGTACATTGTTGAGCAAACCCATCGCGAGCTTCCCTTGTTGTGAGCGGCGCCCGCCGCCCGGCCGATCCCGGGACGTAGCCGCTCGCGCGGTTGCCAAGCGCACGGGCGCCTGAATTCGAAAACAGGGGTTCAGCCGTTGCGGTTGCTATCGGGGAGGTGTGTCGCGGCAGAAAATGAAAGTTCACCGACAGCGCTACGAATTACACGCGAGCTCGTCGCGTTAATTCGCGTCGCATTACCTATTGTTCGTTGCTGAGGGAAGCCGCCGCGCCTCATGCGCATCATCAAGCAGCCTCATGCGCATCATGATGTAGATAGGGGCGCTTAGCCCTTATGACCGCTGATCAGTGAGCCGAGGTTCTGGAAGATGCGAATGAGTTTGTTGTGCCGCATGTCTTTATCGGTTTTGCCATTGAGGTAGTCTGCGGCGCCCCGCACCATGTCATCCGTTATTCCGGTGCTCCGCGAGGGCTGAAACAGAGGCAGATCGTCCAGCTCGTCATCCTCGTCATCGATAACGATAAAACGTTCAACATCGGGGTGGCGCCGCAGCCAATCGACAATCGGATTACATCTCGGTTCATTTGGCAGATCCGGTGTCGTATCGATGAACGGGACGCCGTAATGCCTGGCGCTGAACATGCCAGCCGGGTCATAGCGCCAGTTGGATGCCAGCACGACTTTCGCGTCGGTAAGCTCGAGCAAGCGGTTGAGGCGCGTCAGCAACACCGGATCAACGATAAACGGAAACTTGCGCGGGTTGGGCGTCTGCTTGCAGTTGAGGACGCCATCGATATCCAGAAAGACGACTTTCATTCGGCCGGGGCGCAGATCGGGAGGCTAAGGCTCGTTGGCCGCGAAGGTGTTGCACTGCCGGGTGTTGCCGCTATCCAGACCGCGCCGGAACCAGTGCACCCGCTGAGCCGAACTGCCGTGGGTGAAGGCGTCGGGCACGACAACGCCGCGCGATTGCTGCTGCAGACGGTCATCACCCACCGCGCTCGCCGCGTTCATCGCGGCCTCGACGTCGCCCTGTTCGATGATGTGCTTTGTCCGGTCGGCGTTATGCGCCCATACCCCCGCCAGGCAATCGGCCTGCAATTCGACCTTGACCGAAATCGCGTTGGCGCCGCGGCGGTCGCCCCGCGCCTTCTCACGGTCGGCGGCCTCGAGAATGCCGAGCGAGTTCTGCACGTGATGACCGATTTCATGCGCGATGACGTAAGCCTCGGCGAATTCGCCGGGCGCATGGAAGCGGGTCTTCATCTCCTCGAAAAACGAGAGATCGAGGTATACCTTCTGGTCGTTCGGGCAATAAAACGGCCCTGACGCCGTGCTGGCGAGCCCACAGGCCGACGCGATCCGGCCGGTGTAGAGCACGAGTTTCGGTTCAACATACGTCTTACCGCTGGTGCCGAAGACCTGCTTCCACACGTCCTCGGTGTCGGCCAGGACGACCGCAACAAAATGCCGCGTCGTGTCGGTTTGTGCGGCCTCCGGTGGCCGCGATGTGCCGTAACCGCCGCTCGGGGCGTAGCCGCCCGAACCGGACGCACCGGTGTCGCCGGACCGCGTGTCCGCTTGCTGCTGCGGCAGCTGATCGCCGCTCAGTAAAGCCATCAGCGTGCTCGGGTCGATCCCGAGAAAAAGCCCGACGACGATGACGATAATCGCGCCGATCCCGCCGATGCCGCCCACCGCCATCGGCATGCCGCCGCCGCGCCGATCCTCGATGTTCTCGCTTTCGCGATCGCCGATCCATCGCATTTGCCGAGCTCCGCTCAACTTTCCGGCCGCGTTTGCGCCTGCTTCTACGAACCATGCGTTTTCACTGCCGGTTCCGGATCACGAACCCGGCGGGGGTGCAGCGATGGGGACGGGCGAGCCGCTCGCCCCGTTGTCACTCGCCGTTACTCGCAATGGTTGTGAGCGAAACGCCAGCTCTGACCCCATCTTTCAACCCTGGCGTGGAGATCCGGCTTCTGATCGGCGGCAGGCGTTCGTGATCATCGGGAGCTCGCGTTTGAGCCCGGCCTGCAACTATTCGGGAGGTTGTTGATGAAGACCAAAGTCATTACCGCCGCGGCGGTTCTCGGGATCACCGCATTGACTTCGTTACCAGCACCGGCAAACGCGGCCGGTTGTCTCAAGGGCGCTCTGATCGGCGGTCTCGCCGGGCATTTCGCTGGGCACGGTATTTTGGGCGCCGGGGCGGGCTGCCTGGTGGGCCGCCACTATGCCGATAGGGCGCCGCGCACGCAGATGACGCAGAGCCAAACCAGAACCGTCACGCGCGATTACGACACCACGATGAGCCGGCCCTATACGAGGACAGTGACCCGCGATGCGTCCACGGTTCCGGTGATGCGGCGGCAGCAGAGCGAGGAGATCGGCTACGGATCGTCGAACCCCGAGCCGATGCGTTACGACCGCCTACGTTAATCTGGAATTAGGCGATGCCGGGGGCTGTGCGCGTGTCAGCACCGCACCCGGCCAAACTGCCCCTCCCCTTCTGCTGAAGTGGCTCTTCAAGAAAGCGCAATTCGATTGCTGCTTCTGCCGAGAGACGCCGCTGTTCAACCAAGAGGCGGGATGTGAATTCTGGTTTTGGGCAACCGTTTCATTGGCAGCGCCGCCGCTCGCATGCGCCGGCCTTGTTGTAATGAGGAGGTCCTGATGAAACCCATCGCCATTGCCGCCGCCGCTCTCGGCATCGCCGCGCTCGGCTCGTGGTCGCCGCCGGCGAATGCCGCAACATGCTTCCGTGAAATCGTCGCCGGGCCCAGCGGACACCGTGAGATGGTGCGCGGCTGCTATACGCGCGAGCGTATCGCGACGCGCGCGCCGCGCCGGACCGTCACGACAAAGACCGTGACGACCGACTATTACACGACATCGCGGCCCTACACCTCAACCGTAACGCGCGAGTACTACGCGGAGCCGGTGACCCGCTCGTTTTACTCCGAGCCGGTGACGCGTTACTCCGAGCCGGCGACGCGCACGTTTGACGAGGAGATCTATTCCGGCTCGTCCATGCCCGGACCGCGCCCCTATTGGTGGGGCGGCTATTAAAGCCGTCTTAATCGCGGTTCGGCCGATGGGCTATTAGCCGCCGCTCGGCCAGTGCTGCGCCATTATGAGCGCAGCACCTCGCCGGGCGTAGCCCCGGTTGCACGGCCATCGGCATAGACGGTCTGTCCGTTGACGATCGTGTATTCGACGCCCCGCGACGGCATGACCATGCGTTTCGCGCCGCCCGGCAGATCGAAGCGGCGCTCGCCGCGGCTCGCCGAACCGATCCGGTCGGGATCGAAGATCGCGATGTCGGCGGCATGGCCGAGGGCGAGGCGGCCGCGCCCCTTGATGCCGAACAGGTTGGCTGGCTGGGCGGTCAGCCGCGCCACAGCCTGTTCGAGGCTCATGATCTGGCGCTCGCGAACCCAGGTGCCAAGGAGATAAGTCGGATAGCCGGCGTCGCACAGCATGTCGACATGCGCGCCGCCATCGCCGAGGGCGATCAACACATTCGGATCGACGAGATTGTCCTTCACCAAATCGACATTGACGTTGAACTGGGCCAGAACGAATTCGATGTCGAGATCGTCCTCGATCGTCAGGTCGAGAAAGGCATCGATCGGATCGACGCCGCGTTCCGCCGCGACATCGGCAACGGTGCGGCCCTCATAGTGCTTCAGCTCCGGCTTGTGCGTCTCGTGGACGGTTAGCCGGCGCCAGTCGATGTTGCCCTTTATTTCGGCGCGGCAGGCATTACGGAAGGCGGGGTCGGCATAGACCGCGCGCTGCGCCGGCTTCGATTTATCGGCAAACACCCGGCTCCAGCACGGGAAGGCACCGAACGAGAACGGGTTGCGCATATTGACGTCGCGGGTCAGCGCCAGTGGCGAGGTCTGCGGCACCGCACCGGGATGGGCCCGCGCCCGGCGGCGTGTCTCGGGACAGGCCTCCGGCAGATCGTCGCGCTGAAACAGCGCGAGGAACGTCACCTTCCGGCCGCTTTCCGCCAGCAGAAACGCGAGAAGGTCTTCCTCCTCCTCGGCCAGTACACCGACTGTCTGCGTCAGCGCGATCTCGATCGCCCCCTTGCCGGCCTCCTTCAAAGCGTTGCAATACGCCGTCAGTTCGGCACGGCTGGCATTGCGGCACGCGAGCGGCCGCGCCTCATAGCCGACATGCTGGTTCAGCACGGTCGTCGACCAGCCGAACGCGCCGGCATCGACGGCTTCGCGGATTAGGCTTTTGATCTGCGCGGTCTCGTGGGGGGTCGCAGCGCGCTCCAGCGACGCCCCGCCCATAACCCAATGACGGAAGGGGGTTAATGGCGCGATGAAGCCGAGGTTGAGCGCCGATCCGCGTTGTGCCGCGGCATCGAGAAATTCGGGGAAGGTCACCCAGTCCCAGGTGATCCCCTCATTCAGAACCTCGAACGGGATCGCCTCGACATTGACGAGGTCGCGCGTCGCAACCTCGCGCGCCTCGGGCCGGCACGGCGCGATGCCCACGCCGCAATTCCCCATGACGACCGAGGTGACGCCATGCCAGGAGGAGGGCGAGATCGCCGGATCCCAACAGATCTGCGCGTCGTAATGGGTGTGCGGGTCGATAAAGCCCGGCGCGATGATGCAACCATGGGCGTCGATGACGCGAGTTGCAGCAGCACCGCCGATCTTGCCGATCTCGGCGATGCGGCCGTTCGCGACCGCGACGTCGGCCTGATACCGCGATGCCCCGGTGCCGTCGATGACGGTGCCGTTCCGGATCAGCAAATCATACGCCATCGCCGCTCTCCTTCGCTCTGTGCGCGACGGTAAGGCGCGGCCGCAGCGCTGTCGATTGCGAAGAATGCAGGGAGGGCCTGCGGCTCAGCCGTCGGCCTGCGCGGGTGCGACGGTGAGGGGCCGGCGCGGCAGGGTGCGGCCGAGGCGCAACGCCCATTTCTCGACCCCGTGCCAGGACAGCCAGGCCAGCGGGAAAGCGATCGCGAGCGAGCCCAGAAAAACCTGCCACCACGGCGCGCGTCCGCCCGACAGGTACATGACGAGCTGCTCAGCGGGCCAGCCATAGATGTAGAGACCGTAGGAGAGGTCGCCGCAATAACGCGAATAGTCGAGCCAGGGGTCGTAGCGCCGCGCAAACCAGATCGCGAGATAGGCGCCGGCCAGCGGGAACAACATGATGAACCGGCCGAGTTGCGCGAAGACGACGAGCGCGATCAGCGCGACGAGCGCGCCGCGCCAATCGAAGACGAGCCGGTCGCGCAGAAAATGCAAGACCATGCCGGCGCCGAAGAAGCCGAGAAACCAGGCCCATTCGGCGATATCGCCAAACGGCGTCAGCGCCTTCTCGAAATACACTGCCGCGATGCCGATTGCGGTCAACGCCAAGCACGTCGAAAGTCGCAGCAGGCGCAGCATGCCGAGGATGACGATCATCAGATACATCATCCCCTCGTAGCGCAGCGTCCACAGCGACCCGTTGATGTGAAGGCCCACCGGATTGTCGGCGAAGAGCACCCCCGGCAACGACAGCGGGCCAGGGTTCAAGGTTAGCGTCTTGACGAGAAAATCGCGCAGCTCCGGGCCGTGGAAATAGGCGGCGAGCGGCAGCGAGGTGACGAGCGGGCCCAAAACGAAGGCGCATAGCAGCACGTTTAAGATCAGCCCGGGGTAGATGCGCAGGAAGCGGCGCAGCGCAAACCGGCCGGGCATCGGGCTTCGGACCCAGCTCTCGGTAACGAGATAGCCGCTGATCACGAAAAACACGAAAACACCGACCAGGCCGAGGATGCACTGGTTGCCGGTCAGCCAAATGAAGGGCTCGCTGGCCTCGCTGCCCTCGGCGATCAGAAAGGAATGCGAAAAGACGACCGACAATGCCGCGAGCAGGCGCAGCGCGTCGAAATTGTTGCGGCGGTGCCGAGGATCGGGTGCGGGCGTCGTCATTCCACCAGGCGCGCGGCGTCAGGCCGCCGCTCGACAACGCGCGACAGAGGCCGAATTATCCGCCAATTCGTATCTATGAGATGAGACGGCCCTTTGATCCCGCCCGTCATGTCGGCCTTGCCTCCGATTATGCCGGCGACCTAGCTTGGCTCGATGCCGCCCCTGTCTCGCCCGGCCGCTCCGCGATGAGCCATTTCGTGCCGCCCTATCCGGACCGGCCGCGCGAGCCCTTGCCGTCGCTCGCCATGCTGCGCACCGTGCGGCGCAATTTCCTCGCCGCCTTTGACGACAAATGCTTCGAGTACCAGTTGTTCACGGTGCAAATGCTGCGGCGCCGGCTGTTCGTCTGCAACAGCCCGGACACCGTGGCGCAGGCTTTTATCGCCAAGCATGACAGCTTCGAGCGCAAGACGCCGCAGATGCGGCATGCGCTTCACCCGCTGCTCGGCGATGGGCTCTTTATCAGCGACGGCCGGACCTGGAAGGAGCGCCGCGCCATCGTCGCGCCGATCGTGCATGCCTCGCGCCTGCCGCAATTCGCGCCGGTCATGGTCGAGGCGGCGAACGAGACCGCCGAGCGCTGGGCGGCCATGCGGGCCGGCGCGCCGATCGACGCGTTGCGCGAGATGGCGACGCTGACGGCCGAGATCATCTGCCGCACCGTGTTTGGACCGCGTCTCGGCCGAGAGAATGCGACGGCGATTGTCGCCTCATTCAGCGAATACCAACGTCTCGTCGGACAGCTCGATCTGATGTCGCTAGTCGGGTTGCCGGACTGGCTGCCACGCTTCTACTCGCCAGCGATCCGCCGCGCCGCGCGCCGGATTCATCAGGTGCTCGACGAGATCATCCGGCGATGCGAGCACGGCGGCGAAGCCTCCATGATCCGCCTATTGCTCGAGGCGCGCGATCCCGAGACCGGCGCGGCGCTCGATCCCGAGGCGTTGCGCAACGAGGCGGCGGTCATCTTCATGGCCGGGCACGAGACGACCGCGAACTCGCTCGCCTGGAGCTGGTTTCTGCTATCGCAGGCGCCAGAAGAAGAAGCGCATCTGCATGCCGAGCTGGACGCGGTACTGGGCGGCCGATTGCCGACTTTGGAGGATGTGCCGCGGCTCGTGTTTACGCGCGCGGTGTTCGAAGAGACGATCCGGCTATACCCGCCGGTGCCGTTCCTCGGCCGCCAGGCATTGCGGGACGAGCAGATCCGCAGCCGCAAGATCCCGAAGGGCTCGCTCGTCGCGGTCGTGCCGTGGCTGTTGCACCGGCATCGGCAGCTTTGGGACAAGCCCGACCATTTCATCCCAGCGCGGTTTCTGCCCGAGAACGCGGGCGCAAGGCAGCGCTACAGCTATGTGCCGTTCAGCGTCGGGCCGCGGGTCTGCGCGGGGCAGGCCTTCGGTCTGACGGAGGCGATCCTGTGCCTCGCGACATTGGCCCAGCGAACCCGGTTGCACCTGATGCCCGGCACTGTCGTCGAGCCGGTGTGCCGGCTGACATTGCGCCCGGGCAACTCGCTCCCGATGACGGTCGAGCCGCGCGGCTGAATGAGCTAGACCGCCGCGGCAGCTTGAGCGACTTGCTGCGCAGGACCGGCTTCGGTGCCGTAGGCGGCGCGCACCGCGGCGGCGGGATCGGCGATGCGGTCGGCGAGCGAGACCGGGCCGCAGACAATCATCGGATAATCGTATTCGCCCGGGATGTCGTTCGGCATCAGGAAATGGAAATGCACGCGAAAGAAATTCCACCGCATCCTGCGGTAGGTTGACGGCAGGATCGTTTCCTTGAAGCGAGCCGAACGGATCATCGGATTGACCCGCGCGGCCCCGCCGAGATCCAGGTCGAGATCGCGGACCGGGTCGAAGCCAAAGGCGTTCAACACATCCTGCGGCGCCTGATATTCGACCCACAGCAGCGAGCCTTCCGTCGCGAGCCGGGAGATGTGCCGGCGCAGCCGGTCCGCGGTGCGCACAAAGCCGACCACCGGCAGGCATGAGCCGATTGTCACCAGCGCCAATGCCGGCCCATGCCGCCCCAGATCGGGGTCGAGCGCGAGGGCGCGCGCCGCGACCTCGACGGCGACGGTCGTACCGGTGCTGTGGCCGACGATCAGCACTTCCTCGGCATCGGTTTGGTGGATCGCCGCCGCGACGCGTCGGGCAAACGCATCAAGGCGCCCCTCGAATTCGGGGCGCCGACCAGCGGCCAGCTGCCAGCTGAAGATCCAGCCATCGAGCAGGTGATAGACAAAGGCTTTCCGGATGCGCGGCTCGAATAATTTGAGCAGGGCGAGAGCGAGAGCCGCCGCGAGTGCTGCCTCAACGATGCCGGAAAGCGACAGAGCCCAGGCGATCGGCCATGCGATCGCGGCACCGATCAGGAGCGCGCCGAGGAGCAGTATAACAAGGGCAACCCAGGGATAGATGACGAACGCGGCGAAATGCCAATTCAGGCGGAACAGCTTTTGGATGACACCGCCACGCAGCGCCTCGATCAATGCGCCGAGAAGGAGCGGCAGCCGCCGGATCCAGCCACGCGAGAAGTCGCGCTGCACAAGATCGTCCCAGCGCAAGACCTCGTATTCCGTTTCGGTATGCCAGGACGCGTTCCCGGCGCTGATGCCCCAGCGGATCGACGGCACGGTATCATCGCGCTGCAAGGGTCCGATGTTGCGCGCGATGCCGAAGCGCCGCCGCAACTGCGAGAGTCCGGTGCCGATCAGCCGGCGATAGCGCGTTTCGGCCATCGGATCGTAGCCCGGACAATACAAGACCAGGCGCTTTGCCACCCGCTTCGACATGGCAGCGGGGTCTAGCATGCCGCCGCCCTTGCGTCAGGCGCGCGCGGCTCGGCGGTCATCAGGATGTCGTGGCGCGGGCGCAGGGTGGACCACGCGGTCGGCTCGATCGTCTGGCCGGGCACCAGATGGAAGCGGAGACGCTGGGCCAGAACGGCGATTGCGATCTGGATTTCGGCCATTGCCAGCGAAGCGGCGACGCAGACGCGCGGTCCGACACCGAACGGGATGTAGGCGTAGCGCGAGCGCGCCGCGATCCGCTCGGGCGCGAAGCGGTCGGGATCGAAGCGTTCGGGATCGCGCCACAGCTTGCGGTGGCGGTGCACGACCCACGGCATGATCGCGATAAACGAGCCCTTCGGGATGGGCAGGCCGCAACTCTCGTCATCCGCAATGGCGGTGCGCAGCATGACCGGTAGCGGCGGGTAGAGCCGCATCGTCTCGTCGATGAAACGCCGGAGATAGACGAGACGCGGAAAGTCTTCCGGTGTCGGCGAACGCCCGTCGAGCACCGTGTCGAGCTCGCCGTGAAGGCGCGCCTCCGCGGCCGGGAATTGCGCCAGAAGGTACCACGCCCAGGTCATCGCCCGCAGCGGCGCCTGGGCGCCGGCGGCGAGGGTCAGCACCTCGTCGCGCAATTCCGCCGGGCTCAGCTCCCGGCCGGTCTCGCGGTCGCGGGCGGTCGCCATCCGCCACAACAGATCCTTGGTGCCGTCATAAGTCGCGCTGCGGCGCTCGGCAAAAAGCTCGTCGAGCAGCGCGTAATACTCGCCGAGACCCGCGCGGGCGCGGCGGTAGCGGTCGATAAAATGCAGCGAAGGCGGCAGCGGCAGCACATCGAGCATTCCGTAGTTTTCGGGAAAGCGGCCGAGCCGCAGCAGCAACGCGTCGATGCGGCGGTCCTCACCGGCAAAGACGCGGCCCGTCGTGCGCGTCAATAGATGCGTCAAGGTGCGGCCGATCTGGAATTCCTGTCCCCGCGGCAAGGCGGAAAGATGCGCCGCCATGTCTTCGGTCAGGCGGATCAATTCCGGCAAATCGGGCAGCAAGGCGCGGTAATCGAGCGCCGGGTTGATCGTGCGGCGATGGCGCCACCATTCCTCGCCTTCGAGGTGGTTCATGCCGCCGCCCGAGGTGAAGGTGAAAGCACGTCGTACCGGCGGGATGCGGATGTAATTGTCGACGTTCTCGACGAGGATGCGGTAAATGACGTCGGGGTCGCTGACGACGAAGAGGCGCCCCCAGAAGAAGCGCCGCTCGACCAATAGTTCCTCGAACAATTCGTCGTCACAGGCAGCGACCGCGTTATCCGGGAAGGTTCGGAAGAGCTGCCACGTCGAGAGTGGCCGGCTGGGACGGCGCGGCATCGCCAGCGCGGGCTGCGCGTCCGAGGCCGGCGTCATCGCCGATGCGTCCTGGGCAAGCGACATCAGGCGCCGGCCCGCGGCTCGACGGTCATGCGGATGCCACCCTTCGGGTGCAGGTTGGTCCAGGCGATCGGCTCGATGACGCGGCCGGGCACGAGACGAAAACGGAAGCGCTGCGCCACCACCGCGACCGAGACAATGCTTTCGATAAGCGCGAGTGAGGCGCCGATGCAGACATGCGGGCCGATCGCGAAGGGCAGATACGCGTAACGCGAGCGCGCGGCGATCTGGTCCGGCGTAAACCGATCCGGGTCAAAACGATCCGGATCGTGCCACAATCTGCGGTGCCGGTGCACGACCCAGGGAAAGACGCCGACGATCGCCCGCTTCGGGATCTTGCGGCCGCACACAACATCCTCGGCGATGGCGCTGCGCAGCATCGTCGGCGCCGGCGGGTAGAGCCGCAGCGTTTCGTCGACGATCTGGCGCAGATAGACGAGCCGCGGCAGATCCTCCGGGCCGGGCGGCCGCCCACCGAGCACACGATCGAGCTCGTCGTGGAGGCGCGCCTCGACCGCGGGATGCGTCGCGAGCAGATACCAGAGCCACGCGAAGACGCGCAGCGGCGTCGCCGCGGTGGCGCCGAGGGTCAGCACCTCGTCGCGTATCTCCGCGTCGCCGAGGCCCGCATCGGCGTCGCGGTCGCGCGCACGGGCGATGCGCCATAGAAGATCGCGCGGGCCCGTGTAATCCGGGCGACGACGCGCGGCGATCAGCCGATCGATCAACGGCAGAAACTCGGCTATCTGATTGTGCCGATCGCGACGACCGCTGGTGAACCCGAGAAAATCGCGCAGCCGGTATTTTCCGGGATATTGTCCCAGGCGGTACAGCACCGCATCGATATCGCGATCGTCCGCGGCGAATACCCGCCCGGTCATCGCAGTGACCAGATGCGCGAAAGTCTGGCCAATATCGATTTCCGCACCCACCGGCAGCCGCGCCAAATGGCTGGCCAAAGCCTCGCTCAATTCGACAAAGACCGGCAAATCCGCAACTACCGTGCGATGATCGAGCGCCGGATTGAGGAGACGGCGGTGCCGCCGCCACACCTCGCCTTCGGCGGCCAGCATGCCGGTGCCGGCGGTGAAGGCGAAGACACGATGCAGCACGTCGATCCGCGGGTAATTATCGACATCGTCCTGCATCACGCGGCGGATGCCATCGGGTTCGCTGATCATAAAAAAGCGTCCCCAGACAAAGCGGCGCTCGACGATCGGCTTGTCGAATAATTCTTCGTCGAATGCGGCGAGCGTGCTCGACAGGGCGACCCGCAGCAATTGGGGGGTGGAGAGCGGCCGTTGCGGGCGACGCGGCATCGCGGGATAGGCGGTTCCATCGGGAGCGATCGCCGGCCGGTCAAAACCCTCCCGCGCTGCGGGAGAGGATAGCTCGGAGGCTGATGCAGGCATGCCGGCCACAGATCCTCAACCGGCCGCGGCGGCCGTATCGGCGCTGTTCTCTCGGCCGATTCCAGAGCGCGAACGCTTTTCCACCCGCATGCGGATGCCGCGGCCGGGACGCAGGCTGGTCCAGGCGATCGGCTCGATGCGCTGATCCGGCACAAGCCGGAAGCGAAAACGCCGGGCCAACACCGCGAAGGTGATCAGGATCTCGCTCATTGCCAGCGTCGCGCCGATGCAGACATGCGGCCCGACCGAGAACGGCAGGTAGGCGTAGCGCGAACGCGCCGCGACCGCTTCGGGTGTGAAACGCTCCGGATCGAAGCGGTCGGGGTCGTCCCATAGCTTCCGGTGTCGATGCACGACCCAGGGGATCACCGCGACGACCGATTTGCGCGGTATTCGCCGGCCGCACACAACATCGTCGGAAGCGGCGGCGCGCAGCATGACCGGCAATGGCGGATAAAGCCGCATCGCCTCATCGACGACCTTGCGCAGATAGACGAGCCTGCCGAGATCGTCGGCTTGCGGCGGGCCGTCGCCGAGCACGGCATCAAGCTCCGCTTTGACGCGCGCCTCGGCCCAGGGGTGCAGAGCCAGCAGATACCAAATCCAGCTATAGGCCTGCAGAGAGGTGACCGAAGTCGAGCCGAGGGTCAGCACTTCGTCCTCGAGTTCGGCGATGCTGAGGCTTTCGCCGGTCTGCCGGTCGCGGGCATTGGCAAGGCGCCATAGAAGATCCTGCGGGCCGCGGTAGCCCGGTTCGCGACGCTCGCTGAGCATGCGCGCGAGCAGCGGATGCAATGCATTCGCCTCTCGGCGGCTTTTGCGAAAGCGGTCGATAAAGCGCAGCCAGCGGGGCATCGTCAGGAAATCGAACAGGCCGTATTCACCCGGGTAGTGCCCCATGCGCAATACCATCGGATCGATGGCGCGGTCATCGCCGGCGAAGACCTGACCGGTCGCGCGCGTCTGAAAATGCGTGAACATCTCGCCGATATTGAGCGCCTCCCCGTTGGGAAGCTCGTCGAGGCGGCGCGCCAGCTCCTCGGCGAGCGCGACGAGGCCCGGCACATCGGCGAGGACGGCGCGTCGATCGAGCGTCGAATTGAGGATGCGGCGGTGGCGGCGCCACACCTCGCCCTCGGCGCACAGCATGCCGCTGCCGGAGCCAAACGCGAAAACGCGCCGGATCGGATCGATCCGCGGGTAATTATCAACGTTGTCCTGCAGGACCCGCTTGATGCCGTCGGGGTCGTTGATGACAAACATGCGACCCCAGGCGTAACGCCGCTCGACGAACAGCTCCTCGAACATCTCCGCGTCACAGGCGGCGAGCGTGTTGGAGAACCCAACCCGCAGCAGCTGCCATGTCGATAAAGGCCGCGCCGGGCGGTGCGGCATCGCCGGCAATGGCAGGCTCTCGGCATTTTCGGCTACCGTCATAAACACGCGGTCCGGTCGTTGCGGCGGCGCAACACTAGCCGACCCGCCGCGCCGCGCAACACTATCCGTTTTCCCGAGGGTTGCGGCTGCCGGAGCCGGAGGCAGCGGCTCAGTCAGTGCGGGCGGGGGCTTTCGCGCCGGGACCCGCGGGGCGCGACACGCTCGCGCAGCCGCTGGAAAGTGACGTAGAGCATCGGAATCACAAAAATCCCGATAAAGGCCGCCGCAATCATGCCGCCAAACACCGGCGTGCCCACCGCGCGGCGGCTCAGCGCGCCGGCGCCCGTCGCGATAACCAAGGGAAACAGGCCGAAAATGAAGGCGAAGCTCGTCATCATGACCGGCCGGAAGCGCAGCCGCGCGCCTTCGATTGCGGCCTCCAGAATGGATTTCCCCTGGCGGCGCTGCGCGACGGCGAATTCGACGATCAGAATGCCGTTCTTTGCCGCCAGCGCCACGAGCACGACGAGACCGATCTGGGCATAGACATCGAAAGCAAGACCGGACAGCGCCACCGCGCCGATCGCGCCGAGGACGGCGACCGTGACCGACAGCAACACCGGTAGCGGTATGTTCCAGCTTTCGTAGAGCGCGACGAGGAACAGATAGGCGAACAGCACGGCGAGCCCGAGCACGGTGCCCGTCTGGCCGCTCGCAGCCTTTTCCTGCAGCGCCGTGCCGGTCCATTCGAAGCCGTAGCCGGCCGGCAGCGTTGCCGCCGAAATCCGCTCGATCGCCCCGAGCCCTTGGCCGGAGCTGTAGCCGGGTTTCTGCGCGCCATTAATGATCGCGGCGCGGTACCCGTTATAGCGGACAAGGGTCTGTGGTCCCTGAACCAGCCGCGCCTGCGCCAATGCCCGGATCGGCACCATCGCGCCGCGATTCCCGCGCACATAGACGCGGTAGATATCCTCGATCGCATCGCGGAACGGCGCTTCGGCCTGGACATTGACCTGCCAAGTGCGGCCGAACAGGTTGAAATCGTTGATGTAGAAGCCACCCAGCGTCGATTGCAGCGCGTTGAAGATGTCGGTGACCTTGACGCCGAGCACCTGCGCCTTGTCGCGGTCGATATCGAGGCGGATCTGCGGCGTGTCGGCGGCGAAGGTGCTGAAAACGCCGGCAAGTTCGGGCTGCTGGTTGGCGGTGACGAGAAGCCCGCGCATAACCGCGGCGATGTCGTTGGGGCTCTGACCCTGTAGCGCTTCGAGCGCGTATTGAAAGCCGCCGGTACTGCCGAGGCCAAGGATCGGCGGCAGGTTGAAGGGAAACACGATAGCACCCGAGATCGCCGCCAGCTGAGGCCGCAACTGCGCGATAATCGCATCGGCCGATTGCGCCGGATCGGTCCGCTCCTCATAGGGCTTCAGCCGGACCACAAAGAAGGCCTGGTTCGAGGAGGCGACATAGTCGATGAAATTGAGGCCGACCACCGACAGGACGCCCTCCACGCCGGAGATCGGACGGATCATGTTCTCGACTTGCGCGACGATTTCCTCGGTGCGGTTGACCGAGGCGCCTTCCGGCAGTCGCATCGCTCCGAAAAAAGCGCCTTGATCCTCAGACGGAAGGAAGCCTTGCGGTGTCGCCCTGAACAAGCCGAGCGAGCCGATCGCGACAGCGACGGCGACGGCGATCCCGAAAACCGAGACGCGCACGAGCCTACCTACGACCCAGCTATAGCCCTCGCGCACCCGGTCGATGCCGCCCAGGACATAGCGCATCGGGCCGCGTCTAGCGCCGCCGCGCGTCAGCAATACCGAGCACAATGCGGGGCTCAAGGTCAGCGCGTTGATTGCGGAGATCGCCATCGAAACCGACACCGCGACCGCGAACTGACGAAACAATTGGCCGCTGATCCCCGGGATGAACGCGACCGGCACGAACACCGACAGCAGGACGAGCGTAATGGCTACGATCGGGCCGGTAATCTCGGCCATCGCCTTCTTGGTCGCCTCTGGAATCGACAGCTCCGGATCTTCTTCGATGACCCGTTCGACATTCTCGATAACAACGATCGCATCGTCGACGACGATACCGATCGCGAGCACGAGCGCGAGCAGCGAGATCGTGTTCGCGGAATAGCCGATGACCAGCATGACCGCGAACGTGCCGATGATCGACACCGGAACGGCGATGAGCGGGATCAGCGTCGTGCGCAATTTCCCAAGGAAGAGAAAGACGACGATCGCCACCAGCACAAAGGCGATGACGAGGGTGCGGACGACCTCGGCGACCGTAGAGGTCACAAAGACCGTAGCGTCCCAGAACACCGCATAGGCGACGTCGTCCGGAAAGCGCTGCTTCAACTGCTCCAACGTGTCGCGCACCTGCCGCGCGACCTCGACGGCATTGGCACCGGGTGATTGATAGATGCCGATCGCCGCCGCCGGTGCACCATTTAAGCGGGCATATCGCTCCCGCGTTTTGGCGCCGAGATCGACGCGCGCGATATCCTTGACGCGCACAAGCGAGCCGTCCGGGTTGGCGCGGATGATGATGTTTTCAAACTCATCAGTCCGGGTCAGCCGGCCTTCGGTTGTGATCGTCAGCTGCAGTTGCTGAGACTGGGGCGACGGGGCGGCGCCGATGCGGCCGAGCGCAGCCTGCACGTTCTGGCTTTGCACGGCGGCGACCACGTCGGCAGGCGTCAGATTGAAGGCGGTGAGACGATCGGGGTCGAGCCAGAGGCGTAGCGAATAATCCAGCGGGCCGAACAGCGTGGCCTGGCCGACGCCGCGGATGCGCGCCAACGGGTCAATAATGTTGATAGTGGCATAGTTGTTGAGGAACAGCGCGTCATGCGTATTCTTCGGCGAATAGATGCTGATGACCTGCAGCAGCGCCGCCGATTTCTTGCGGATGACGAGGCCTTGCCGTTGCACCTCCTGCGGCACCAACGGGGTAGCGAGCTGGGCACGGTTCTGGACGTTGACCGTGTCGATGTCGGGGTCGGTGCCGAGCGCGAAGGTGGCGGTCAGCGAGTAGCTGCCGTCGGCACCGCTCGCGGATTGATAATAGAGCGCGTTGTCGACGCCATTGATCTGCTGCTCGATCGGCTGGGCGACCGTCGCTTCGACGGTCTCCGCATCCGCGCCGGGATAGAGTGTCGTCAGCGACACTTGCGGCGGCACGATGTCCGGGAATTGTGCGACCGGGATCCGCACCATCGCAATGAGGCCGGCGAGCGTAATGACGATCGAGACGACGAAAGCGAGCCGCGGCCGGTCGATGAAGATGTCGGAGATCATCT
>JBKOVT010000352.1:0-3021 GCA_046724035.1 Pseudomonadota bacterium | reverse complement strand
GCCGCTGCCGGAAGGAGTCGCGATCGACCGCGACGGCAACCCGACCCGCGATGCCAAGGCGGCGCGGGATGGGGCGCTGTTGCCGTTCGGCGGGCATAAGGGCTTTGGGCTCGGGCTCATCGTGGCGGCGTTTGGGCTGCTGGGCGGCGGCGCGCTCGGGGCCAACACGAACGATGGGGGCCAGAACGACGGGGACAAACGCGACGGCTATGTCTTTATCGCGTTCCGCCCCGATCTCCTGGTGCCGCTCGCCGACCTCGAACGCGAGGTTGCGGCGCTGATCGCGCGAGTGAAGGCAGTGCCGCCGCTCCCCGGCTTTAGCGAAATCCGCATCCCCGGCGAGCAATCGGCCAAGAACCGCGCTCGCCTCGCGCGCGAGGGTCTCGACATCGACCGGCTGGTGTTAGACCGGCTCACCGCGCTCGCAGGGATCAACGAACGAGGCCAAGCCCGATGATGCCGACGATGATCAGGTAGATCGCGACGATGTAGTTGAGGATGCGCGGCACCAAGAGGATCAGCACGCCGGCGATCAACGCAACGAGCGGCTGCAGATGGGCGACGCTTAGGGTCATGGCTTCCCTCCGGTGAAGCGGCTGGTCGGGACTAGGATCTAGTTTCGCTCAGTTCAGCCGATCCGGCCGAGCTGCTCGAACATCAGAAAAACGATGGCGCCGATCGCGACCGCCAAGAGCAGCCAGCGCAACGCGGCGCTCGGGCCGGTGCGTGCCGGGACTTCCTCCTTCGCGACCTGTTGCTGCCATTGGCGCTCGGCGCGGTCGATCATCAGGCGGCCATCTTCAGCGGCACGGGGCGGCAAATCGCGCCCGACCGGCCGCCGTTGCGATTCCATCTGCCTTCCCCCTCCATTCCCAATTGCATGCCAAATTTTCCTGCGGCGATCGGCTGTGCTCTCCGCCGAGAGGTCGTGCATATCCGGATTTTGTTCGCCGCCATGAGGCCGCGTGGAAAACCCGCTTGCAAGTAGCGCATCGCTATACCAATAAACGTCAAGCGCGACGAGGAAGGTCCAAATGCGCGCGGTAATTATTCCATTACTGTTTCTTGCTGTACTGACGGCCGGGGCGGGTGCGCGCGGCGAGACCGGGGGCAGTGTGTTCATCGAGGAACTGACCTGGACGGAGCTGCGCGACAAGATCGCCGCCGGCAAGACCGTTGCGATCGTGCCGATCGGCGGGACGGAGCAGAACGGGCCGCATATGGCGATCGGCAAGCACAACGTCCGGGTAAAGCTCCTTGCCGGCAAGATAGCGGCGGCACTGGGAACGGCGCTTGTCGCGCCCGTGTTGGCGTATGTGCCTGAAGGGGAGGTGGACCGGCCGACGGGGCATCTCCGCTTTCCGGGCACGATCACAGTTCCCGAAGACACGTTCGAAAAGACCATCGAATCCGCCGCTCGGAGTCTGCAATTGCACGGGTTCCGCGACATCGTCTTTCTCGGCGATCACGGCTCGACCCAGACGGGGGAAGAGGCGGTGGCGCGGCGGCTCAATCGCCTATGGGCCGGGAAGCCGGCGCGCGCTCATGCCGTTGTCGAATACTACCGCGCGAGCGAAAGCGGGTTTGCGCATCTGCTCGAAAGCCGCGGCTATCCGGAGAGCGAGATCGGCACGCATGCCGGGCTCGCCGACACCGCGCTGATGATGGCGCTCGACCCAGAGCTGGTGCGCACGGACCGGCTGAAGCCGGGCGAAGGCGTCAATGGCGATCCGCATCGCGCCACGGCCGAATTGGGCGCGCTGGGTGTTGATCTGGTTGTGAACGAGACGGTGGCCGCAATCAAACAGGCGGTCGCCTGGCATTGAGCATGAAGCAAAAACGATGACCTCCCGCGCTACGCTTCTTTCCACAGTGGGGTTGGGCCTCGCGCTCGGGCTCGGCATCTGGGCGGCGCATGCCGACCCGGCCGGCGGTGTGCTCGACACGTTCCCCGGCATGCCGCCCGTCACCGATCCGGTGAACCTCTATCGCGGCGCCGCGGCCGGCGAGCTGAGCCCGGCGGCCGCTGACGCCTTGCCGCGCGTCTATGTGCCGAATTTGCGATCCAACGACGTCTACGTTATCGATCCCGCGACACTGCGCGTCGTCGACCGGTTCCGCGTCGGCAGGATGCCGCAGCACATCGTGCCGTCCTGGGATTTGAAGACGCTGTGGGTCAATGATAACGGGCTGCGCGGCGCCGAGGGCAGCTTGACCCCGATCGATCCGAAGACCGGCAAGCCCGGCCCGGCGATCCCGGTCGCCGATCCTTACAATCTCTATTTCACGCCGGATGGCGGCTCGGCGATCGTCGTCGCCGAGCGGCTCGAGCGGCTGGATTTCCGCGACCCGCACACGATGGCGTTGCAGCAATCGCTGCCGACCCCGGGCTGCGCCGGCGTCAACCACGCCGATTTCGCGCTCGACGGCAAATACGCTGTTTTCACCTGCGAGTTTGGTGGCGGTGGGCTGATCAAGGTCGACCTCGTCGAGCGAAAGGTGGTCGGGCATATCAACCTGATCCGGCCAAACCTGATCAGCCAGGCGGCGCTGGTCGTGCCGGAGGATGACGAGCCGGTCAGTGCCAGCTTGCCCGGCGCGACGCTGACCGATGCGAGCCTGACGAACGCGACCCTGGCCGATGCGACCGCAACCGATGCGAGCCTGACGAGCGCGGCATTCTGCGGCCGCGGGATCAACGCGTTCGGCAGCATGCCGCAGGACATCCGCGTGTCGCCCGACGGCAAGCTCTTCTATGTCGCCGACATGATGGCCGATGGCGTCTACGTGGTGGATGGCGCGGAGTTCAAACAGGTCGGCTACATCCCGACTGGGGTCGGCACCCATGGGCTCTATCCGAGCCGCGACGGGACCAAGCTGTACGTCGTCAACCGCGGCTCGCACGATGTGCGCGGCCGGCGGCGGGGGCCCGGCAGCATCTCGGTCCTCGATTTCGCCACCCAGGAGGTTGTCGCCAACTGGCCGATCCCGCGCGGCGGCAGCCCCGATATGGGGAATGTC
>JBKOVT010000023.1:0-7984 GCA_046724035.1 Pseudomonadota bacterium | reverse complement strand
CACCAGTAATAATGCTTCTTCTACAAAGACCTTGCCCACACGCTTGAAAATACTCCGATAATTCCTGGTACGCGGGTCGAGAAACCAATCGAGTACTGCGTGACAGTATTCAACTGTTATGCTGCGGCACATTATCAGATTGTGTCGGAGAGTGACGCTCCGTAAACAGGCCGTGACTGGTCCTGATCACGGAGCGACAATGCATCTATTTGCAGTTACATCCGCAAGTCAGAAATCACGTGTTTGGTTAATAAGGGCGGCGCTGGCCGCCGCATTGCTGGTTCCGGCCGCAATGCAGGCCCAGGCGGACACGCGGATCGATCAGGACACCGCGACAAGCCGCGACCAGCAGGTCGCCGCTCTGCAAAAAGGGCCAGATGGTATTGTCCAGCAGGCAGGCACGGCGTCCTGGTATGGCCGGCATTGGCGCGGCCGCAAGACCGCCAGCGGTATGATCTTCGATGAGCGGCAGCTGACCGCCGCAAGCCTTGTTCTGCCATTATCGACGCGGGCGCGGGTCACGAACCTGCAGAACGGCCGGTCCGTCGATGTTCTCGTCAACGACCGCGGACCCTATGCCGGAAACCGCGTCATGGATCTCTCCGAGCGCGCCGCGGCGCTCCTCGGCATCACCAAATCGGGGCTGGGGCAGGTCGTCATCCGCGCGCGCATGGTGCAAGCCGGAAATTCACGCTCCGGCTAGTCAAACCGCTTTCGTAGATTGCAAGAGCCTCGCCTGTCGCGAGGCTCTTTTTTTGCCGGTCCGCTAAGCCTTGAGGATCGTGTCGCCCGCCAAGCCGAGCCGGGCGCACACATTGCGCGTATCGACGACGAGCGGGCAGGCCTCGACGAGGGCGGCGTAATCGACCGCGTCGTGATCGGTGCAGATCAGCGCCGCGTCGATCCCGGCGAGCGCTTCCCGCGTCAGCGCGGTCGAGCGTCGGCCGGCGAACTCGCGGTGCTCTCGGGTGGACGGGATCTCGGGGAGGAACGGGTCGTGATACGTAACGACCGCGCCGCGCTCCTCGAGCAATTCCATGATCTTCAGAGCCGGGCTTTCGCGCATGTCGTCGACATTCTTTTTATAGGCGATCCCGACGACGAGCACCCGCGCCCCCTTGATCGCGCGATTGCCCCGTTCGCTGAGCGCGCCGATCAGCTTGCTGATGACATGGCGCGGCATCGCGGTGTTGATCTCGCCGGCGAGTTCAATGAACCGGGTGGCAAGATCGAACTCGCGCGCTTTCCAGGTCAGATAGAACGGGTCGATCGGGATGCAGTGACCGCCCAGACCCGGACCGGGATAGAAGGGCATATAGCCGAACGGCTTCGTTTTCGCGGCCTCGATAATCTCCCAGACATCGATCCCCATCGCCTCGAAGACGACCTTGAGCTCGTTGACCAGCGCGATATTGACCGAGCGGAAAATGTTTTCGGTGAGCTTCACCGCTTCGGCCGCATCGGTCGAGGAAACCGGCACGGTGCGCGCGACGACCTGGTCGTAAAACGCGCAAGCAAGCCGCATCGCCGGATCGCCGTCGCCGCCGACGACCTTTGGAATGTCGCGCGTGCCGAAGCGGTCATTGCCCGGGTCTTCGCGCTCGGGCGAGTAGGCGAGAAAGAAATCGCGCCCCGACCGGAGACCACTCGCCTCGAGGATGGGGCGCATGACCTCGCGAGTTGTGCCGGGGTAGGTCGTCGACTCGAGCACGACGAGTTGTCCCGGCCGCAGATGCGGCGCGATGCTTTCGGTGGTCCGTACGACATAGGTCAGATCGGGCTCGCGCTGCCGGGTCAGCGGCGTCGGCACGCACAGGATGATCGCATCGACCTCGGCGAGGCGTCGAAAATCGTCGGTTGCGGAAAAGCGTTCCTCGCGCCGCAGCCTGGCGATGCTCTCGGGCTCGATATGACGGATATACGAGCCACCGGCATTCAGGATATCGACCTTGTTGCGGTCGACATCGAAGCCGAGCGCCGGGAACCCTTTCTCGACCGCAGCCCGAAGCAGCGGCAGCCCGACATAGCCGAGACCGACGATTCCGATGCGGGCCTCGCGCCCGCGAAAGCGCTCGATCAAGGCTTCGACATCGGGGGCCGGCTCGACCACGGCAAAGGCTGGCTGGACGCTCATGCGGATCAGGCTCTATTAAGGTGAAAAGGCGTAGCGGGTGAGGCGCTCTTAACAGCAGCCTCGAAGATTCTCAAGCGCGGTGCGGCAGGGGAGGGCGTCGCCCTAGCGCTTGACGTTCATCGCGTGAACGCGGTAGACCTTGCCCCCGGGAATCGGGGGGTTCTGAAGCGTGCCGAAGCCGAGCCAGGAAACTGGCGATCCGGAGATCGTGCTCGGTCTTTTGACCTCGATCGAGCGTAACAGCGCGATCACCCAGCGCAAGCTCGCCGGCGATCTCGGCATCGCGCTCGGGCTCGCCAACAGCTATCTCCGGCGCTGTGTCCGCAAGGGTCTCATCAAGATCGGGCAGGTGCCGCTCAATCGCTATGCGTATTACCTGACGCCGCAAGGTTTTGCCGAGAAAAGCCGGCTCACCGCCGAATACCTCACGGTCTCGTTCAATTTTTTCCGCCGCGCCCGCTCGGATTGCGCCGAGCTGCTTCAGGAATGTGCCGCGCGCGGCTGGAGCCGGGTGGCGCTGTGCGGCGCCGGCGATCTGGCAGAAGTCGCGGTATTGAGCGCCGGCGAGAGCGAGATCGAGGTGGTCTGCGTTATCGATGCGGCGCGGGCCGGCGGCCGCTGCATCAGCGTGCCGATCGTTGCCGATCTCGCTGCCGCACAGCAGCAGGGCGCGTTTGACGGGGTCATCCTGACCGACACGCAGGCGCCGCAGCGCCGCTTCGACGAGTTGATCGCAAGCGGGCCGGTTTTTGGGTTGTCCGCGGTCGCCGTCGTCGCGCCGAGCCTGCTCGGGATCTCGCGGATGCCCGTGGCGGTTTCTGTCGCCGATCCCGTTGCCGAGCCGGCTGTCGCAAGGAGCGCCCGGTGATCACTTGGTACGCGGTCTACACGCGACCGCATGGAGAAACCGCGGCGCTCGAAAACCTGCTGCGGCAAGGCTACTGCGCCTATCTGCCGCGCTATAAGACGCGCGTGCGGCATGCCCGCCGTCTGCAGAGTGTGCTGCGTCCGCTGTTTCCGCGCTATCTGTTTGCCGGGATCGACCGCAGCTCGATGCCGTGGCGCCCGATCCTGTCGACGATCGGCGTCACCGATGTGGTGCGCGCCGGCGACGAGCCACACCCGGTCGCCACCGACATTGTCACGACGCTGCAAGAACAAGAGATGGCGGGCGCCTTCGACCGCCTTGGGCGCGGCGAGTCGCTGCGGCTTGGCGAGTTCGTGCGGATCACCGCCGGCGCCTTTCAGGACATGGTCGGGCGGCTCGTCGAGTTGCGCGACCAGGATCGCGTCGTCGTGCTGTTGGATTTGCTGGGACGCACCGTGCGCGCCCAGTTCGAGGCGGAGGCGGTCGAAGCCGCCTGAACGGAGCCCGGCGCAAGCCGCGGCGCCGCATTTTGCGCATGTTGCCCGGGTGGCTGCGAGTCACCCGGACTGCGGTAGCATGGAAGGTCTTTTCGTTGAACGATACCGAATCTGCAACGCCGGTGCCGGTCGCCGTGATCGGTTGCGGTTATTGGGGCAGAAACCTGGTCCGCAATTTTGCCGAGCTCGGCGCGCTGGCGGCGATCTGCGATCCGGATCAGGCGACCGCGAGCCAACTGTCCGCGCGCTACGGCGCGCCGGTCGCAGCGCTGGATCCGATGCTGCGCGATCCGGCCATCGCCGGGGTCGCGATTGCGGCGCCCGCGGCGCAGCACGCGGCGCTGGCGACGGCGGCGCTGGAAGCCGGCAAGCATGTCTTTGTCGAGAAGCCGCTGGCCCTGACCGTGCCGGAAGCGGAGCGGCTGTGCACCCTTGCCGAGCAGCGCGGCCGGCTGCTGATGGTCGGGCATTTATTGCAATACCACCCGGCCTTTATCGCTCTGCGCGAGCTCGTGCGCGACGGCGCGCTGGGCCGCGTGCAATACCTTTATTCGAACCGGCTCAATCTCGGAAAGGTGCGGCGGGAAGAGGACATCCTGTGGTCCTTTGCGCCGCACGATCTCTCGATGATTCTGTCCCTCGTAGGGCAGGAGCCGGTCGATGTCACAGCGACGGGCGGCTACTACCTGCACAAGACAATCGCCGATGTGACGACGACGCATCTGACATTTCCGGGTGGCGAGCAGGCGCATGTCTTTGTCTCGTGGCTGCACCCGTTCAAGGAACAGCGGCTGATCGTCATCGGCGACCGCGCGATGGCGGTATTTGACGACGCACAGCCGTGGAGCGGGAAACTCGCTCTGTATCCGCACCGGATCGAATGGCGCGAAACAATGCCCGTCCCGCACCGCGCGGAAGCCAACCCGGTGCCGCTGACCGAGGGCGAGCCGCTCAATCTCGAATGCCGCCATTTCCTCGATTGCATTGCGAGCGGCGCGCGGCCGCGGACCGATGGCGCCGAAGGTCTGCGGGTCTTGCGCGTCTTGGCACGGGCGAGCCAATCCTTAAAGCCGGCGCCTGCCGCCGGGGCGGATCATCCAGCGGCGGCTCACCCGGGCGTGAAAATTCACCCCTCCGCCTTTATCGACGAGCCGTGCGAGATCGGCGCGGGAACGCGGATCTGGCATTTCGTGCATATCCTGCCGCACACCCGCATCGGACGGGATTGCTCGCTCGGGCAAAACGTCATGGCCGGCCCCGATGTCACGATCGGCGACGGGTGCAAGATCCAGAACAACGTGTCGCTCTATAAAGGCGTCACGCTCGCGGATGGCGTCTTTTGCGGTCCGTCCTGCGTCTTCACCAATGTCAACAATCCGCGCGCCGAGGTCGAGCGCAAGGACGAGTTCCGGCCGACACTGGTGAAGCGCGGCGCGACGATCGGCGCCAATGCGACGATTGTGTGCGGCCATACAATCGGTGAATACGCCTTTATCGCGGCGGGTGCGGTCGTGACCGGCGATGTCCCGCCCTATGCGCTGATGGCGGGCGTGCCGGCGCGCCGGATTGGCTGGATGAGCGCCGCCGGCGAGCGGCTCGGCGCCGATCTTGTCTGTCCGCGCTCCGGCCGCCGCTACCGCGAAGCCGGTCCCGAGCGCATCGAGGAGATCGTCTGATGGCCGATGTCATGATCCGCCCGCCGGAGCCGATCGAGTTCGTCGATCTCGGCGCGCAACGCCGCCATATCGGGACGCGGATGGATGAGGCCATCAGGCGGGTCATCGATCACGGCCGTTTCATCCTCGGTCCCGAGGTCGCCGAGCTCGAACGCCAATTGGCGGAATTCTGCGGCGCCAAGCATGTGCTCAGCTGCGCTAACGGCACCGATGCCTTGGGTTTGGCGTTGATGGCGAAACATGCAGGGCCCGGTCAGGCGGTTTTGGTGCCGTCCTTTACCTTCGCCGCGACCGCCGAGGTTGTCGCATGGTTTGGCGCGACGCCGGTATTTGTCGATGTGTTCGACGATACGTTCAACATGGATCCGGCGAGCCTCGAAGCCGGTATCGCCGCGGCTAAGCGGCTCGGCCTCGATCCCGTCGGGGTGATCCCGGTCGATCTGTTCGGATTGCCGGCCGATTACGACCAGGTTCTCGAAATCGCCGCAGCACACGGTATGTGGGTCATCTGCGATGCGGCGCAGAGCTTCGGTGCGGCATATAAGGACCGCAAGATCGGCACGATCGGCGACCTGACCACGACAAGCTTCTTCCCGGCAAAGCCGCTCGGGTGCTACGGCGATGGCGGCGCCGTGTTTCTTGACGATGACGAAACCATTTCCGTGCTGCGGAGCCTGCGCGTCCACGGCCAGGGGACGGACAAATACGACAATGTGCGCATCGGCATGAATGCCCGGCTCGACACGGTGCAGGCAGCGGTGCTGATCGAGAAGCTTCGGATCTTTGCCGAGGAGATCGAGGCTCGTCAAAAAGTCGCGGACCGCTACTCCGCGGCATTGCGCGATCTGGTGCAAGTTCCGGAGCTTCCCGACGGGCTCACCAGCGTCTGGGCCCAATATACGGTGCGGCTGCCCGCCGGCCGTGACCGCGACAAGGTTGTCGCCGAGCTGAAATCGCTCGGAGTGCCGACGGCGGTCTACTACGTAAAGCCGCTGCATCGCCAGACGGCCTATCGCGACTATCCGGTCGCCGGGAACGGGCTGCCGGTCTCGGAGCGGCTCAGCGACGAAGTGCTGAGCCTGCCGATGCATCCCTATCTCGAAAAGCCGGTTCAGGATCGGATCATCGCCGCGCTTATCGAAGTATTGCACTAGCGCAGCCATCGATCCGTCTCATCGGCGCGCGGCGCGGCCGCCGCGCACACGCCTTCACAGCATCAGCCAAAACAAAGGCATTCCATGGACATTCGCGGCAAGAAATTCGTCGTCATCGGCGGCGCCGGCCTGATCGGCTCGCATACCGTGGATCTGCTTACCCGCCAGGATGTCGGCCAGATCGTGATCTACGACAATTTCATGCGGGGCACGCCGGAGAACATTGCCGACGCGCTGACCGATCCGCGGGTCAAGGTCTATGACGTCGGCGGTGACATCTGCCAAAGCGACATTCTCAATGCAGCGCTCAACGGCGTCGATGGCGTGTTTCATTTCGCCGCGCTGTGGCTCTTGCAGTGCCACGAATTTCCGCGCGCCGCGTTCGACGTCAATATTCGCGGCACCTTCAATGTGCTTGAGGCGTGCGTCCAGCAGGGCGTGAAGCGGCTCGTTTATTCTTCCTCCGCCTCGGTCTATGGCGACGCCGTCGAGGAGCCGATGACCGAGGATCACCCGTTCAACAACAAGAACTTCTATGGCGCGACAAAGATCGCCGGCGAGGCGATGGCGCGAGCCTTTCACCACCGCTATGGCCTTAATGTCGTGGGCTTGCGCTATATGAATGTCTACGGGCCGCGGCAGGATTATCGCGGCGCCTATATCGCCGTCATCATGAAGATGCTCGATGCGATCGATCGCGGCGAAGGCCCGACCATTTTGGGCGACGGCAGCGAAGCCTTCGATTTTGTTGCGGTGAAGGATTGCGGGCGGGCGAACCTCTGCGCGATGCGCGCCGATGCCGTCGACAGCTTCTACAATGTCGGCACCGGCAAGCGCACTTCGCTGAAGGAACTGGCGGAAATGCTGCTGCGGCTGACCGGCTCAAACCAGCCGATCCAGTATGCGCCACGCAGCCAGGCGACGCTGGTGCGCAACCGCATCGGCAGCCCGAAGCGCGCCGCCGCAGAAATCGGCTTTGTGGCGGAGATGCCGCTCGAACAAGGACTGCGCGAGCTGATTGGCTGGCGCAAGGGGCATATGGCCGAGGTCGACCAGCGCCGCATGCGGGCGGCCGCGGAATAGAGGCAGCCATGTGCGGCATCGCGGGAACAATCAACCTGGCGGGCGCGCCGGCGCAGCCGGCGGTCTTGCAGCGCATGACCGATGCGATCGCGCATCGCGGGCCCGACGGTGAGGGGCACCACACCGACGGGCCGCTCGGCTTTGGCCATCGGCGGCTCGCGATCATCGATCTGTCGCCGGCAGGCCGGCAGCCGATGGCAACCGAGGATGGCCGGTTTCTGCTGACCTACAACGGCGAGCTGTATAATTTCCGCGAGCTGCGCACCGAGCTGGAGGCGGTCGGGTATCACTTCCACTCGCGGAGTGACAGCGAGGTCGTGCTGAAGGCGTTTGCCGCGTGGGGCAGTGACGCGCTGTTGCGGTTCAACGGCATGTTCGCGCTGGCATTGTGGGACCGCGAGGAGCGCACATTGCTGCTCGCGCGCGACCGGTTTGGCGTGAAGCCGCTGTATTATGCGATCGTCGGCAACACCCTGATGTTTGCCTCCGAGGTCAAGGCGCTTCTCGCCCATCCGGAAATGTCGGCGCGGCTCGATCCCGAAGGGCTCGTCGAGTATCTGACCTTTCAGAAT
>JBKOVT010000158.1:0-10026 GCA_046724035.1 Pseudomonadota bacterium | reverse complement strand
CGCCGCCCTGTTAATCCTGTAATTGCAGGCCGGATACAGGCCATCAGTTAGTTGCGCTGCTCCAGCTCGACATTGAGGCCAAGCGAGCGCAGCTCCTTGACCAGCACGTTGAACGACTCTGGGATGCCGGCTTCGAAATTGTCATCCCCGCGGACGATCGCCTCGTACACCTTGGTGCGGCCGGAGACGTCGTCGGATTTGACGGTCAGCATCTCCTGCAATGTGTAGGCCGCCCCGTATGCTTCGAGCGCCCACACCTCCATCTCGCCGAAACGCTGACCGCCGAATTGCGCCTTGCCGCCCAGCGGCTGCTGGGTGACGAGGCTGTACGGCCCGATCGAGCGGGCGTGGATCTTGTCGTCCACCAGATGGTGCAGCTTCAGCATGTAGATGTAGCCGACCGTCACCTTGCGATCGAACGCTTCCCCGGTGCGGCCATCGACGAGCGTCACCTGGCCGGAGGAGGCGAGGCCGGCCCTCTGCAGCATCGCGACGATGTCTTCTTCGCGCGCGCCGTCGAACACAGGGCTCGCCATCGGCACACCCTGTCTCAGGGTATCGGCCAGTTCGACCAACTCGTCTTCTGCCAGAGCCTCGATCTGGCTGCGTTCCGGCCCCTCATAGATCTGGCCCAGCATCTGGCGGAGCCGCCGGTCGCTGCCGCCGGTGCGGCGCACGCCTTCGAGCACCTCGCCGATCCGCAGCCCGAGGCCGTGCGAGGCCCAGCCGAGATGGGTTTCGAGGATCTGGCCGACATTCATGCGGCTCGGGACGCCAAGCGGGTTCAGCACGATATCGACCGGGGTGCCGTCTTCCAGATACGGCATGTCCTCAATCGGCATGATGCGCGAGATGACGCCCTTATTGCCGTGGCGGCCGGCCATCTTGTCGCCAGGCTGCAGCTTGCGTTTTACCGCCACAAAGACCTTTACCTGCTTCATGACGCCCGGCGGCAATTCGTCGCCGCGCTGCAGCTTCTCGACCTTGCTTTCGAAGCGGGCGAGCAGTTCGGCGACGGCGTCGTCCATCTGCTTTTTCAAGGCTTCGATATCGGCCATGCGCTTGTCATTGCGCACCGTGATCTGCCGCCATTGGCCGAGCGTGTACTCGCCCAGCACTCCGGAGGTCAGCTTCGTCCCCGATTTGAGGCCTTTCGGTCCCGAGACAGCAGTCTGGTTGACCAACAGCTCACCCAACCGCGCCGCGAAGCTACGTTCCAGGATCGCGCGCTCGTCGTCGCGGTCCTTCGCAAGCCGCTCGATCTCGGCGCGCTCGATCGCCAGCGCACGCTCGTCCTTATCGACGCCGCGCCGCGAGAAGACGCGCACCTCGACGATCGTGCCGGAGACCCCCGGCGGCAGCCGCAGCGAGGTATCGCGGACGTCGGAGGCCTTTTCTCCGAAGATCGCGCGCAGGAGCTTCTCCTCGGGAGTCATCGGCGACTCGCCTTTCGGCGTCACCTTGCCGACCAGGATGTCGCCCGGCTTCACTTCGGCCCCGATATAGACGATGCCGGCTTCATCGAGGTTGCGCAGCGCTTCCTCGCCGACATTCGGGATGTCGCGGGTGATTTCCTCCTGCCCGAGCTTGGTGTCGCGCGCGCTCGCCTCGAATTCCTCGATGTGGATCGAGGTGAACACGTCGTCCGAGACGATGCGTTCGGAAATCAGGATCGAATCCTCGAAATTGTAGCCGTTCCACGGCATGAAGGCGCACAGCACGTTTCGGCCGAGCGCCAGCTCGCCCTGTTCGGTCGAAGGCCCGTCGGCGATGATGTCGCCGGCCTGCACGATGTCGTTTACCTTCACCAGCGGCCGCTGATTGATGCAGGTGTTCTGGTTCGAGCGCTGGAATTTCAGGAGGTTATAGATGTCGACGCCCGAAGCCGCGGCCGAGGTCTCCTCAGTGGCGCGGACCACGATACGCGTCGCATCGACCTGATCGACGGTGCCCGAGCGCCGCGCGATGATCGTCACGCCGGAATCGCGCGCGACCCTCTCCTCCATGCCGGTGCCGACGAGCGGCGCCTCGGCGCGGACGAGCGGCACCGCCTGGCGCTGCATGTTGGAGCCCATCAGGGCGCGGTTGGCGTCGTCATTCTCAAGGAACGGGATCAACGCCGCGGCGACCGAGACGAGCTGCTTCGGCGAGACGTCGATCAGATCGACATCTTCCGGCTTACACAGGATGAAGTCGCCGTTTTTGCGGCAGTTGGTCAGGTCGGCGGCGATGCGGCCGCGCCGGTCGAGCTCGACATCGGCTTGGCCGATCGAATACTTGCCCTCGTCCATCGCCGAAAGATAGATGACCTCGTCCGTCACCCTGCCGCCCGAGACCTTGCGGTACGGGCTCTCGATAAAGCCGTATTGGTTGACCCGCGCGTAAGTCGCCAAGCTGTTGATGAGGCCGATATTCGGCCCTTCCGGCGTCTCGATCGGGCAGATCCGGCCGTAATGGGTCGGATGCACGTCACGCACCTCAAAGCCAGCGCGCTCGCGCGTCAACCCGCCCGGCCCCAAGGCCGAGAGCCGGCGCTTATGGGTGATTTCCGAGAGCGGGTTTGTCTGATCCATGAACTGCGACAGCTGCGAGGAGCCAAAGAACTCGCGCACTGCCGCCGCCGCGGGCTTCGCGTTGATCAGGTCGTGCGGCATCACGGTATCGATCTCGACCGAGCTCATCCGCTCACGGATGGCCCGTTCCATGCGGAGGAGACCGACGCGGTACTGGTTCTCCATCAGCTCGCCGACTGAGCGCACCCGGCGGTTTCCGAGATGATCGATGTCGTCGATCTCGCCGCGCCCGTCCTTGAGGTCGACCAGCACGTTGAGGATGGCGAGGATGTCCTGCTTGCGCAGCGCGCGGACCGTGTCCTCGGTCGTGAGCCCAAGGCGTGAATTCATCTTGACCCGGCCGACCGCGGACAGGTCGTAGCGCTCGGGGTCGAAGAACAGGCTTTGGAACAGCGTCTCCGCGGTCTCGAGGGTTGGCGGCTCGCCGGGGCGCATTACCCGGTAGATGTCGATCAGCGCATCCTCGCGCGTCGCGTTCTTGTCGATCGCCAGCGTGTTGCGGATGTAGGCGCCCTTGCTCTCCGGACCGCGGCTGACGAGATCGATGTCGAGGATCGGCAATTCCTTGACGCCGGCCTCCACCAATTGCGCCAGCGTGGCCTCGGTGATCTCGTCGCCCGCCTCGAAATAAACCTCGCCCGTCTGCTCGTTGATGATGTCCTGGGCGAAGAAGCGGCCGATCAGCTCCTCATCGGGCGCGAGGACGTTTTTCAGCTTGGAATCCTGCAGCCGCTTGGCGATGCGCGGCGTCAAGCGCTCGCCGGCGGCGAGCCGGACTTCGCCGGTATCGGCATCGACCAGATCGTTGGGGAGCTTGCCCTTGTACTGCTCGGGGTCGAAGGGAGCCATCCAGCCCTTGGCGCCGCGACGAAAGGTGATCCGGCCGTAGAACGCGGCGAGGATCTCCTCCTTCGACATGCCGCTCGCTTCGCCCGGCTGCAGCACCTTGCCTTCGCTCTGGGCGCGCTTGGCCGCGGTCGGCGCGTCGTCGAGCGCCAGCAGAAGCGTCGTCGCCGGCAGCTTGCGGCGCCGGTCGATGCGGACATACATGTGGTCCTTGGCGTCGAACTCGAAATCGAGCCAGGAGCCGCGATAGGGGATCACGCGGGCGGCAAAGAGATACTTGCCGGAGGAGTGCGTCTTGCCCTTGTCGTGGTCGAAGAACACGCCGGGGCTGCGGTGCATCTGGGAGACGATGACCCGCTCGGTGCCGTTGATGATGAACGTGCCGTTGCGCGTCATCAACGGCATGTCGCCCATATAGACGTCCTGCTCCTTGATATCGCGGATCGAGCGCGAGCCAGTGTCCTCGTCGACATCCCAGACAACCAGGCGCAGCGTGACTTTCAGAGGCGCGGCGAAAGTGATGCCGCGCTGCTGGCACTCGTCGACGTCGTATTTCGGAGTCTCCAGCTCATAGCGGACGAATTCGAGCTGGGCCCGCTCCGAGAAATCGCGGATGGGGAAGACCGATTTGAAGACCTCCTGCAGCCCGACATTGCCGCGCTGCTCGGGGATTACGCCCATTTGCAGAAAGTGATCGTACGAGGCTCGCTGCACTTCGATCAGGTTGGGCATCGGAGCGACTTCGGGGATGCGCCCGAAAGTTTTGCGGATTCGCTTCTGGCCGTTGAAGGAAATCGCCATTTATATCCCTCGCTGCGGACCGCGCATTTCCCACCCGGGGCGCGGTCCAGATCCTTTAGTCGCCGTCACGCCGCCGCTGGCGGCCGGGAACACCGTCCGCAACGCGGCGGGCGGGCTCGGTCTCGAAGACGCGAAAGACCGGGCGCGCGAGTACCCTCGCGCCCCGGTTCGACAATCTCAAATTTCAGCGCGGCGCCCTTCGGCCGCCGCTGCGCTCTGTCGAAGGTCGTGGCGGACCTACCTTATTTCGACAGTCGCACCCGCATCTTCAAGCTGCTTCTTGATTTTTGCTGCTTCTTCTTTGTTGACCCCCTCCTTGACCGGCTTCGGGGCCGCTTCGACAAGGTCCTTGGCCTCTTTCAGACCGAGGCTTGTGATGGCCCGTACTTCCTTGATCACATTGACCTTTTTTTCGCCGATCGCGGCCAGGATGACATCGAATTCGGTTTTTTCGGCCGCCGCCTCGGCCGGCGCCGCCCCGCCACCGGCTGCAGCCACCGCGACCGGGGCCGCCGCCGAGACGCCCCACTTCTCTTCGAGCATCTTGGCCAACTCCGCCGCCTCGATGACGGTCAAGGCCGACAGATCGTCGACGAGCTTTGTCAGATCAGCCATTTCGTACTCCGCTTCCGCTTGAGTCACCCTTTACGGGCAAATTCCTTGAAATTCAACTGCTTCGCGGCTATTCGCCGGTCTTCTCCGCATATGCCGCCATGACGCGGGCGAGCTGTCCTGCGGGGGCCTGCAACAGCGTGGCCAGCTTGGTGGCCGGCGCGTTGAGGAGGCCGATGAGCTTGCCCCGCAACTCGTCGAGCGACGGCAGGCTGGCCAGCGCCTTGATAGCGGCGGCATCCAGAGCCTGGCCCGACAAGCCGCCGCCAATGACGGTCAGCTTGTTGTTGCGGTTGGCATATTCGACCGCCGCTTTGGCGGCGGCGACCGGGTCGCGCGAGAAGGCGATCGCGGTCGGGCCGGTGAATAAGGGCGCCAGGTTCGCGAAGGGGGTACCCTCCAAGGCTCGCCGCGCCAGCCGGTTCTTGGTCACGCGATAGCGCGCCCCGGCATTGCGCATCTGCCGCCGCAATTGCGTGACCTCGTCGACCGTAAGCCCGGTCTGATGCGTCACAACGACGCAAACCGTCTCGGCGAGGTCGTCGTGCAACGCCGTGGCGATCTGCTGCTTCTGGGTTCGATCCACCTACCGTCTCCGAACTCCGGCGCCGCTCGGGGCCGGGAACACTCAACCTCGACCGGCTTGCCAGCCCTGGCATCGGCCCCAGACAATGCACGCCACGCCGACGGCCGAGACCGCCGGCGCGGGTTTCGAGCTAGGCCCGTGGCTCCTCGGCGAGACCGCCGACATCGACCTTGACCGACGGACCCATTGTCGAGGTCAGGCTCACCCGCTTGATGTAGGTGCCCTTGACGCCGCTTGGCTTGCCCCGAGTGATCGCGCTGACAAAGGCGCGCACATTATCGACGAGCGCGTCCTCCGTAAAGCTCGCTTTGCCGACACCGGCATGGACGATCCCGGCCTTCTCGGCGCGGAACTCGACCTGGCCGCCTTTGACCGCCTGGATGGCCTCGGTCACGTTCTGCGTTACCGTGCCGAGACGCGGGTTCGGCATCAGCCCGCGCGGCCCCAAGATCTTCCCAAGCCGGCCGACCACCGCCATCATGTCCGGTGTCGCGATAGCGCGGTCGAAGTCGATTTCGCCGGCCTGCACCTTCTCGGCCAAGTCTTCCGCGCCGACGATGTCGGCGCCGGCGGCTTCCGCCTCCTTGGCGCGGTCGCCGCGAGCAAACACCGCGACCCGTACGCTCTTGCCGGTGCCGTGCGGCAGCATGACGGTGCCGCGCAGGTTCTGGTCGGGCTTGCGCGGATCGAGGTTCAGGTTCATCGCGATCTCGACGGTCTCGTCGAATTTCGCCGCGGCCCGCGATTTGATCTGCTTGACCGCGTCCTCGAGCTTCACCGGCGGCGCTGCCGGGTCGAGCCCTTCATAGGCTTTTTTGAGGCGTTTGCCGGTTTTTGCCATGCTTCCCTCCGCCCGCTATTCGACGACTTCAAGGCCCATCGACCGCGCCGAGCCGATCACCATCTGGCACGCCGCATCGAGGTCGTTGGCATTGAGATCCTGCATCTTCTTTTCGGCGATGTCGCGGATCTGCGCCATCGTGACCCGCCCGACCGTGTCGCCCTTGCCGGTCGTCTGCGAGCCTTTCTCGATCCCCGCCGCTTTTTTCAGAAAAAAGCTCGCTGGCGGCGTCTTCGTCACAAAGGTGAAGCTGCGATCGCCATAGGCGGTGATCACGACCGGGATCGGCATGCCGGGTTCGAGGTTCTGTGTCTGGGCGTTAAACGCCTTGCAGAACTCCATGATGTTGAGGCCGCGCTGACCCAATGCCGGCCCGATCGGCGGTGACGGGTTCGCCTTTCCGGCGGGCACCTGCAATTTGATCATGCCGACGATTTTTTTTGCCATTCTCTTTCCTCATCCACCCCGGCGCAGGCGGGGGCGATGCCGCCATCGCTCCGCCCGCTGACCCCCACTGACCCATAGGATCCCGGCTTTCGCCGAGATGCTCGCACGGCTCCGCCGTGCTTCACACCTTCTCGACCTGCGAATATTCGAGCTCGACCGGCGTCGCGCGGCCAAAGATCGACACCGCAACCTTGATCCGCGATTTCTCCTCGTCGACCTCCTCGACAACGCCGTTGAAGGAGGTGAACGGCCCGTCGGCGACCCGCACCTGCTCGCCAATCTCGAAGGTAATCGACGGCTTTGGCCGTTCGATCCCCTCCTGCACCTGGCGCATGATGCGCGTGGCCTCCGCCTCGCTGATCGGCGACGGACGGCCGCGCCCGCCGAGAAAGCCGGTCACCTTGGCGGTGTTCTTGACGAGATGCCATGTCTCGTCATCGAGATCCATCTTGATCAGCACGTAACCGGGGAAGAACTTGCGCTCCGAACTGACCTTGGCGCCGCGCTTGACCTCGACGACCTCCTCAGTCGGGACGAGGATTTCTTCGAAGCGCTCGGCGAGGCCCTTCTGCTCGGCCTGCTCGCGGATCGCGGTCGCGACCTTTTTCTCAAACCCGGAATAGACGTGGATCACGTACCAGTGGCTCGCCATTTCGCAGCTCCAGACCTACTGGCTCAGCCCGAAGACGAACCGCACGCCATAGGACAACATCTGATCGACGAGGAAGAAGAATGCGGCCGCGATGAACACCATCACGAACACCATCCCGGTCGTCACCAGCGTCTCCTTGCGGGTCGGCCAGGTGACCCGGGACATTTCCTGACGGACCTGCTGTACGAATTCGGTGGCGTTCGTCTTGGCCATCTCAGATCAGTTCCGTCTCATCCGTCTCATCAATGTACTCGCCAAATATGGCCCTGCCGCCTTGATCTTCCAGCATAAGGCTCCGCTCGCGGCCTCAGATGTGGCAGGAGTGGAGGGGCTCGAACCCCCAACCCCCGGTTTTGGAGACCGGTGCTCTACCAGTTGAGCTACACTCCTAAGTGGCAATGCCGCGCGGCTCTCGCGCTCCCGAGTTTTCTGCCGAAGGATTTCGCGCTGGATCAGCCGGCTTTGCCGGGGCGGGTGCTTATAGCAGATCGGAAGGCGTTGTCGAGCCTTGCCGGGGCTGCTCTCACCGCGCCGCTGTCACCTTAGCGTGTCGAGATAGGCGGCGATGGCGCGCGCATCGGCCTCGCTCATTCCCATATCGGGCATCGCATTGCCCGGGACAATACGCTGGGGATAGCGGAGCCATGCGACCAGATTGTCCGGGCTGTTGCGCAGCAGCCCGGCGATGTAAATGCGCCGCCCGATCTGAGTCAGAGGCGGGCCGACATGCCCATTTGCATCGGCGATGCCCGGAACGACGTGGCAGGAGCCGCAGCCATAGCTGCGGATCAGGCTGGCGCCGCGCTTCGGCTGATCCGAAGCAGCGGCGTTCTGCGGATGGTCTTCGTCACAGCCGCCGAGCAGAAAGGGCATCGTGCATAGGAGCAGGAGGGGCAATGCCGCGCGCTTGCTGAACCCTGCCCGTCGCGGCTCGCCGCGCTGAAGCCACCTTACAAAAACGAAAGCGACTGCGACTAAGTAGATAAAGCCGCCCGGGATCCACATGACAATCCCGGCGAGCTGCTGGTCCTGCAGCAGGGTCAACCCCCAGGCGGCCGCGCCCTCGGCATGGGCGGTATAGAGCGGGCGCGGCGCGAGCGCGATCAGCGCGCCGGGGAGGCCGCTCAAGATCGCGGCGGTCACGACAAAGACCATTGTCGGGCCGTATTCGAGCCGACGCCGGCCTGAGGGCTCGATGACGATCGACCAGAACATCAGCGCGGTTAGGAGAAAGCTCAGATGTTCGAAGGTGTGGAGGCCTTCGTCGCGCAGCGCCCATTGATACGGACCCGGGAAGTGCCAGAAGATAAAGACGCCGGAGAACACCGCCCAAACCAGGATCGGGTGCATTGCTACTTCGACAGCGCGGTGGAGGCCGGAAGCGGCCCAGAGATGTCCGATTTGGCGGCGGCCTCCTCTGCCAAAGGCCCACAACCACACGATCGCCGGCCGGCCGAGCACCAGTAGCGGCGCGGCAACCAGCAGCAACAGCAAATGCTGGATCATGTGGACCCAGAACAGCTCCTCCGCGATGCTGTCGAGCGGCGACACCAAGGCGATGAACAGTATCGCCAGCCCGCCATAGAACGCGGCGATCGCGCCGGCGCCGACCAGCGCTTGCCTTTCCAGCCGGCGATGCAGGCGAATAAGGCCGCGCGAATACCCCAGCGCGGCCAGGGCCAGGCTCGCCAGGATCCAGGGTTGCCAGTTCCAATCGAACGAGGGCGCTGCGGTATTCCCCAAGACGTGGGCGGATGCCGAGCTTGCGCCTGCCAGCAGTACACTGAGAATGACCGGCGAGATCAGTACGAGCACAACGGCACCAGCGCGAGCGATAGCGTCTCGACGGCGGTGATCAGAAAGAACATGAGCCCGAAACCCATGCCGACGATTGCGAGATAGCGGGTTCGGCCTTCGCCGCGCTCGATCAGGTGATGATGATGTCCGACAGGCGGTCCGGTCAGGCGCCAATTGCGAAACGCCACAAGGGTGCCGCTCGCGATCAGAACAAGGGCCAGGAGATGGCATGCCAGCACAAGCGGCCAGGCAAACCCCAAACCGGCGGTCGGGTGCCCCAGCGGCAAATCGCCGGGGTAGCAGGCATGCCCGATCAGCCCATAAGCGACCATCAAATCCCCGGCCCAAACAATCGGCGCCGCGAAGAGGCTGTAGAGGAGCGCGCCGAGCCCGATCTTCTCGCGGTGGGGCGCCGGGTGCTCGGCGAGACTGTAGGCGACGAGGTCGTCCGACATCCCGGTCACGCGAGATACGGGGTGAGGTAAAGCGTGAAGAACAGCGGCAGCCAGATCGCCGCCACGAAATACCAGTAGAACGCGGTGATCGTGACCGGTGCGTGGCGCGCCGGGCCGAAATAGCCGAGCAGGGACCAGCCCAGCACCGCCGCTATCATGATAAAGCCCGCGACGAGATGCGCGAGGTGAACCCCGGTGATCGTAAAATAGAGCGAGGCGTAAGGATCGGTGGCAAGCGAGAACGGCTTTGCATACCAGTCGAGAAACTGCAGCACGATGAAGACGAGCGCGAGCGCGAGGCTCAATCCGAGCCCGAGCAGGAGCCCGCCGCCATCGGCTAGCGCCACGGAACGGTCGGCCCACCACATCGTCGCGCAAGCGATCAACACGATGGCGGTTTGGGCGATGGCATAGCT
>JBKOVT010000045.1:0-9938 GCA_046724035.1 Pseudomonadota bacterium | reverse complement strand
CGCGAAGGTGTTGTAGAGCTCGTTCGGGTGGCCGCCATTGTGGCAGTTGCCGGCTCCCGCGTTGAATAGCGTGTCGCCGCAGAACAAGGCCGGCCGGTCGCCATGCGCGACGACGCAGATATGCGACATCGTGTGGCCCGGGGTGTCGAGGCACTCCAATTCGACACTCTTGCCGATCTTGATGACATCGCCGGCCTTGAGCCCGCGGTCGATGCCTTCGATCTGCTCCTTGGCGCCGGCATGCGCCAGCAATTTGGCGTGCGTCGCGGCGATGACCTGATCGTTGCCGCCGGTATGGTCGCGGTGATGGTGCGTGTTGAGCACCTGCGTGATGTTCCAGCCCTTTGCCTTCGCGGCGGCGAGGCATTTCTGGTAATCGAGCGGGTCGATCGCCAGCGCCTCGCCGGTTTCGGAACAGGCGATCAGGTAATTGAAATTGCGCCCGCTATTCGCGGTCCAGATCTGCTCGACAATCATGGCTGGGGCTCCCGGCGTGTTCAGCTCAGGTGAGTATAGGTCGCGGCCCGATGGCCCGCCATGCCGGGCGCGGCGCTCAGCTGTGCCGAAAGAAGCGCGCGGCATTGCCTGACAGCAGCTTTTTCCGTGTGTCTCCGTCGAGGCTCGTCCCGGCCAGGATGTTGTCGACCGAGTTCGGGAACTGGCATTCGGAATGCGGATAGTCGGAGGCGTACATCAACACGCCGTCGCCCAGAAATTCGGCGACCATTCCGAACATGTTCTCGTTCCGTCCATGGCCCGTTTAAGGCCTCGGCTCGATTGTTTTGGCTTGCCCCAGGGACACCGCCGCGCTCAGTGGTTACCCAGGCGGGCCGATTCGCCCGATCGGGCACTATCAACCCGTAGCGATAACTTGGGGATTCAGCCCCAGAGATTGTTACCAAACCTGCGAAAACTTGTCGCCGGGAGCCTGATCCGCTATCAAAATGTCACGTTCGCGTGTTAATGCGAATGGTGGGTTGATGCCGGATGGGCGATTAGGAACGGAAGGGCTCCTCGGTGACGGCCATGCTCGATAGCTGCCCGGCCCTGGTGCTGAACGCGGATTTCCGCCCGCTCAGCTATTTCCCGTTGTCGCTGTGGTCATGGCAGGATTCGGTCAAGGCGGTGTTCCTCGACCGGGTCAACATCATCGACCATTACGACGCGATCGTCCGCAGCCCGTCTTTCGAGATGCGGCTGCCGAGCGTCATCGCGTTGAAGGAATACGTTCACGCGGCGCGCCACCCGGCCTTTACCCGGTTTAACGTCTTCCTGCGCGACCGCTTCACCTGCCAGTATTGCGGCCGGCCGCATTCCTCGCACGACCTGACCTTTGACCATGTCGTGCCGCGCTCGCGGGGCGGGCGGACCCTGTGGACCAACGTCGTGACTGCCTGCGCCGGGTGCAATCTGTTGAAAGGCAATCGGCTGCCGCAGCAGAGCGGGATGTATCCGCGCCATAAGCCGGTGCAGCCGACGACCTACATGCTGCAGGACAACGGCCGCGCCTTCCCGCCCAATTACCTGCACGAGAGCTGGCGCGACTATCTCTACTGGGATACCGAGCTGGATCCGTCCTAGCCAAAAGCATCGCGTCCCGGCGAAGGCCGGGACCCACAGCTCGATCAGCTCGGGCGCGGAGAGCTAGGCCCCGGCTTCCGCCGGGGCACCGCATTCTTATCGTATTGAGAGGCTAGATCAGTGCGTGACGAGGCGGCGCTCGACCGCGGCCGCCTTCATCGCCTTCTGCAATTTCTCGAAGGCGCGCACCTCGATCTGCCGCACCCGCTCGCGCGAGATGCCGTATTGCTGCGACAGATCCTCGAGAGTCGTCGGGTTTTCCTTCAATCGCCGCTCGGTCAGGATGTGCCGCTCGCGGTCATTGAGATGCGTCATCGCCTTTTCGAGGAGATCGCGCCGGAGACCCAGCTCCTGCCGCTCGCCGAGCTTGGTTTCCTGGCTCTCGCTGTCATCGACCAGCCAATCCTGCCACTCGCCCTCGCTGTCGCTGCGCAGCGGCGCGTTCAGCGAATGGTCGGGGCTGGCGAGCCGCCGGTTCATGCTGACGACATCGGCCTCCGGGACATCGAGCTCGGTCGCGATCTTTTTCAGGTTTTCGGGCGACAGATCGCCTTCCTCCATCGCCTGCAGCTGGCCCTTGAGCTTGCGCAGGTTGAAGAACAGCTTCTTCTGTGCCGCCGTCGTGCCCATTTTGACCAGCGACCACGAGTGCAGGATGTATTCCTGGATCGCAGCGCGGATCCACCACATCGCGTAGGTCGCGAGGCGGAAGCCGCGGTCGGGATCGAAGCGCTTGACCGCCTGCATCATGCCGACATTGCCCTCCGAGATCAGCTCGGAGAGGGGCAGGCCATAGCCGCGATAGCCCATCGCGATCTTGGCGACGAGGCGCAGATGGCTCGTGACCAGCCGATGCGCGGCATCGGGGTCTTCGCGCTCCTTCCAGCGCTTGGCGAGCATGTATTCCTCTTCCGGCTCCAACATCGGAAACTTGCGGATCTCCTGGAGATACCGCGACAGGTTTCCCTCGCCGGAAAGAGACGGGACCGAAAGACTGGCCATTTTAACTGTGGTGCTCCGATGGGGTGCCAGATTGGCGAACGCCGGGACTGGCCGGGTGATCCCTCGGCATTGCGCCGCGCGATCCCTCGGCCGAAAACCCTACTGATATAGTCGGTTTTTGTCCAGTTTAAAGTAGCTCTAAGTTTCTCTTAAGCTCGGCGAGGTCGGCCGGCAGCGGGCTCTCGAAGCGGAGCTTTTCGCCGGCCGCCGGGTGGGCGAAGCCGAGCAGCCGGGCATGCAAGGCCTGGCGCGGAAAGGCGGAAATCGCGGCGCCGGGCGCGCCAAACCGGGCCACGGCGCGCCCCGCGCGGGTGCCATAAACCGGATCGCCGATCAGCGGATGCCCGCCATGCGCCAGATGCACGCGGATCTGGTGGGTGCGTCCGGTCAGCAGCCGGCACTCAATCAAAGCTGCGTGATCCGCGTAGCGGCGCTCGACCCGGTAGCGGGTCACTGCCGATCTGCCGCGGCCTTCCGGCAGGACGGCCATTTTCTTGCGGTTGCTCGGGCTGCGCCCGATATTGCCGCTGATTTCGCCGGCCGAGGGCACCGGCACGCCCCAGACAAAGGCGCTGTACGCGCGCTCGATCCGGCGCCCCGCGAAATCGCGCGACAGGGCGCGGTGGGCCAGTTCGGTCTTGGCGACGACGAGGAGCCCGCTCGTGTCCTTGTCGAGACGATGTACGATCCCCGGCCGGCGCACCCCGCCGATCCCGGCGAGGCTTTCGCCGCAATGCGCGAGGAGGGCATTGACCAGTGTTCCCTCGGGGTTGCCCGGCGCTGGGTGGACGACCAGGCCGGCCGGCTTGTCGATAACGATGAGGTGCTCATCCTCAAAGCGGATCGCGAGCGGCATCGGCTGCGCCACGGGAACCGGCTCGGCGGGATCGGGCAGGACGACCCTGAAATGCTGGTCTGCCCGCACCCGCAGCGCCGGGTCGCGTTGCACCGTGCCGTCAGAGGTCACCTCACCGGCGAGGATCAGCTGCTTGAAGCGGGTGCGCGACAGCTCCGGCAGATGGCGCTGCAATACCCGGTCGAGGCGCTGCCCGGCATCCTCGGCATCGCTGCGGATCTCGACATGCCCGCCCCGGACCGACGCGGCGGTGGTGTCATCCTGCATGCCGGCCCCGATCCGCTGAGCCCCGCCCCATGCGCGCGCTCAAGATCGCGGTCCTCGTCATGGGCGTCCTGCTGGTCGTCGGGACCGTTGCGCTGATTGTCGCGATCGCGACGCGCGTCTCGCACAAACCCGCGGAGCCCGCGGCGCGGGCGGAATATACCGCGCCGCCGATCGACCTCCCGGCGGGATCGCGGATCGAGGCGATGACCGCTGGTCCGGGCCGCCTCGTCATCGATCTGCTGCTGGCTGACGGCACCCGCCAACTCCTCGTCGTCGATCTCGCCACCGGGCGCCGGCTCGGCACGATCCCGCTGCGCACCCCGCCTTGAGCCCCCACCGACTCGTCGAGCGGTGTGGTGACCCAAGGCGACAATCTCGTCGGTGAATGTTGCTAAGTAAGGCGACCTCTCGACAAGTGTAGGGGGGACCGCGCTAGGCGCAGAAACCGGCGGCGAAATCCAGAGCAGCCTCGCTGCCGAGGGCGAGGTCCGCGCCTCCGGTCCACGAGCCGGCGGAAGCGCTGCGTGGCTCAGCCCGCGCCTGCATCTTCGCATCCGCGCCCTGCAGCGATATCCATTCCGCGACGCGGGCAGCCGCGGCCTCGCGGCGCTTAAGCTCGCTGAGGATTGCCACTTCCGCATAGACGGCGTGGCGGAACCCAGAATCCTCGGCGGACAGGCGGCGCGCGGTGTCCAGCGCGAGCTCCGCCTCCCCCGTGCACACAGCCAGGAACAGCAGCGGAATGCGGATTGCGTGCTCGATCGGAGTGGCCGGCAAGGCCCCCAGTAGATCGCGCACCTCGGACCCGCGCGGCGGCTCCGGCGAGTCGAGCATCTCGAACAGCGCAGCCCCCGTGCCGGAGACGGACAGTGGCGGCTCAAGCAGGCAATCCCGGCCGGTGTCGCTCGCAAACCCCGCGAAAACCTCTCTGAAACCTCTGATCGCTTCCGGCCGGCTGCAATCCATGTGCACAACGCTGCGCACGGTAAGGCGGTTAATTCGGGCCCCAGTCGGAGCCCAATCGGTTTGCGATCGAGGGCTGAGGATGAACCGCCCCGGGTTGGCGCGGTTCACCACCAGCATTCGCGCGGGCGGGGCCGTGTCGGGTGCCGGAAGCAGCGGCTCGATGCGCTCCATCCAGCCCTGTCGGTTAAGGTGGAGGACGCCGCCGTCGAGATTGATGACGGGCGTGGCATCCGCACCAGCGGCAACGAGCAGCCTGTCGATGAACCAGCTCATCCAGCCGGCAATCGAAAAACCGATTAAGACGGCTGGCCGCGGCAGCTCTCCGCTCAGTATCTGGCCGGCGATGGCGCGCGCCGTATCGAACCAGAGCCCGTCATCCGTCAGAAGCTTTCCGGTAAGCGGTATCGTGCAGGCCAGGATGTCGTAATCATCGAGGGCGTTCGCCGCGACAATGCTCATATGTGGCGCACCGCCCCCGAGTTCCGGCGGACTGATCGCGCTTCCCCGTACATGGCCAGCCGGGCGAGCCCTCCTGATGACCCGGTGGCCGATTGCTCGGCGAGCGTGATCGGGAAGCGGATCGGCCGCACGTTCCGACATCGCAGCGCGGATAAAGGCGGCCTGGTCTGCAATCGTGGTGTGTAAAAAGAGTTGGTCGTCGGCAATGCGGACCGCGAAGGTGCGTTCGATGCGCTCGGCCATCAGGATCGTATCGAGCGATGACGCGCCGAGGCAGAAGACATCATCGGACAGGCTGATCGGGGCTGCATCGACGCCATTCCGGTGCAGCAGTTCGGCCCACATGGACGCAATCCTGGCCGCGAGCGTTCCCGGCTCGGGCAGGGCTCGGTCGTCAGCTGCATCTGCGGGGTCGTCATTCCGTTCCAGCATCGCCACGAGGGCGCTGTGCGATTTCTTGCCGGAGCCGCCCATCGGCATCGCGTCAATGAACACGATTTTCGCAGGGATGGCGGCCCGTGGCAGCCAGTCCCGGCAATGCGCCAGGATCGCGGTGAGAAGCGCCGCGCGATCTGTCACTGCGGGGGAGGGCTGCACTACCGCGATCACGCGCGGCGCATCCTGAATCTTGAGCGCGACCGCACCCACCTGTTCCACACCCGGAACGCGATCGATGACATGCTCGATACCGTCCAGCTCGATACGGACGCCCGCTATCTTGACCTGGCGGTCGTTTCGTCCGACGAGCTGCACTTCGCCGCGCTCGTCCACCCAGCCGATGTCGCCAGTGCGCATAAAAGGGCCGGGCGCCTCGCCGGGTAGTTCAATGAACTTTTCGGCGCTCATTTTGCGGTCGACATAGCCGAGCGCTGGCGCCGCGCTTGCGATCAGAAGCTCGCCCCGCGAATGACGCGGCGATGGCGCGAGGGTGTCCGGATCCGCGATCACGACCCGATAGCCCGGCAGTGCGCGGCCGAGCGGAACCGGGCCGTCTCCTGCGGCCCCGACGCGACAGACGGTGGCCAGGACAGCGGTTTCGGCCGGCCCATAGCCATTTATAACGGCGAGTTCCGGCGCCGTTTCACCGAGCCGACGGGCAAGGCTGCGCGGAAGAATTTCGCCAATCAGCATCAGCGTGTGAAAGGGCCCAAAGCAGGCTGCATCGTCGCGCAAAGCCGCCGCCGCGATACTGGGCGACAGGCTCACCACGCGCGCGCCAAGCCGATGCGCGTCGGCAAGGGCCGACGGGGTGCGGCGTTCGGTTTCGAGGACAATGACAGGCTGCCCGTGCAACCACGGCAGCCACACATCGGCCAGCGCCATGTCAAAACCGATATTGGCGCCCATCAGCCATGGAAGCCCGGGAACCGTGCCCGTCGACATGATGCCGTGAAGAAAACCCAGCAGCATCGCGTCGCTGAGGCAGATTGCCTTCGGCGTGCCGGTCGTGCCGCTCGTCGTCAGCACCACGGCCGTGCCGGCCGGCAGCTCCGGACTCGCCTCGACGCGCCGGCGCACGGTCAGGACGGTTTCGGCAAACGCCGGTATGCTTTCTCGGTGCGCCCCGGCTGCCCAACCCGGCAGATCGTCCAGGGCCGCTGTCGCGTCGATGACGAACCGCGCCCCGAGCGTCTCGATTTGGGCCGCTGTCTGTGCCGGCGGCAGCTGTTGGCCCAGCGGCAACAATGCGCAACCAAGCCGGAAGGCGGCAATTTGGGTGGCCAGAAAGAGGAGACGATGCCGCGTAGGCGCGCCGGCGAGCATCCGAAACGCGACGATCTCGCCGCGTGCTGCGCCGTGTGCCTCTAGCGTGGCCGCGAGCGTCCGTGACCAGCGGTCGAGTTCGCGGAACGTGGCCTCGCCAGTCAGGGATACCAGCGCCTTCGCATCCGGCCAGCGCGCCACAACGGCATCGAACAGGGCAGCCAGATCGCCGGGAGCATCTTGCAATGCGGAGAACACGGCCGGCGAATGCTGGACCCAGACCGAGGCCCGGTCGCGCTGTAGCGGGATGCCGGAATCGGCTGAACAGACCGGTGTGGCCGGGTTGCTCTGGCCGCTATTCGGCTGGCCGTCGCGCAGCCGGCCGATCTCGGGCAAGTGCATCCAATGTGCTTTCTTTAATTAGATCGGATCGGCGGCACGCCTTTCAGTGGCGTTTTTCTACATGATAGCGTGGACCCGATCGCCGAAAATCGCACGCGATCGCCGCCCGCGGGTGAGTCGTGAAAGCGCAGCCACCAAAACGCGGGTCCAAAAACGCCTCGGCCCCGCTGAGCGGGGCCGAGGTCGTCAGTCTACTGGTAGGCGTATCAGACTAGAACGCAAACGCACGGCTCATGAAGTGCGAGCCCATGGATGCACGCCGCGCGATGGGCTTGCGGGCGCGCACGATCTTGCGCCGTGAGGTGGTGGCGCGCCGCACGCGGGAAACCGCATGCTTTGCGACGCGGGCGCGCGCTGTCGTGGCGCGGGCGGGCTTCGTCCGCCGAACCGTCCGGCGCATCGGCCGCTTCGTCGCGCTGCGGGCGCGATGCATGCTGCGCTTGGCAGCCGGACGGCGCTTGGCAACCGGGCGACGCTTGGCAGCAACCGTGCGGCGCTTGGCGGCCGGACGACGCTTGGCGACGGTCCGGCGCTTCACCGACATCGTGCGCTTGGCAGCAGTCTTCCGGCGCGCCGGCTTGGCGCGGCGGATCGTCTTGCGTGCCGTCGTCTTCGCACGGACAGCGCGTCGCGTCCGGGAAGGCTTCTTCGCGGTACGCGACCGCGATGTGCGTGACTTGCTCAACATCGTAAACCTACCAACCTGGTTGAAGGTGCGCAGAAGCTGACCTTCTTCGGTTAACACAAAGTAAATCCGACTTGCCGATCAAATTGACTTTGATATTCCTGCGCGCCTGTTGCAAAAATGCCGCCGATCTTCGGTCGCTCGTTGCACGCGCGACTTGTCACGACGTCGTTATTGCACGAGCGACATCCAATTTTCGCCGCGCTGTGCACGCGAAACTTCGCGATGCTGCAAACCCGGTTTTTTGCGTCGCGAGTCGCGGCTCACCGCGGCGACGAAAACCTGCCGCAGCGCCGCGGAGTGCCGCGCTCCGCCTGGCGAAATTACCACTTGCAATCCCGCGATCCTCGCGTATGTATCGCCGCGTTGACGCACTCGCACGTGCCTATGGCCCATGGTGGTTATGCAACGACGTAACGCGTCCTTTTTGGCAGTCCGGCTGAGTTCCGGGTCCCGAGAGGGAGGTCGATATGGTTGCAATCCCGACGAGGGCCGTAGCGCCCTGTCCTGACGCGGTCCTGCCCGGCACCCGCCGGCGTGGGCGCGGCAGCCGGGTCGCCGATCCAAGCAGTTTGAGATAGCGCGCGCCGCGGCGCGGCTTCGGCCGCGTTCACCGGCGCTAATGGCATGCCCTCGGTTCGAGACCGGGGGCTTTCCTCTGCCATCGGCAGGGGAGTCGGCGTTGCCGATGCCGTCTCGAGAGTTGCCTGCGCTCTCTGCTGCTTGGAAGGTCCACCGTTTGATGAATCAGAAAATTGCGCGCTTTTTATCCGAAACCTCGCCCGAGACGCCGTGCCTTGTCGTCGATCTCGATGTGATCGCGGCGGCGTATGATCTCTTGGCCCGCTATTTGTCGATCGCGAGCATCTATTACGCGGTGAAGGCAAACCCGGCGGCGGAGATCGTCGCGATGCTGGCGGATAGGGGATCGAGGTTCGATGTCGCGAGCCCGGCGGAGATCGCGCTGTGCCTCGCGAATGGCGCGACGGCAGACCGGCTCTCCTTCGGCAATACAATAAAGAAGGAGCGCGACATCGCTTTCGCCTATGAGCGGGGCATCCGGCTGTTCGCCTTCGACAGCGAGGCGGAGCTCGACAAGCTCGCGCGCCAGGCTCCGGGCGCCCGGGTGTTTTGCCGGATCCTGGTCTCCTGCGAGGGGGCCGATTGGCCCTTGTCGCGGAAATTCGGCTGCACGCCGGAGATGGCGGTCACGCTGCTGCGCCAGGCCCGCGAGCGCGGCCTCGATCCCTACGGCGTCTCGTTTCATGTCGGCTCGCAGCAGACGGATCTGTCGCAATGGGATGGCGCGATCGGCACGGCGGCACAGATGTTCAACCTGCTCGCCGAAGCCGACATCAATCTGCGCATGGTGAATATCGGCGGCGGCTTCCCGGCGCGTTACCGCGGCCGGGTGTCGAATGTGGCGGAATATGCCCGCGCCGTGACGGCGGCGCTGACCCATCATTTCGGCAACCATCTGCCCGAGATCATCATCGAGCCGGGTCGCTCGCTGGTCGGCGATGCCGGGCTGATCCAGAGCGAGGTCGTGCTGATCGCCGATAAGGGCGATGGCGGCAAGCGCTGGGTCTATCTCGATGTCGGCAAGTTCAACGGCCTCGCCGAGACGATCGGCGAGAGCATCAAATACCGCATCCAGACACCGGGGCGGAATGGGCCCACCGGGCCGGTCATCCTCGCCGGGCCGACTTGCGACAGTGCCGACATCCTGTACGAGCAGACCGAATACAAGCTGCCGCTCGGGCTCGAAGTCGGCGACAAGGTCGAGATTCTGGCGGCCGGCGCCTACACGGCGAGCTACGCGTCGGTCGGGTTCAACGGCTTCCCGCCGCTGCGCACCTACTGCATTTGACGGCTCCTCCCCCGCTTGGGGGAGGTGGCGACCCCGGACTGGTCCGGGGAGCCGGAGGGGGCGGGACGAAATGTGGGGGGGGGCCCCCCCCCCGGCCGGGCCCCCCCCCCCCCCCCCCCCCCCCGGGCGGGGGGCGCGGAGGGAGG
>JBKOVT010000004.1:0-15691 GCA_046724035.1 Pseudomonadota bacterium | reverse complement strand
GCCCTCGGCGCGCGAGCGCTGCCCCTGCCCCATGCCGTCGCGGATGACCTTGCCGCCGCCGAACTTGACCTCCTCGCCATAGATCGTGCGGTCGCTTTCGATCTCGATGATCAATTCGGTATCGGCGAGGCGAATGCGATCACCGACCGTCGGACCGAACATCGCGGCATAGCCGGCGCGGCTGATCGTGCGCGCCACCTCAGAGGCTCCCGTTGATCTGGCCGCGGAAGCCGACGACGCGGCGCGCGCCGGCAAAGGGAACGAGTTGCACCTCGCGTCTCTGTCCCGGCTCGAAGCGTACGGCCGTGCCGGCGGGAATGTCGAGGCGACAGCCGCGCGCCTTGTTGCGGTCGAAGTGCAAGGCCGGGTTCGTTTCGAAGAAATGATAATGCGAGCCGACCTGGATCGGCCGGTCGCCGGTATTCGCGACGGTGAGCGTCACGCTCGCCCGGCCGGCGTTCAGCTCGATATCGCCCGAGCCCGAGAATATTTCGCCGGGGATCATCGTGTTACCGGATCGGCTGGTGGACGGTGACGAGCTTTGTGCCGTCGGGGAAGGTCGCTTCGACTTGGATGTCGTGGACCATCTCGGCCACCCCCTCCATGACCTGGTCGCGGCCGAGCACGGTCGCGCCGTCGCGCATCAATTCGGCGACGGTCTTGCCGTCGCGCGCGCCTTCGAGCACGTAATCGGTAATGAGGGCCACGGCCTCAGGGTAATTGAGCTTGACGCCGCGTTCGAGCCGCCGCGCCGCGACCATCGCGGCGACCGCGACGAGCAGTTTGTCCTTCTCACGCGGACTCAGGTTCATGCCCATTCCTGAAGCATCAGACGTGCCAAAGCCGCGGCAGGCGCGGCGGCAATCCCATCGCGGCCTCGCGCAAATGGCAAGCGAGTTCGGCATAAGCGCGGCGCAGCGAGAGGGCATCGGCGGCCAGCCAGCGGGCGATCAGCAGCCCGCCGACGACGGTCGCGCCGGCTTGCAGGCCCGGCGCCGCGGCGCGCGCCTGCATTTCGCGTGCGGAATCAAGGAAAGCACCCGGATCCGCTTTCGGCGGTGCGAGTATCAAGGTCCCGCACGCCGCGGCGCCGGCAAAACAGGCCGGATTGGCGATTGTCGCGGCGATGTCGCCGTCGAGATGCAGCGCATCGCCCCAGACCAGGGCACCGTGCCAGACCTCCCATCGCTCGTTGACGAGACCGTTGGTCAGCTGCTCGCCGCGGGCCTGCCGCCCGAACACGAGGATGCTGCCACCGAGAAAACCCGCGCCTGCGGTGAGCTCGACGCGAGTCTCGCGCCTCAGCCTCACATCCTCGAACAGGATCGTCTCGGGCGGCAGATATTCGAGCCAGGCGCCCGGGCCCACACCGATGTGTTGCGCAATCGCGGTCGTCGCGCCGGTCGAGCGGTAGATCTTCTCAGCGGCCGCGGCGGTAAGGTGCGCGGCGGCGCCCTCCCCCACCTGAATCTCGATCGCGAGCCGGTCGCCGGCGACGAGCCCACCCGAGGTCGTCAGCAATATCGCGAGTGCGATGTCATTCGCCTCGGGCGCGGGAAACAACACGCGCAGCGGATCACGCTGATAGAGATGCACGAGCCGCGTCGCGCCGCCGCGCCGGGCAAACCGGATTTCTGCGATGCCGAAAACGTCGCCGCGGCCGCACGCCCGCGGCTCCGCCCGAGGCGCTCGCGGCGGCGCTAAGACGCCGCCCGCTGCGCGATGATGTGGAAAATGTGCCAGTGCTTCGGCTCACCGAGTTTGGTCGTGCCGGGATGATCTTCTTCCTCGAAATGAATGAGGTCGAACTCCCGGAAGAAGACTTCGGCCTCGGCCCGAGTGTGGAATGACATGCCGCTGTTTTTGACATTCCAGCTGTCATTCGGCCCGAACAATTGCCCGGTGAAAATCCCGCCCGACCTCACCGAGCGCAGCAGCCGATTGAAAGTCGGGACGAAATCACTCGGGGCTATAAACGGCAGCGAAAATTCCGCATTGACCAGATCGTAGCGCCTCGCCGGGAACTCGAAATCCTCGAAGCGCGACAGCGCGAATGTCACGCGGTCATCCCCCAGCTCCGCGGCGACTTCTCGCGCGCGCAGCGCAGCGTCCATCGCGGTGACCTTCGCGAAACCAGCGGACAGCAGATATTTGGTGGCGTTCAGCGCCCCGGCCCCGCCATCGAGCGCGTGCTCCTTTTGCGGGGCGAGCGCGGCGGCCTTGGCGAGCAGCGGCCTCGGCGGATCGAAGCGGCGCGCTTCGATATAGCGAGCAAAACGCGCCGCTCGCGGGTCCTCGCTCTGCCGGCTCTCCATCAGGTCCTCGCGGTTGCGCTCGGGGATATTAATCCCGGCGCAGGCCGGCGCTAGTCGATATCGAGGCCGAGATCGAGGATTGGCGCGCTGTGCGTAATCCAGCCGGAGGAGATCAGGTCGACCCCCGTCGCGGCGATGGCCGGCGCGGTCTCGCGAGTGATGCGGCCCGAGGCCTCGGTCACGGCGCGGCCGCCAACCATCTCGACGGCACGGCGGAGGGTCGGCGGGTCCATATTGTCGAGCAAAACCGCGTCGACGCCGTGCTCCAACGCTTCGGCGAGCTGGTCGAGCGTATCGACCTCGAGCTCGATCTTGACGAGATGGCCGGCCTGGGCGCGGGCGCGTTCGAGCGCCGACTTGACGCCGCCAGCCAGCGCCACGTGGTTGTCCTTGATCAGCATCGCGTCGTCGAGACCAAAGCGGTGGTTGGCGCCGCCTCCCAAGCGTACCGCCTCTTTTTCGAGAATGCGCAGACCCGGAGTCGTCTTGCGAGTGCAGACGATCTTGGCCTTGTGTCCTTCGATCGCATCGACGAGCGAGCGCGTTGCGGTCGCGATCCCCGACATGCGGCAAACGAGGTTCAGCGCCACCCGCTCGGCTGCCAGAACCGGCCGCCCCCGGCCACTGATGCTTGCCACGGCCTTGCCGCGCTCGAGCCGGCTCCCGTCGGCGCAGATGCGTTCGAGCCGGAGGCCTGGGTCGAGCAGTTCGAAGGCGAGGAGGCCCGCTTCAAGCCCGGCCAGCACGCCCGCTTGCCGCGCGACGATCACCGCAGCGACCTCGGCGTCGCTCGGAACGACGGCGTCGGTCGTGATGTCGCCGGCGCGTCCGAGATCCTCGGCGAGCGCGGCGCGGACGATCGGCTCGATCAGGAGACGCAGCATCGGGAAACTCGGCTCAACCGAATGCCAGCATGCGCTCGACCGAGCGGCGCGCTCCCTCCGCGATCTCCGGCGGTACCGTCACTTCATGGTTCATCGTTTCGAGGGCGCGGCGGATCTTCGGCAAGGTGATGCGCTTCATGTGCGGGCACAGATTGCAGGGCCGTACAAAATCGAGATCGGGGTATTGCAGCGCGACATTGTCGCTCATCGAGCATTCGGTCAGCAGCACGACGCGGCTCGGTCGACGTTGCCCGACATAATCGGCCATCGCCGCGGTCGAGCCAGTGAAGTCGCATTCGGCAACGACTTCGGGCGGGCATTCGGGATGCGCCAGCACGGTGACGCCGGGATGCGTCGTGCGCAATTCGCGGATGTCCTCGGCCGTGAAGCGCTCATGCACCTCGCAATGGCCTTTCCAGGCGATGATCTCGACTTCGGTCTGGGCGGCGATATTGCGGGCGAGGTACTCGTCCGGGATCATAATGACTTTGGGGACGCCGAGCCCCTCGACGATTTTCTTGGCGTTTCCCGAGGTGCAGCAGATGTCGCTCTCCGCCTTAACCGCCGCCGAGGTATTCACATAGGTCACGATCGGCACCCCGGGATGGCTGGTGCGCAACAGCCGCACATCCTCGGCCCTGACCGACGATGCCAGCGAGCAGCCGGCTTCCAGATCGGGGATCAATACGGTCTTTTCCGGGTTCAACAGCTTCGCGGTTTCGGCCATGAAATGGACGCCGGCGAGAACGATGATCTCGGCATCGGTGCGCACCGCCTCGCGGGCCAGAGCCAGGCTGTCGCCGACGATGTCGGCGACCGTGTGGAAAATGTCCGGCGTCTGATAGTTGTGCGCCAGGATGACCGCGTTTTTCTCGCGCTTGAGCTTTAGGATCGCGGCGATGTCATCGGCCAGGATGCGCCACTCGAAGGGGGGCACATGCCGCTCGACGCGGCTGTAGAGCTCGGGCAGCGGTAACGGCGGGACGGGCGGCTTTGGCGTCCGGCGGGAGGTGGGGGTGTGCAGCACTGGGACAACTCCTGATTAATGCTCAAAATGAGCATTATTGGGGTCCGGAAAAGCCGGACGGCGGGCGGCCGGCCGGCAGCAGCAATTATGCTACAGATGAGAATAAGGTCTCCAGAGGCTCCGTCAACCCCTCGCGGCGAGACGGCTACGCATAGCTGAAGGTCGAACTCGGCGGACGTCCTCCGCCTTGACCGATCCGGCGTAGCCGCTGATCGTCCCGACCTGATGCCGCACCGGCTAGTTTTCCTTAACCGAGGGCGCAGCCCAGGCCGGCGCCGCGGGATCGCTGGCATCGTCGCCATGGTTGCGCTCGCCGCAGCCGCCGCGCTCGCCTGGTATGAGGCCCCGTCCGGCGCACCGCCACGCGCCGCAATCTTCGAGATCTTCGTCGTGACCTACCTCGTCATCGCGATCGGGCGCCTGCCCGGCTTCCGTATAGATCGCGCCGGCGCGGCGCTGGTCGGCGCGAGCCTCATGCTGGCCGTGGGCGGCATTGGGATCGACGACATCTCGCGTGTCATCGATTTCGACACGGTGGCCCTTCTCCTCGGCATGATGATCGTCGTCGGCAATCTGCGGCTGTCGGGGTTCTTCCGCCTCGTCACCGGCTGGGCTGTTGCGCGTGCCCGGCAACCGGTGGCGCTGCTCGCAGCCGTCACGCTGACTTCGGGCGTGTTTTCGGCCTTTCTGCTGAATGACGCGATCTGCCTTGTGATGACCTCGCTCGTCGCCGATGTCGCGCGGCGGCTGGAGCGCAATCCGGTGCCGTACCTGCTGGCGGTCGCGATGGCTGCCAATATCGGCAGCGTAGCGACCATAACCGGCAATCCGCAGAACATCCTGATCGGCGGTTTCTCGCATATTCCTTATGGAGCGTTCGCCGCCGCCCTGGCTCCGGTCGCGGCGGCCGGGCTCGTCGTCACGATCGCGCTGATCGCATTTTGCTATCCGAGCGAGTTTCGTGGGCGCAGGGAGTTACAGTTCGTGTCGCGGCGGCCGGCGCATATGCATGCGCCGCTCGCGATCAAATCGGTGCTGATCGTCATCGTTATGATGGCGGCGTTCTTTGCCGGGCAGCCGCCGGCGAAAGTGGCGCTGATCGCGGGCGGCTTCATGCTCTTGACGCGCATCGTCCGCAGCGAGCGCATCTATCGCGAGATCGATTGGCCGCTCCTGTTGATGTTCGCCGGGCTGTTCGTCGTTGTGGCCGGCTTCGAAAACGCGCTGCTGACCCCCGACCTCGTCGCCGCGATCGGGCGCGCCGGGCTCGCCGACAAGGGTATGCTCAGCGCCGTCACGGCAATATTGTCGAACCTCGTCAGCAACGTGCCGGCGGTCCTGGTGCTGCGTCCATTTGTCGGGCAGACCAGCGATCCGCAACACGCCTGGCTCATCGTCGCGATGGCCTCGACTTTGGCCGGCAACCTGACCGTGCTCGGCTCGGTCGCCAATCTGATCGTCGTACAGCTCGCGCGCGCCGAGGGCGTCACGATCGGCTTTTGGGAATATTGCCGGGTCGGCATGCCGCTGAGCTTGTTGACGATCCTCCTCGGCCTGTGGTGGCTTTCCCTGGGGGCGCCATGAACGACAGCGACGCGCGACGTAATCACCTGGGTCAGCCGGTCGGGTTTCCCGTACCGGGCTGGCGACCGCGGCCGGCGCCGCCGCGCACGCCGATGATCGGCCGCTTCGCACGGGTCGAGCCGCTCGATCCAGATCGGCACGCGGCCGAGTTGTTCGAGGCCAATGCCGAGGACCGGGAAGGGCGCAACTGGACCTATTACAATTACGGCCCGTTCGCGACCGCTGCCGATTACCGCAAATGGGCCGAGGATTCCTGTGCCGATAAGACGCGGATGATTCACGCGATCATCGACCAGGCGAGCGGCAAGGCGGTCGGCATCGCGGCGTATGCGAACATCCAGCCCGCGCACGGCACGATCGAGGTCGCTGGACTTAATTTCAGCCCGCGACTGCAGCGCCGGCCGGCGGCGACCGATGCGATGCATCTGATGATGCGGCGCGTCTTCGACGAGCTCGGCTACCGCCGCTACGAATGGAAATGCGATTCGTGCAACCTGCCGAGCCGAGCCGCCGCCGCCCGGCTCGGCTTCACCTATGAGGGGCTGTTCCGGCAGGCAATGGTTACGCGCGGCAACAACCGCGACACGGCGTGGTTTTCGATTGTCGACCGGGAATGGCCGGCCCTGCGCGCCGCTTTCGAGGCGTGGCTCGATCCCGGCAATTTCGACAGCGACGGCCGGCAGCGCCGCAGTCTCGGCAGCTTCCGCGCCGTTTCTGGATGAAGCCTAGCCCCGCGCCGTCCCTGGCGCTCCTGTCGGCGATCACCGCGCTGGCGTTCTGCGCGCTGCACATGGTCGTTCCGGCATTGCCTCTGCTCGTCCAGGTGTTCGATGACAGCGCGGCGCATGTGCAGCTCGTGCTCAGCCTTTATCTGGGAGGCATCGCGGCGGGGCAGCTGATCTATGGGCCGGTGTCGGACCGCTATGGCCGCCGGCCGGTGATGATCGCCGGGCTCGCACTCTTTCTCGCCGGGACGGTGCTGTGCGCCGGCGCATGGTCCCTTGCCGCGCTGATCGTCGGGCGCCTGCTACAGGCGCTCGGCGCTTGCGCCGGCATTGTGCTGTCGCGCGCGATCATCCGCGACGTCTATGACCGCGAGATGGCGGCCCGCGGCCTGGCGCTCGTCATGATGGCAATGACGCTGGCGCCGGCGATCTCGCCGGCTCTTGGCGCCTACCTCGCCGAATGGTTCGACTGGCGCGCCATTTTCGTGCTGCTCGGCGCGCTCGGCGCGCTCGTGTTCGCCGCGACATGCGTGCGGCTCGCCGAGACCAACCGGCACCCGATGCCGCTCGATTTTGCTGGGATGGCGCGCTCTTACGCGCTCCTGCTGCGCGCGCCGGGCTTTGGCGGATTTGCGCTGTGCAGCGCCTGCACGAGCGCGTCGTGGTTTACGTTTATCGCGAGCGCGCCTTATCTCGTCACCGACGCGCTTGGCGAGCCGCCCAGCACCTACGGGCTCATGATCCTCTTCCCGATGGCCGCCTACATGCTCGGCAATGCCGCCGCGGCGAGATTCGCGCTGCGCGTCGGCAGCTTGCGGCTACTGATCGTCGGCCGCGCCCTGGCGCTGGGCGGCGCCGGGGTGGTAACGCTTTGTTATCTCTCGGGCGGGTTCAGCGTCTGGACCTTGTTTCTGCCGATCGCTTTCGCAGAGATCGGCGACGGGTTGAGCCAGCCTTCCGTGATGGCCGCCGCGCTCAGCATTCATCCCCGGATTGCCGGAACGGCATCGGGGCTCATGGGCTTTCTGCAGATGACAATGGCGGCGGTCGGGAGCTTTGCCGTCGCGCTGTTGCCGCATGACAGCCCGCTCGGCCTGATCCTCGTGTTCTCGGGTTTTGTCGCGGTGGCGCTCGGTTCCGCAATTTACGCGGTGCGTCGTGTAGGTCGCGCAGAGAGATTGGTGTTGCCGGCGGTCGCGGCCGCGAGCGACGGGAACTAGACTGAGGGTTCGCAAATGACCGACGAAACGCATGACAAAGCCCGCCAAAGCTGGGTCGCCTCGGCCAATGGCCATGCCGAGTTCCCGCTGCAGAACCTCCCGTTCGGCGTCTTCAGCCCACCGGGCCGCACCGCACCCGATGCGGCGCCGCGCGGCGGCATCGCGATCGGCGACATGATCTTCGATCTGCGCGCCGCGCATCATGCCGGGCTGTTTTCGGGAGCAGCCGCAGCTGCGGCGCAAGCCGCATCAGGCGGGATGCTCAATCCGCTGATGGCGTTGGGAGCCGGGCCGCGCCGCGCGTTGCGGCAGCAGGTCTTCGCCTTGCTCGCGGCTGACGGGGCCGGACGGGCCAAACTTGAACCGCTTGCGGACAAGCTGCTGCACCGCGCAAGCGATTGCTGGCTGCATCTGCCGGCAGCGATCGGCAACTTCACCGATTTTTTTGCCGGCATTCACCATGCGCGGAATGGCGGCCGCCGCCGCGATCCAAACAACCCGCTGAGCTCGAACTACAAATATGTGCCGGTTGCGTATCACAGTCGCGCCTCCTCGCTACGCGAGTCCGGCCTCGCGGTGCGCCGGCCGGCGGGACAGCGCCTATCAGCGAACGAGACCACGCCGAGCTACGGCCCCTGCCGCAATCTCGATTACGAGCTCGAGCTGGCGGTGTGGGTCGGGCCGGGCAACCGGCAGGGCGAGCCGATCCCGATTGGCGAAGCAAGCAAACACATCTTCGGCCTTGGCCTCGTCAATGACTGGTCGGCGCGCGACATCCAGTTCTGGGAAATGCCGCCGCTCGGTCCGTTCCTCGGCAAGAATTTCGGCAGCACGGTGTCGCCCTGGATCGTCACCGCCGAGGCGCTTGAACCGTTCCGTGTCGCGCAGCCGGAGCGGCCCGCCGGCGATCCGCGCCCCCTGGACTATCTGTGGGACCAGAACGATCAGCGCGAGGGCGCCTTCGATATCGAGCTCGAAGCCTTGCTGCTGACGCCGCAGATGCGCGAGAAGGCGCTCGAACCGCACCGCATGTCGCGCAGCAACACGCTCGATCTGTATTGGACCGTGGCGCAGCTCGTCGCGCATCACACCTGCGGCGGCTGCAATCTGCTGCCCGGCGACATCTTCGGTAGCGGCACAATCTCGGGACCGACCGAGGAAGGTTGGGGAAGCCTTAACGAGCTGAGCCATGCCGGGCAACGCACGATCACGCTGCATACCGGCGAGACCCGCACCTATCTGCAAGACGGGGACGAGGTCATCTTCCGCGCCCATTGCCGGCGCGACGGCTATGTTCCGATCGGCTTTGGTGAATGCCGCGCGCGGGTCGTCGGATAAACCCGCCGGCCCGCCGCCAAACTGGCTGGAGATGCATCGCCGCCGCTTAACCGTTTCTCAATCAAGCAGGCGTTCAGTCCCTTGATTACCAAAGGATTGAGCGGCAGCATGGCTTCCGTTCCGGCAGAAGAAGAAGTACCAGAGGCGCCTCGCAGCCGCAGGCTCCTGCCGAACGTGCGGCCGGTCACGACATTGCTTGCCACCGGGGTCGTCTGGATCACCGGCCTCCTCGTCGCCTGCTGCTTGGCGGGCGGATATCTGCGGCATCAGGTGCTCAACACGACGGCCGACGAGCTGCGCCGGCTAGACGCTGTGCTCGCCGAGGCAACCACCCGCTCTCTGCAAGGGATCGAACCGATCCTTGAACGCCTGGCCGACCGCCTGCCCGGCTCCAGCGACATCTCGGCAGCAGCCCCCCGCAGCGACGCAGCAGCGCTGGAAAATGCCGGGTTGTTGCAGCAGGTCATCGAGCATTCCGGACAAATCGACGCGATTGCGCGGATCGGGCCTGAGGGAAAGGTGCTCGGGACGGTCGGCGCGTGGCCGGCGAATTTGGCTGAGATTGCAGATAAAAATTATTTCACTGGGCGGGCCGCGCCATCGAGCCGCGCGCGGTTTGTCGGCGCGCCGATCGAAGACGTGCAAGCCGGCACCTTCCGGCTGCCGGTGGCGCAGCTTATCCTCGGGGAGGGAGGCACGCCGGCCGGCGGTATCGTCGCGCTGGTGCCGCTCGCCAAGCTCACCGCGAGTTTTGAGACGGCGCCTCTGGCAGATGACACACGGATCGCGGTGATTGGTCCCGATGGACGCGTGCTGGCGCGATATCCCGCACTGTCCGGAGAAGCGGATATCGTGATCGGCGAGGGCGAGCTGCGCACAATCTTCGCCGCCGGCGGGAAAGCGACATTGCGCGAAAGCAGTTCGGACCAGGAATGGCGCATCGAGGCCATCCGCCCACTCACCGGTTATCCGCTGGCGATTGCGGTCAGCCGGGGCGCGTCGGCGGCGCTCGCGGATTGGCGGCGGCAGATGTGGATGGTCGGATTCTTCGCGATCGGCGGCGCGCTGGCGATCGGGCTGATGATGTACCTGATTTCCCGGCAGATCGACGCGCATGACGAACTCGTTGCCGTGCGCGGGGACAAGCTCGAAGCCGAGCGCACCCGCCTCGAAGCGGAAACCAAGTTGCTGAAGGTCGAACGTCTCGCGGTGCTGGGACATGTCACGGGCGCGGTCGCCCGCGAACTGCGCGTCCCGCTCAACGGGTTGCGCGAAGCGCTCGATACACTGAAGGGCGTACTCAGCGACAGCGGCAGCGAGCTCGAGCGGCCGCTCACCCGAATGGAGCACAGCCTCGAGCGCTGCGACCGCATGAGCTCGGATCTCGTCGAATACACAAAGACGCGCGAACTACAGAGCGAGACGATCAAGTTCGACGAGTGGCTCACCGATATCGTCGCCGAACAGAAAAGCTGGGTGCCGTTCAAATTAAATGCCGAACTGCGCGCCGGAAACGCGATTGCTGCGATCGATCCCGCGCGCATCCAACGCCTGCTGCTGGACTTGATCGAGAATGCCTGTCAGGCGATGGACGATATGCCGGCGGAATACGAAAAGGGCATCACAGTCCGCACCGGCATCGCTCCGGGTCTCGTTGTGCTGACGGTCATCGACACGGGCCCCGGCATCGCGCCCGAAAACCAGGAGCATATTTTCGAGCCGCTGTTCAGCACGAAAAGTTATGGCACAGGGCTCGGCCTCTCGATCGTGAAGCAGATCGTCGACCAGCATGGCGGGATCATGCGCGTCGACAGCGAGCCCGGGCACGGCACCCGCGTCCGTGTTTGCCTCCCGCTTGCCGCCGAGGCGTTGCTCGAGAGACCGGCGCCGCAAAGATCGGCCTTGGAACGGATCGGTGCGGAGAGGCGAGCCGCGGCTTGAGCCGGCTCAAACCGCGGCCGATCCCCAGCGCTGCCGCCAATTGCTAAAGCCGCCGAGCGGTTCCGCTTCGGTGACCCCCCGCATGATCGCGCGCGCGAGACAGGACGCGGCGGCAGCGCCAAGCCGAGCGAGTTGATCGGGGGCGGCGACCGCGCCGGTTCCGGTCGACAACGCGAACACCGTGTCGCCATCGAACGGCGTATGCGCCGGGCGGATCGCCTGCGCGAGCCCGTCCTGCGCCATTATCGCGAGCCGCCGGCAGCCGGCCTTGTCGAGCGGCATGTCGGTCGCGACGACGGCGATCGTCGTATTGGCGCCGGCGGCGCTCGGCGCACAGGCGGAGAAATCCTCCGCGTCGAGCGGACTGTCCGGGAGCGATGGTTGGGCGTCGATCTCGCCTGACACTGCCAGCTCAGCCGCCCAGAACCGGCCGCAATCCGGCCGCACGACGCTGCCCCAGCTGTTCACCGCGACAAGCGCGCCGACCGTAGCGCCGTTTGCGAGGCGCCATGACGCGCTACCGATGCCCCCTTTCAACCGGCCGGCTTTGGCGCCGAAACCAGCGCCGGCATTGCCCAACGCAAACTCCTGCGACGACCGTTCGAGCGCGAGCCGGCCCAGCCCGCGATGGGGCGGCTCGCCGGTCCAGTGCTGCCGCTCGGGAAACGCAAGGTCGAACAGGATCACTGCCGGCACGATCGGCACACGCATGCCGCGCACCTCGAAGCCGCGCCCCACCGCGGCGAGGCCGTCCATAACACCGGCGGCCGCGTCGAGACCAAAGGCCGAGCCGCCCGAAAGCACGATCGCATCTACCCTCTCGACCAATGTCGCTTGGCCGAGCAACTCGGTCTCACGGCTGCCCGGCGCCCCACCGCGCACATCGACCGACGCAATGGCCGGCGCCTCGCAAAGCAGGACCGTCGTGCCGGTCGCCGCCGCCGCGTCCTCGGCCTGCCCGACCTGGAGGCCGGGGACATCGGTGATCAGATTGCGTGGCCCGGGTTCGGCCATTCTTCGCTCCACCTGAAAATGCGTTTACGATCAGACCACTGATGTCGATGGAGCGAAACCATGTCCACGACCGTCATCAAGAATGCCGCCTGGGTCATCGCGTGGGATGAGGCGAGCGCGCGGCATGTCTACCGCCGCGGCGTCGATGTCGCCTTCGCCGATGATCGCATCAGCTTTGTCGGGCGCGGTTTCGCCGAGCCGGCGGATGTCACGATCGACGGGCGCGACCGGCTCGTCATGCCGGGGCTCATCGACATCCACTCGCATCCGCATCACGAACCGCTCTACCGCGGCATCCGCGAGGAACATGGATTGCCCGAGATGCACATGACCGGACTTTACGAGCGCTCGCAGGCCCTGCAGGCGCCCGATGTCGATGCCCGCTCCGCCAGCGCCGAGTTCGCCTATTGCGAGTTGTTGCTGTCTGGAGTGACCTCGCTTGTGGACATCTCGGCGCCATGGGATGGCTGGGTCGATCTGTTCGCGCGCAGCGGCATGCGCGGCTTTATCGCGCCCGGTTATGCGTCCGCGCGCTGGTATCTCGAAGATGACCACGAGCTGCATTATGACTGGGACGAGGCGCGCGGCCGGGCCGGCTTTAACGCGGCGCTCGGAACCATAGACCGAGCGGAGGCGCATCCTTGCGGGCGTCTCTCGGGTGTGGTTTCGCCAATGCAGATCGACACCTGCGAGGCGGATCTTCTGCGCGACAGCCGCGATGTCGCAAAGGAGCGCGGAATTCCGTTCACATTGCACGTCTCGCAGAGCGTCACCGAAGTGCGCGAGATGATCCGCCGCCACGGCAAGACCCCGGTGCAATGGGCACACGCCCTTGGGCTGCTCGGCCGCGGCACGATTTTGGGCCACGCGCTCTTCCTCGATACACATTCCTGGGTGCGGTGGCACACCAAATCCGATCTCAAATTGCTCGGCGACAGCGGCACGGCGGTCGCGCATTGCCCGACGCCCTTTGCGCGCTACGGCCATGTCATGGAGGATTTCGGCGAATATCTCCGGGCCGGTGTGACGATGGGGGTCGGCACCGATTGCAGCCCACACAATTTGATCGAGGAGATGCGCAAGGCAACGGTGCTGGCGCATATCGCTTCGCGCGACATCGCCAGCGTGAGCTGCGCCGATCTCTTTCATGCCGCGACGGCGGGCGGCGCGACGGCGCTGATGCGTGATGATATCGGCCGGCTCGCGCCCGGCAAAAAGGCCGATATCGTGCTCGTCGATCTCGCCTGCCCGCAGATGCAGCCCGATCGTGATCCCCTGAAATCGCTGATCTATCATGCCGCGGACCGCGCCGTGCGCGATGTCTTTGTCGATGGCAGGCAGGTCGTGGCGGAGGGTCGCGTCGTAACGCTCGATCGAAGCGCAGCGGGAGGCAAGTTGCGCGCCGCGCAAGAACGCATGGAAGCGCAGGCGCCGAGCCGCGATTACCTCAGGCGCAATGCCGCCGAGATCACGCCGCTTAGCCTGCCGCTCGCAGACTGAGCCTAGTAGCGGCCGCCGAGCTTGCTGTGGTCCCAGGTGACGGTTTTCCGCGGCACGATTTTGAGAACGACGCGTTTCGGGGCGCCGCGTGAAGCGCCGGGCGAGCGCGTCTCGCCGCGCTGCTCGGCCATCCAACCGAAGACCTCGTCGACGGCGCCGGCGTCCTCGATTATCTCGCACGATCCCCGCAGCATGACGCCCTTCAGCTCGGCATAGGCCGAGCCGGTCTCGACCATGATCGCGGCCTTGGGGTTGCGCCGGATGTTCACGACCTTCTGCGCCTTGCCGTAGGACGTCATGTAGATGGCGCCGTCATGCAGCACATAATTCATCGCCGTGAGATGCGGGAACCCGTCTCTGTCGAGAGTCGCGAGCGCGCATTTGCGATTACCGCGCAAAAACGCGGTCTGTTCCTCGGCGGTCAGGCGGATATCGGGACGCTCTGCCATCACGATCTCCCTACAACCGCGCCAGGATCGCGCGGATCTCGCCAAACACATTGCCGCGACCGAATTCGCGCACCAGCTCGAACAGCGCGTCACTGCGAGAGCCGAGCTGTGGCGAGACCAGCGTGTCGAACTTCGTGTGCATGTCGTCCCAATTCATCGGATTCTGCGGATGACCCTTGGCGACCGGCACATGCACGATCTCACGGCGGCCATTGGCGAATGCGACGGTAAGCCGCGCCGACGCGAAGCCCATCTGCGGGCTGACGGTATTCTCGATCTTCCCGGCGGTGGCGTAGATCGCGGGATCGGGATGCCAGGGCTCGCGGAAATCGGCGGCGGAGACCGCATGACCGTGCAAACCGAGCGCGACACAATATTTCAGGTCGAACTTGCCTTCGAGCGGGGTGGCCGGTTCGCCCGTCTTACCACCGGTGATTTGCTGGGCCAGCGCGCCGATCTCGGCCCGTATCGATCCGACGCCGCCGTGCTCGGCCACAAGCGGCGCGAGCGCGCGGGCGGCGTCGACCGCCGGATGCGTCAAATGGCAGGCCGCGTACGGCTTGAAGCTGTTGTCCAGAATGCGCCAGCCGGCGAGATCGCCAGGAGAGTCCAGCGATGCGACGGTGACGCTGCGATCTTGCACGAGCGCCGTGTCGAGCCCGCCGCCGGGCTCGAACAACCCCGTCGCCGCGGCAAAGCCGCTCGCGGTGAGCTGCGCCGCGACGACACCGTCCATCGCTGCCTTTCCTGCGTGGAACGGCTTTGCCATCGTGCCGAACGACGCAGTGAGGCCGCCGGTCTGTGTCGCCGCCGCGCCGAGCGCATGCAGCGCGCGCTCGTTATCGAGGCGCAACAGCACGGAGGCCGCGGCGGCCGCGCCGAGCCGGCCGAAGACGCCGGTGCCGTGCCAGCCGCGCGCACTGACCGGCTCGCCGAGACCGTCGCCAATGCGAGCGGCGGTCTCGAACCCAGCCACAAAGGCCGACAGCATCGTGCTCTCATCCGCGCCGATCTGCTCGCCGACAGCCAAACTCGCCGCCCAGACCGGCGCGCTCGTATGCGTGATCGCTCTGACATAGGTGTCGTCGAAATCGAGGCAGTGCGCCAAGGTGCCGTTGGCGAGGGCGGCGAAAGGTGCAGCCGCAGTGCCTCCGAACAGGATCCTGGAGGGTCCCTCACTGTGCCATCCGGCCGCGACCTCGCGGACGATGCGGCCGGCGGGCTCCTCAGCAGCGCCAATCGCGACACCCAGCCAATCGGCGAGGCACAGCCGCGCCATATCGACGACCTCCGGCGGCAGGGCGCGCTTTCCGGCGGCGGCGATGTAGGCGGCGATAGCCGGTCCATTTGCCATGACGAGCACCTCCTTCGGGCGTTACGCCTACAAGCTGGCGAGCGCCTTGCCAAGCGCCGGTTTCGCCTTTGACGCGACGGGTTGCCGCCGCCAGTGTTCTTGCCGTTATGCACGACGCGAGCGCGATCATCGAAACCGACGTCCCGATGCGGCTGGACCGGCTGCCCTGGGCGCGGTTTCACACGCTCGTCATCGTCGCGCTCGGCATTACCTGGGTGCTCGATGGGCTCGAGGTGACGATCGCCGGCTCAATCGTCGGCGCGCTGGAAGAAAGCCCGGTGCTGCATTTCACGCCCGCCCAAGTGGGGCTCGTCGCAACGGCCTACCTGGCGGGCGCCGT
>JBKOVT010000175.1:0-9636 GCA_046724035.1 Pseudomonadota bacterium | reverse complement strand
ACTCCGCCCGCGGCAACCCGAATTCGCTCATCAGATTACTCCCTCCTCCCGCAATGCGGCGATCTCGGCCGCCGAGAGGCCGAGCCAGCCGCCATAAATCTCCTCGTTATGCTGGCCGATTTTCGGGCTCGGCGCCATTGGTGGCTTGCCGCTCCCGTGCAATCGCAAGGGCGTCGTCGGCACGGTGATGGGGCCCAGTTCCGGATGATCGACATCCTCCAGCATGCCGCGCTCATGCATATGCGGATCGTGCATGACCTCGGGCGCGGTGCGCACCGGCGCGCACGGCACCCGGTTCGCTTTGGCCCGGGCGAACACCTCCATCTTCGGCAGAGTGCGCGTCCACTCGCTGACGACCGCATCGGTGTCGTCCATATGCGCGATACGGTCGGCGTTGGTCTTGAAGCGCGGGTCGTCGGCCAATTCCTCGCGCCCCATCGTCTTCAAGAGATTGCGCCAATGTCCCTCGGTCACGATGTGGATCGCGGCATGTCCATCGGCGCAGGGATAGACATTGTAGGGCGCCGTCGAGAGCCCGGCCTGGCGGTTGCCGGTGCGCGGCGGCGGCTTACCGGTGCGGTGGTAGTACTCGAAGCTCGCCGCCAACGTCGGATAGACCGCCTCCTGCATCGCGACCTCGACGAGGCGTCCCTCACCCGTGCGGTCGCGCTCATAAAGCGCTGTCAGAATCCCGCCATAGAGGTGAATGCCGCCCATGTAATCGACGACGGTCGGCCCGGCCTTCATCGGCGGCCCGTCCGGCATGCCGGTGACGCTCATGATGCCCGAGGCGGCCTGGATCGTCAGATCCATCGCGAGATTGTCCCGGTCGGGGCCGCTGATGCCAAAGCCGGTCCCGGTCGCGTAAACAAGGCGCGGATTGATCTCGCGCAATACCGTCCAGCCGACCCCGAGCCCATCCATCGTGCCCGGCGAGAAATTCTCCAGGAGTACATCGGCGCGGCGGACCATCTCGAACAAGAGTTCGCGCCCGCGCGCGTGCTTTAGGTTCAAGGTCACCGCGCGCTTGTTCTGGTTCAGCATCGCAAACGGCAGGGTCGCGTGCTTTTCCGGGAGCGCGCGCCGGCGCAACGGTTCACCGCCCGGCGGCTCGACCTTGATGACGTCGGCGCCGCCCTTCGCGAGCAGAAAGGTCGCGTAGGGGCCCTGGAAGATCTGCCCGAAATCGATGACGGTGAGGCCCGCGAGCGGCAGCCGACCCGTTTCCGACCACACGCTCGCCATCGCCCCCTCGCCTTCGCCGCCGCACCGATTGTGCCCAGTGATATGCGGCGGACGCAAGTCAGCCCCGGCCCCAGCCGAGCGATTAAGCGGTCTTTATATCTCTCCATCTATTTGGCCGGAGGGCAAACGAGGCGACGGCTTCTCCCGTATCGGATTGCATGCTCGGGTTCGCTCATAATCTCGATTACGTCGTCCATGTCGCCGCGCCGTATTTGATCGGGGTAGCGGTGGTCCTGTGGGCGATCGCGTTCGGTGCCGCAGTGTGTAGCGAGCGACGCCGACCATTAGGCGCGCCGCAGCACATCTCTCGCCTGTTCGCCCGGGCAGCGACCGGATTCCTGATTATCGTGCTATCGCTGTGCGCAGCTTCGGTCTTCCTGACCAGTGCGGCGCTCGACGAGGTGCGGCCGCGCCTCAATGCAGCGATGACGGAAATTCGCGTTGACGGGAGCCCTGCGCCTGACCCGGAGCGCTTGTTGGAGGCGCTACGACAGATCAGGTCTCGCAGCTATCACCATTCTCATCCTACGACGACCCACCGCATAGAGCTCCAGACAGCCGAAGGTCCGCTGGAGTTGCTGCTGCGCCGGGATTCCACGGTGCCAAACGAATACTGGGTGTTCTATTCGGGCTTTGATAAAGCCGATGATATCGGAACCGTCGTCACCGATCTCTTGGACTGAACTTTGCGTCAGCGCGCCTCCGCCTGCATCTGCTGGCGGCGCAATGCGCGCCCAGCGCGCTCGCCGGAAGGCTTGCCCTCCGACCATACCTTGCGGCCATTGACAAACACATGCGCGATGCCGGCCGCCGGCAGGGTCGGCTCGGCGAAACTCGCGCGGTCGATGATCGTCTCCGGGTCGAACACGCAGAGATCGGCATACGCCCCCTCGGCGACGGTGCCGCGCCCGCTGAGCCCAAAGCGCGATGCTGGCAACCCCGTCATCTTGCGCACTGCCGTCTCGAGCCCGAACAGGCCCACTTCGCGGCAGTAATGCCCGAGGACGCGGGGGAACGTGCCCCACAGCCGCGGATGCGGATGCGCGTCATGCGGCAGCCCGTCCGAGCCGATCATCGTGTGCTCGAAGGCGAGCACGCGGCGCACATCGGCCTCGTCCATCATCCAATAGATGGCGCCCGCCGGTTGCAGCCGCTTGGCCGCCTCGCTCAACCCGACGCCCCATTCCTTCGCGATCTCGGCGAGGTCGCGCCCGGCGTACTCGGGTATCGCCTTCGACCAGGTGATTAGCACGCGCGTCGCATCTTCGAGGCGCTCGGTGCGCAACACGGTCGAGGACGCGACATAGGGATAGGCGTCGAGACCGATTTCCTGCTTCTGCATCGCCGCGGCGATCTTCGGCAACGTTTCGGCGGTTCGGCCAAAATTACGCAGCCCGGTCGTTTTGTGATGCGAGATGACGACCGGCACCTGCGCCGTCTCGCCGACATGAAAGCTCTCCTCGAGGCTGTCGAGCACATGCTCGGCCTCATCGCGCATATGCGTCGTGTAGACGGCGCCGGCGGACCGCAGCAATCTGGCGAGCGCCTCGACCTCCTCCGAGGGGGCATGCGCGGCGGGCGCGTAGTAGAGCCCCGTAGAGAGGCCGATCGCGCCGGCGCCAAGCGCTTCGACAAGGCGTTGCTGCATGCGGGCGATCTCGTCGGCGCGGGCCGGCCGGTCGAGCTCGGTCATCGTGCCGGCGCGCAAGGTCGAATGCCCGACGAGCGCCGCGGCGTTGATGACCGGCGGCGAGCGGTCGAGCGCGTCGAAATAATCGGCGAATCGGGGATAGGCGTAATCGGCGATGTCGCCGAGCAGATCGAGCGGCGGCGGCGGTGCAGCCTTCAGCGACAACGGCGCGAGGCTGATGCCGCAATTGCCGGTGATGACGGTCGTGACCCCCTGGCTCGCCTTCGCCGCCATGTCGGAGGCGAGGAGCGCGCGGTCGTCATGCGTGTGCACATCGATAAACCCGGGCGCGACGACGAGCCCCGAGATGTCGATCTCGCGCGCGCCCTTGCTCTTCGCCACTTTGCCGACGGCCGTGATCCGGTCGCCCGTGACCGCGACATCGGCATGCCGGCGAGGCCCGCCGGTCCCGTCCACGACCGTGCCGCCGCGCAAAATCCAATCGGCCATATGATCCCCCTACTCCCCCGGCGCCATCCTACCGTCTGCCGCCACTCCTGCGAATACCGCCGCCGGCTTTATGTAAGGTAAACAACCGATGAAAATTTCAGCGGAGGATGCCATGACCGACAAGCGGACCGGCGGGTGCCTGTGCGGCGCGGTGCGCTACGAGAGCGAGGGCGACCCGGTCTTCTCGCTGCAATGCCATTGCCGCGACTGCCAGCGTTCGAGCGGCACCGCCTATATCGCGGCAATCCGGGTGCCGGCGGCCGGCTTCCGCATCACCCAGGGCGCCCCGAAGCGCTATGTCGGCAAGGCCGATAGCGGCAACGAGATCATCCGCGCCTTCTGCGGCGATTGCGGCTCGCCTCTCTATGTCCAGGTCTCGACTCGGCCGGACATCGTCGGCCTTCGCGTCGGCTCGCTCGACGACCCGAGCGTCTTTCAGCCGGAGGCCGACATCTTCGTCAAGAGCGCCCAGCCCTGGGATCACATGGATCCGGCATTGCCGAAATACCTGACCTACCCTCCCGGCCGATCCTACCCGACGCGATAGCCCCTCTCCCGCACCGTGGGTGGTGGCGTTGAGAGGCGGCTCTGGCGAACCAATTGGTTCATCCTACCCGAGAATAGGGATACGCATTCCTAATATAAGTGTTCAAAAATTGACCTTTAGAGCCCGCATGGTCTCTCCTGCGAGCTGGACCCGCATCCATCTGCCCGTTTCCGGGGCGATAGTGCGTGCCGTCTCCGGAACAGCCGCCGCACCAACGTCAGAGACGATTCCATATAAATCTTGATATCCTTGAGGTATTCGTACAAAGCTGCCGACTTGCCCGACCCGATAGGTATAGCCGTCGATGATTGCTAGTCCCGACGCGAGCGACTCAGCCAAATGCACTGTGACCGTCGCGCCTGCTACCGCAGCTACATTTCCAAGAAAGGTTGGATCACGGGTGTTCATTTCGGAACGGTGTCGGTTCCATTGACGGGATCGGCCACCTTCACTTGTTGTGCTAGATTCTCGTTCACGACTATCCGGCCCGCGCCGGCGAGACTGAAAAAGCGCGCCAACTCCGCAAAATCGCCGAGAGTAAAGAGTTCGGTACCTGTTCCCCCGCGCTTACCCCAGAACGTTTGTCTGATCTGTAGCCACTCTCGGTTGGGCGAATCGCCTAACAGCCAAGGCCCTGATACACCACGGATCACCGCCCCGTCAGATGCATAGACGCTGAGATTGGGCCGAGTGTGCGCTAGCTTGCATGCAAGCCCTTCGCTTTCTAACGACCCGTACTGAAATGCGAATACCGCAGCATTAGCATTCGCCGAAAGCGCCTCCTCAAGGACTGAGCTAACGTGGGCATCAACGAATGAAAATCCGGAACAGAGCAACAGCGTGTCAGGAGTCAGCAAAAATCGGCGAAACCTTTCGAATAAGGCAGAATAAGGGAGTCTTTGCACCTGCTCATATTTTAGATGATCGGGGTAAATTAGCTGAGTGGTAGTTCTCTGCCCGTCTCGCACCACTTGCCCGCCTTCGAACGACCACCCTAACGAGCCATGGAGCTTCCAAACCCGTGTCCATCTTGCCGGAAGATCGTCACTTGCTACGCTTGAGGGATCGAAGAAGGGCAAATGTCCCCCAGAGAATCCGTCGAAGTATGGGAACCCGGGCTCGTTCGAGAGCTTCTTCGATTAATAGATCGTAATTCGTCGTAAATATCTCCACTGCGCTTTCGCGAGACGTGCCGCCTATCCAAGCAACCAATTCGGTGTACGGATTGGGTTCGAGCGGAAGCAGAGGCCCGACTAACTGACCTATCTTATTGCAAATTGACTGCCCTAAAGTTTCGTAGTGATTGGCATCATATCCGTGGACTGTTTCTGTCCCGATCGCTCGCCCGAGTAGACGAACGCGCGAGAGTATGTCTTCGATATTCGGTTTACCGCCTCGTTCCGCAGTAATCCTTTCAACGATCGCTTTGTCCTCTGCCGAAAGCGCGGCAACAACCGCTGCGGTGAGAGCGGGAACCGTCGGAATGAGGGGTTCGCCGTCGGTTGCGAGCTCCTTAGTCGTCGGATTGACCTTGATCGAGAATGGTGCGCCCGCGCCGATGAGCAGCCCCAATCGTTTCCGGCCGTGAGACAAGATTAATCTCAAGTCGCTCATGAACCGGTCTGGGTTGTGACTGCTCGTGATCATCGTAAATTACAAGCACACGCGTTTTCGATTCTAGGGCATGATGCAATTTCAGGCACCAAAATCTGTCGGCCACTCAGCAAGGCGACGGCCAAAGCAACCCGGCGTCTTCGATACAATAACTTCTACTCGGCGGGTTCTGGCGAACGGTCTTAGGTCGATGCCTCGTCCAATATTCGGACGATATGGCGGGCCTCGCGCCCGGCCCCGTCGGCGATCTGGTGGCGGCAGCTCGTGCCGCAAGCGGCTAGCAACGTGTCGGGCGCCGCCGCGCGCATCTTCGGCAAGACGCCGAGCTCGCCGATCCTGAGCGACACATCGTAATGCTCGGCTTCGAGACCGAATGAGCCCGCCATGCCGCAGCACGTCGAGTCGAACGTCTCGACATTCAGCTCCGGGATCAGCCGCAGCGCCTCGGCCGCGGCTCCGGCGGTGTTGAACGCTTTCTGGTGGCAATGGCCATGCAATAGCGCGGTCCTGCCCGGCATCGGGTTCATCGGCAAATCGAAGCGCCCGGCCTTGCGCTCGCTCGCGACAAATTCCTCGAACAGCTGGGCATGCGCCGCGAGCGCTTTCGCATCCTCGCCCGGCAGCAAGGACGGAAATTCGTCGCGTAACGTCAGGAGGCATGCCGGCTCCAGCCCGATGATCGGTCTGCCGGCGGCGATATCGGGCTTCAGCCCCGCGATCATGCGCCGCGCCTCCGCCTTTGCCTCCTCGACGAGACCAGCGGCAAGAAAGGTGCGGCCGCAGCACAGCGGCCGCCCGACCGCCGGCTCCGGCGTATTCACTCGGTAGCCGGCGCGCGCCAAGACCCGCTCGGCGGCCCAGGCATTCTCCGGCTCGAAATAGCGGTTGAAGGTGTCGACCAGCAACACGACGTTGCGCCCGCCTTCGGGACCGGTATCGGTGCTGCCGCGGTAATACTCGCGCGACCATTCCGGCAATGAGCGCCGCGCGCTGAGGCCGAGCGCCTTCTCGCCAAGCGCGGCTAATGCCGGCACCCGGTTGCGCAAATTCAACAACGGCGCTACCCGCGCCGCATAAGGCGCATAGCGCGGCAAATACGCGATGGCGCGGTCGCGCAAGCTCAGCCCGTGCCGCTTCTTGTAGTGGTACAGGAACTCGACCTTCATCTTCGCCATGTCGACGCCGGTCGGGCATTCGCGCTTGCAGCCCTTGCACGAAACGCACAGCGACATCGTCTCGCGCATCGCGTCCGAGACCAGCGCGTCCGCCCCGAGCTGCCCCGATAGCGCCAGCCGCAATGTGTTCGCGCGCCCCCGCGTCAAATGCTGCTCGTCGCCCGTCGCGCGGTAGGACGGGCACATGACGCCGGGGTCGGATTTCCGGCACGCGCCGTTGTTGTTGCACATCTCGGCGGCATTGGCGAAGCCGCCCCATTCCGCCCAATCCAAAACCGTATCGATCGGCACTTGCCGGTAACCCGGCTTAAAGCGGAACAGGCTGCGGTCGTCCATCTTGGAAGGCCGCACGATCTTGCCCGGGTTGAACAGCCCCGCCGGGTCGAAATTGTCCTTCACCTCCTCGAAGGCGCGCACGATGCGCGGCCCGAACATCGCTTCGTGATGCTCCGAGCGCACCAGCCCATCGCCATGCTCGCCCGAATGCGAGCCCTTGTATTCGCGCACCATCGCGAAAGCTTCCTCGGCAATCGCCCGCATCTTCTTGACGTCGAGCTCCTGCTTGACGTTCAGCACCGGCCGCACATGCAGACAGCCGACCGAGGCATGCGCGTACCACGTGCCGTAAGTACCGTGCTTGTGAAACACCTGGGTCAGGCGGTCGGTGTATTCGGCGAGGTCCTCGAGCCGCACCGCGCAATCCTCGATAAAGGAGATCGGCTTTCCGTCTCCCTTCATCGACATCATGATGTTGAGGCCTTCCTTGCGCACATTCCACACCGCGCTCTGGAACGCCGCATCGGTCGCCTCGACCACACCACCAGGAAAGCCGAGATCGCCCATCAATTGGACGAGCTGCTTCAGGCGTCGCAGATTGTCCTCGGCATCCTCGCCGGCGAACTCGGTCAGCAATATCGCTTCCGGCTCGCCCTGGACAAACCGGTCGACGATCGGGCGAAACACCGCGTTGTTGCGCGCCAATTCGATCATCGTGCGGTCGACCAACTCGCACGCGCTCGGCCCCAGCTTGACGATGTGCTGCGTCGCATCCATCGCCTGATAGAACGTCGGAAAGTGACAGATGCCGAGCACTCGGTGCGGTGGGATCGGCTGCAGATCCAATTCGATCTCGGTGAAGAAGCCGAGCGTCCCTTCCGACCCGACCAGGAGATGCGCCATGTTGTGGCCCGCATCATTGATCATGTCGATGTTGTAGCCGCCCACCCGCCGCAGCAATTTCGGAAACCGGGCCTCGATCTCGTCGGCCTCGCGCCGGTGCAAGGCGCGCATGTCGCGCACGAGGCCGCGATAGCGCTCGGGCTGGACATCTTCACCGAAATTTCCCGGCACCTCGGCGAACTGCGCCGCGGTGCCGTCGGCGAGGATCGCGTCGATCGCCCGCACATTATGCACCATGTTGCCGTAGCGGATGGATCGCGAGCCGCAGCTGTTGTTCGCGGTCATGCCGCCGATCGTCGCGCGGTCGCCGGTCGAGACATCGACCGGGAACCAGAGCTTGTGTTGCCGCAGCCGCGCGTTGAGCCGCTCCATGACGACGCCGGGCTGGACACGCACGCGCCGGTTCTCGACATCGAGCGCGACAACCCCGTCCATGAATTTGCTGCAATCGAGGACGAGCGCGCGCGCCACGGTCTGGCCGCATTGCGAGGTGCCACCACCCCGCGGCAAGACCGGCACCCCCTCCTCCCGCGCGATCGTCAATGCCGCCGCGACATCTTCTCGGTCCTTCGGCACCGCGACCCCGAGCGGCTCGATCTGATAGATCGACGCATCGGTCGAATACCGGCCGCGGCTGAACCGGTCGAACAAGACCTCGCCCTGCAATTCGCGCTTCAGGCGCGCTTCGAGCCGCGGCGAGCCGGGATCGTGCCGACTGGTTTTTGGGTGGCCAGGACTATCGAGCGGCATCGGGCTTTCCCGGGAAACGTCTAATCTCGCCATCAGAGGCGGCTCCGCCAAGGCGCGTCAACGGCTATCGCCATCGGCGATTAGCTCGCGCGCGGCATGGTCCGCGTCAGACATAGGGGGAACTCATGATCCTCGGCGTCCACCCGCTTATTGCCTTGGGCGTGCTCGCCTCGACCGCCGCGACCGACGCGGCCTACGTGTTCTTCAACGCGGCGGTCAGCGGCCGGCATCGCGTCAGGGCCGCCAATTGGAGCGCCATCTGGTACATGCTCTCCGCATTCGCGGTGATCAGCTACACCGAGAACGCGGTCTATGTGCTGTTCGCCGCGGCCGGCTCCTGGCTCGGCGCCTTCGCGTCGGTCACCTGGCTGCGGCGCGGCCACCCCGACGCCGAGCCCGTGCGCCACACCCCGCCCTGAAAAAGCCGGTTACGGGCCGCTTGAATATTCCTGTTTTGTTCTCACATACGCCGCATTCTGTAAAAGGGAGAAGAGGCTGTGGAGCCTGCGCGAAAGTTGGCCTCGTATCGCGAGCCGAAGCCGCGGCCTGTGCCTGCCGGGCTTGACGCCGTTCCGCAGGGCAATTCACCTGAATCCACCTGATATTTCAGGTGATACACAAACATAGATTGCATAGTGCCAACTCCGGGTGGGCAGCGGTTGGTTGCGCCGACGAGAGCCGCAATCGCCAACCCCAATGCGAAACATAGGCCCCGGCGCAGGCCCGGGCCCATTTATGCGGATGCACGAGCGGCCGAAAGATGGATCCCGGCCTTCGCCGGGATCTGGAAGCGGGAGCCCGCCGCGAGTTGGCGGCAGCCGGTTGCCCCAGGGGTCGCTAGCCCGTCGCGGGCCGGTGCGGGTTTGTGTCGCAGCAGCCGAGACGATCGTGACGGCCGCGGCGTATAATAACGAGCCAATGGCGGCGCGCCGCGCCCGGCCTCCGGTTTGCAAGCATTTTCGATAAGCATGGCCAACGACATACCG
>JBKOVT010000309.1:0-6724 GCA_046724035.1 Pseudomonadota bacterium | reverse complement strand
GCCATTCCTTCGTGCGCCCGCTCATGTCCCCGCCATAGCGCACCCGGAACAACAGCGTGCGCTCCGGTCCGGTGATCCATTCATGCAATTCGCCGGGTGGATGCACGACAAAAGACCCGGGCACAACGGTCACGGTTTCATCGGGCGTTCGCATTGTGCCGCCGCCCTCGAAACAGAAATAGATTTCCGTCGCGTGCGGATGGCAATGGTAGGGGCTGGTCTGACCTGGCTCCCAGCAAGCCACCGTCACATCGCCCTCGGCAACCCGGCCGAGGACGCGCTCGACATGCTTCTGGGGGTCGAACTTCTCTTCGCTTTTGAGATTGAAGTATTGCATCGCTCGTCCTCAGTGGCGCCATTCACTGGCCGGCTCGTGGCCAGAGAGCGGTATTGCAGGCGGTGGCGTGACCGGGATCGTCGCCGGCTCGGCGGCCTCTGCCTTGCGTGCCTCGACGGCGCGGCGCAGCCGGTAATAGGCGCGCACCGTCAGCGGGATCGACCCGACATAGATCGCGCCGATAAAGGTGAGCGTTGGCCACGGCGCGGTCGTGAACAACCCCGCGAACACACCAACCCCGAGGAGGGTCGGCAGCACGAAATCGTGCGGAATGCGTATCGGCTTCAGCGACACTGTCGGCACCCGGCTGATCATCAAGAGCGCGATGCCGCTCAGCCATACCGCATTCAGATAGGGCGAGCGCGCAATCCAGTCGCCCCATTCGAAGCTGATGAACATTGGGACCAGTGACAGCCCGGCGCCGCCGGGCGCCGGCACGCCGCTGAAGAAACCGGCGGCATAGGGCTGCGGCTCGGCGGCGATCTCGGTGTTGAAGCGCGCGAGACGCAGCGCGCAGCAGATCGCAAAAAACAGGACGATCGCCCAGCCGATGCTGTGCAATGCCGACATCGTCCACAGATACAGCACTAACGCCGGCGCCACGCCAAAGCTGATGAAGTCCGCCAGGCTGTCGAGTTCGGCGCCAAAGCGCGATGTCGATTTCAACAGCCGCGCCATGCGGCCGTCGAGGCCATCAAACACGCCGGCGACAATGATCGCGTAGCAGGCCGCCTCGAAATTTTCGCTGACGGCGAACCGGATCGCCGTCATGCCGGCGCATAGCGCCAGCAATGTCAGCACATTCGGGATGAGGCGGTTGACGGAGAAGCCGGACAGCCGGCGCACCCGCATGCGGGGCCGCCTTACCCGCACCCTTCGCGGTTGCATCGCCAAGAAGGTTCTCCTTACTGCACGCCGTCTAGGGCGCGGATCATACACGAAAACCGCTCAGCCGGGGGCGCGACCCGGTCAGTGGGCAAATCCATTGGCTGCGGGGACCGCGGTGAGCCGGTCGGCAAGAACCGTCTCGCCCCCGACCATGCGCTGGCCGACCGAAACCAGCGGGACATAAGGGGGCGGACAGTAGACATCGACTCGGGAGCCGAAGCGGATGATGCCGATGCGCTCACCGACGGTCAGCGTCTGGCCGTCGTACAGGCCGCAGACAATGCGACGCGCCACAAGCCCGGCGATCAGCACACAGGCAATCGCGGGACCGTCCTCGGGCAGGATCCGGAGCGCCAACCGCTCATTGTCGACGCTCGCTTTGTCGAGACTCGCATTGATGAAGCGCCCCTTCGTGTATCGCCGCGCCGCCACCTTGCCGCCGATCGGCGAGCGCGCGACATGCACATCAAACAGGTTGAGAAAGATGCCGATCCGCGGCAGCGGCTCGGCCCCCATCTCAAGCTCCGGTGGCGGCGGCGCGGGTCCGAGCGACACGATAATCCCATCCGCCGGGCTGACGATCAGCCCGGAGCGGGCCGGCGTCACGCGCCAGGGATCGCGAAAGAAATAGACGATCCATAAGGTCAGGATCAGCGCGGTCCAGCCGAGCGGCGACGAGATGGCGAACAGGATCACGGTAATGACAGCCGCGATCGCGATGAATTTCCAGCCGTCCGGGTGGATCGGCGCGAGGATCTGGCGGAGCATCAGTGGCGCAGATCAACCCTCACCCGCAGCGCGGGAGGGGGTTCTCCAGTCCTTCACCGGCCCTCGCGGCGCCAGGCCGCGATCAACAGACCGGCCGTCACCAGGAGGGCCGCGAAGCCCGGCATCAACGGCAGTTCGCTAAAGCCGGTCACGACGTAATCGCCATTCTGGCGCAGCCCCATCCAGCCACGGCCGGAAGCAGCGCGCCCGGGCGACACGCGGCGGATTTCCGGGACGGCGCCGTCACTGGCCCAGAACACGCCACCGCCGCTCGCCTGCACGAGCGGCGCGAGCTTTTCTGGGGTCGTGCGCACATCGGCGAACTCGATCGGGTTAAGCGGGCCGGCGGCGGCGAGCGCGGTGTGCGAGCCGTCGCTGGCGCGATAGAGGCCCATTTGCGAGATCGGCAATGTGCCGCTGCTACGGCCGCCATGCTCAGGCGTGAGCGTGAGGCTCTGCGTCGAGCCGTCCGGCAAGGTCACTGTAATGGGGCGGTCATCGGGCTCAAGCGATTGGCGTGTGACCATCAGGCGATCGCCGTCGACAGCCGCCCGCAGATCGTTCTCTTCGAGATCCGGCTCCTTCATCAGCCAGTACGCAAGCCGCCGCAGCAATTCGGCCTGCGGCCCGCCGCCTTCGAAGCCGCGCGCCCACAGCCACATCTGATCGGACAGGAGTTGCGCCACCCTCCCTTTGCCGATCCGGTCGAGAACCAGCAGCGGGTCGCCGTGCTCGCCGCTCATCACCGCAGTGCCGTTGTGGACGCGCGCCTCGACCTGGCGAAACCAGCGTCCCCAACTCGGCGCCTCACCCCGCTTTCCGGCGCCGGACAGGTCCTCGGTGACGGGATGGCGGCGCCCGGCGTCGGTCAGCTGCGGTTTGAATCCGTCTTCGTACACATTGCCGGTCGGCTCGGTCGGCAGAATCTCGCCCAACGGCGTGCGGTAGAGGCTCATCGGCGTGCCGAAGCTCGGCCCCGCCGCTTCGAGGAACGCGCCGCCCTTTCGGACATAACGCACGACATTCTCGACATAGGCCTGCGGGATGATACCGCGCCGGCTATAGCGGTCGAAAATGATCAGATCGAAATCGTCGAGCTTGACGTCGAACAGCTCGCGGATCGGGAACGCGATCAGGGACAATTCGCGGATCGGCGTGCCGTCCTGTTTTTCCGGCGGGCGCAGGATCGTGAAATGCACGAGATCGACCGAGGGATCGGATTTCAAGATGTTGCGCCACACCCGCTCGCCGGCATGCGGCTCGCCGGTCACGAGCAGCACGCGCAACCGGTCGCGCACGCCGTTGACGACAACAGCGGCGCGGTTGTTGGCCAGCGTGAGCTCGTGCGGTCCAGGCTCGACCTCCAGTTCGAGAACATTGGGCCCGCCGTGATCGATCGGGATCGATAGCGGCACATCGCGGCCGATCGGCACGATCGCGGATTGCGGCGCGCCGCCATCCTTGCGCCAGGTGACCCGCGCCTGGCCCTCCGGTTTGGCCGGCGCGTCCTTGGGAGGGGTAGGCAGGTCTTCGACGCGAATGCTGAGCGGCGATTCCTTGCCGACAAGACCGAAACTCGAAGCCTGCGCGACGACGAGCCGGCGATCGCCTTCGTTCGGACGACCGGAGAGCAGGACGTGCAACGGCGCCCCGAGTTCCTGTGCAGCAACCGCCGCATCGCTCGTAGGCACGTCATGCACCTGGCCGTCGGTCAGCATGACGACGCCCGCGAGACGCTGGCGCGGGATGTCGGACATGCTGTGGCCGAGCGCGGTGAAGAGCCGTGTTCCGTCATCGCCCGCGCCCGGCCGCGGCTTGCCGGTGCGGATGACGCGGACATCGAGATCGCGCTCATGCCCGAGCCGCTCGGTCAAACCCGCTAGCGCGGCCTCGGTGGCCTTGCTGCGGTCGCCGATCTGCTGACTCGGCGATTCATCGACGAGGACAACGGCCACATCGCGCAATGGCGAGCGCTTCTCCTCGACGAGGGACGGGTTGATGAGGATCGCCAGCAGCATCGCTACGGCTGCGGTCCGCCACCACACCCCACCGGCACGTCGCCATAGGCCAACGCCCAGCACCAGTATTGCCGCCGCTGCGAGTCCGGCGATTACCCACCACGCCAGCAAAGGCGCGGCCGCGACCGTGTAGGCATTGCCGCCGAACGCCGCGATCATGGCTTCGGACCCGCCGCCGCGTTCATTGACCGAGCCGCTCCAGGATCGCCGGTACGTGCACCTGGTCGGTCTTGTAGTTGCCGGTCAGCACGTACATGACGAGATTGACGCCAAAGCGCAGCGCCATCTCGCGCTGCGGCTCACCGCCCGGCACCACGGCATAGGCCGGCCGGCCCTGGCCGTCGACGGCCCAGGCCCCGGCCCAATCATTGCTGCCGACAATGACGCTGGCGACACCATCATTGACCCGGTCCTCGACGGGCTCGACCCAGACTTGGCCGGTGTTCCAGCGGCCGGGAAACTCGTGCAGCAGGTAGAAGGATTTGGTCAGCACGTGATCGGGCGGGACCGGCACGAGGGGCGGGATCTTGACCCCGGCGACAAGCTGGCGGAGCCGCGCCTGCGACGCTGCGGCGTTGCCGAACGGCCCGGGCGTGTCCTCGCCCGCGTCGCGGGTGTCGAACAGGATCGTGCCGCCGGTTTCGAGATAGCGATTGATGCGCTCGGCCGCGCGCGGCGAGGGCGCCGGCTGCTGCGCCGTCACCGGCCAATAGAGCAGCGGAAAGAAGATGAGTTCGTCGCGCTCGATATCGACCGCGAGCGGCTCCGCCGTTTCGACGGCGGTGCGCCGGTTTAGCGTATCGATGAGCCCGACCAGCCCCGCGCGACTCTCGGTATCGACGGTCTGGTTGCCGGTCTGGATGTAAGCGAGACGCAATTCCGAGGTCGCCTTCACGACAAAACTGTCATCCGCATGCGCTACGGGAGTGGCAATCATCAGTGTGAGCAGCAATCCCGCGGCGATACCGACCGGTCGCCGGCGCAATAGCCCACGCAAGGCATAGGCGATGAACAAATCGAGCAACGCCAGCAGGAACGCCGCTACGAGCAAGGGCGGGCGAATGTCGGTTTCGGCGCTCTTCGCGAAGGTCTCGCGGGCGACGCCGTCCGGGAAGTCGACAATCGGCTTCAGCTCGGTGACGCCGTCTGACAGGTTCAGCGCGCGCCGTGAATCGGCGACGCCGTAGAAACCCGGAGGATGCCGTGGCGAGGCCATCGTGCTCCCGACTTCTTTGGCCGAGATCGGGCGTGCCGTGGGCGGCGCATGCTGCAGCCGGCCGAAGCCGTCGAGCGTTTCGAGCGGCGGCAGCGCCCCCTCGCCGACCCCTGTGACGCCCTGGCTCATGGCGACGACGCGCCGCAGCATCTCGACGAAAAGTCCCGACAGCGCCAAATTCGACCATTCGGCATTGGCGGTCGTGTGCACCAGCACGACCCAGCCCTCGCCGCGCTTCTCGGCCGTGACGAGCGGCGTCCCGTCGACAAGCCGCGCCCACGTCTTGCTGGCGAGGTCGAGATCGGGTTCCGCCAGCACCTGCCGCGCCACGGTCACATCCGGTGGGATGGCGAGCCCAGCGAACGGGCTGTCGGCGGCAAACGGCGCGAGCTTCGCTGGCCTTTCCCAGGACAGTGCGCCGCCAAGCGTGCGGCCGCCGCGCCGCAATCGCACCGGCAAAAGTTGATCGCTCTGCTCGGCGAGGCGCGGTCCAGCGAAACGCAGCAGCAGCCCGCCGCCCTCGACCCATTTCTTGACCGCCGCCTCTTCAGCCGGCGAATCCGGGCCGGCATCGGCATAAACGAGAACGGCGATTTCCCGCTTCAACAGATCGCCGGCGCTCCCCCGCCGCACCTCGGTGAATGGCCCGAGCGCGCGTTCGAGATAATAATTCTCACTGAGCAGCGGCTGCCCGGCGGTGTTCGGCGCCGCCGCGATGCCGACCGGCCGCCGCCGCCAGCGCTCGTCGACAAGCAAGACGGCGCCGGCCGAATCCTCGCCTTCGATCTCGATGCGAGTCACCCGGTTTCGTAATTCCGTCGGCAACGGCAAACGTACCGTGATGCTGCCCTCGTCAGGCGCGATCGTCGTCGGCTCACGCGCCAGCAGCGCGCCGTCCTCGGCGCTCGCCCGCACCGTCATCGCTTGCGGGCCCGACGCCGGCAGCGAACGCACAACCACCGAGACATCCCGTCCCGCCTGCTCGCTCGCAGACCCGCTCGCGGCTATCAGGCGTGGCATCTCGCCCTCTGGAGCCGCGACATAACTCAGCTCGCCCTGGCGAGCGAGGTATGCGGCTAGCGGCGCGGCGCCACCTTCGTCGACGCCATCGCCGATCCAGAGAGCCGCACTCCCTTGTGGCAGCGGCATCGCTTCCAGCCGTTTCAGCGCCGTCGCGCGGTCGCTCGGCCAGGGCTTCGGCTGCAGCGCCTGCACCGCCGCCCTGGCATCGACCGCCCGCACCGGCTGCAGCCGTGGGGGCGCTTCGTCGGACGCGAGCGGCGCTGTCGTGACCAGAATGATTTGCCGATCCTCGCGTTCTGCTTCGGCGAGGACATCGATCACCGCCGTCTGCCGTCGGCTCCAATCGCGCGCCGCGGCCCAGCCGTCGTCGATGACGAGGGCCATGGGCCCGGTACCGGCGAGACGGGTCTGCGGGTTGAGCAAGGGGTGCGCCAGCGCGAGGATGACCAGCGCGGCCAGCACAGTACGCAACAG
>JBKOVT010000276.1:0-10841 GCA_046724035.1 Pseudomonadota bacterium | reverse complement strand
CGGCGGTGCCGCGTGCACCGCCTGCGGTGCCGGCATATGCGGCGGTTCGCGCATCGGCGGCGGCCCGGGGCGCATGATTTGCGGCGGCGCTGCGGCATGCGGCGGTTCGTGGATCGCGGGCGGCGGGCCCTTCGGCGCGGGCGGCGGCGTGTGCGCGGCCTGCGGCTGCGGTCCCATGCGCATCGGACCATGCACCGCGTTTGGCGGCGGCTCGCGGGACGCCTCGAAGCGGCCCGGCGCGCTGGGTTGGTGCGCTGGGGGCTCATGCGTCGGCGCGGCGACGGCCGGTGCGTGGGCCAGGCCGGGACCGGGCTTGTGCTCGGGTGCGGTCGCCACGGGCGGAGCATGTGCGGCACCTGGCGTTGTCGCCGGACCGGGGGCGCCATGCTCGTGGCCTTTGCCGGGCTCGATCGGTGCGTTGGCGAGACTGGGCGCGGTCGGTTCATGTCCTTTGCCGGGCCCGCCCGGTGCGCCCATGGGACCCGGGCCGGCGGGAGCCTGGGCTGTTCCCGGCATCGCGCCTCCCGGCAAATGCCCCTTGCCCGGGACGGGCGGGGCCGCCGCCGTCCCCGGGGCAGAGAGCGTTCCGGCGGTCGCGGGTCCGCGCGGCCCCGCCGCGTTGGCGGGTCCCTTGGCGATAACCGGCGTCAACTGCGGCGGGCGCACGCTGACCGGCGCCTGCTTTACGGCTTGCTGGACGATTTGCTGTGGGATCTGCCGCGCCGCCGGCGCGACCGGGGCGGCATTGGCGAAAACGCGCGCCGGCACGATTGTCGCCGCGCTGCGGTTTGCGAAAGTCTGGCTCGCGACTTGCGGCGGCGGGTCGGCGCTGCCGCGGCTCCCGCCGGCGCTGGCGATCTGGTTGATCGTCGTGACGTTGACATTGGTGATGTTGACGTTGCGGATGTAGTTCACGTTGCGCGTGTAGGTCGGCCAATAGACCTCACCCGGCGCCAGCGGGAACCAGCCGACCGCCGGCCCGACACTGGGCGCGTCCCAATAACCGACACCGGGTTCGCCGACAAAGGCGACAAGCGCCGGCGCATAGACCGGCATTGGCACGAACTCGCCCGGGACCCAGGCCCATTGGTCTTCGACCATCGCCCAGCGCCCGTAATGGAAGGGCGCAAAGCCCCAGGGCTCGTCGTCGACCCAGCTCCAGCCCCACGGCTCGACCCAGACCCAATGCCCTTCGCGATAGGGCGCCCAGCCCGACGCGACGCGGCGCGGGAACCACACCTCGCCATATTGCGGGACGGCGCGCCAGGAGCCGTACTCGTCGAGCTCCTCATAGCCGGTCATCTGCGGCGACACGTGATAGGGCGCCGCGAGCCGCCGCTCGTCATAGTCGCGCGAGCGGCACCACTTCGTGAAATCGTCGGTGGTCGCGCGCTCGGTTGCCGCGGTCAGTGTTTGGGTGCCGCTGATGATCGCGGCGTCGCCGGCGTTGACCGCGACATCGAGCGTGCCGCCGACAAAGCGGGCGCTCCCTTCGAACACGGCGATGCGCTCCGGCTGGTCGGGGCCGCCGGAATCGATGTCATAGATACCGGGCTGCAGGATCCACACCGCGCCGCGCGGCAGATCGATCTCGATGCTCTCGCCTTCGAGAAGCGTGCGCACCCGCAGATTGATGCGACCCTGCGGCACGGCCAATTGCATGACCTGCTGATCGAGCTTTGTGACATCGAGCACGGTGTCGCCGGCAAAGGAGATCGTGCGGCTGCCGATGCGCAATTCGGCGCGCGATTTCGGATCGGTCCAGAACGAGCCGCCGGTCGCGACGGGATAGTTGACCTTGGCGGCCGACCAGGCGGTTTCGCCCGCGAGGTGAAAGCCGAGCTGGCCCGCGACAAAGCTGACCCGTCCGACGCGGGCGGGCGGGGCCTCCTGGGCGAGGGCCGGCAGGGCGCCGGTCAGGATTCCGATCAGGGCAAGGGCGGGAAGGCTGAAGGCGAGGCGGCGCATCGGAAACCTCAAAAAAGCGGTTCTGGCCTCGAAGGAGTGGTTCCGGGCGACAACGGTCCGATTGCGGCGCCTTTGTGGCGCCCTTTTCGGGATTAACGCATCAGTTGCGCGACTCTGTTCCAGGACGGTAAGCGCGGGGTTAAGCCCGGGGTTTGCGTCAATGCTTGCCCTTGCCGCCGCCACCCCCGCCATGCGGACCGCCGCCACCCCCGCCTTTCGGACCGCCACCTCCACCGCCATGCGGTGCAGCTCCGCCTCCGCCATGCGGACCACCGCCGCCGCCGAGGTGGAAGGCGGGGCCGCCGCCTTTCGGGCCGCCGCCGCCGACATGCGCGACGGGGCCGCGCGGACCCGCAAAGCGGGGAGCTGCGACATGCGGTGCGCTGCGGGCCATGCGAGGCGCAGCGATATGCGGCGCTCCCCGAGCGATGCGAGGCGCTGCGATATGCGGTGTGGCGCGGGCCATGCGAGGCGCCGCCATATGCGAAGCGCCGCGCGCCGCTTGGGGCGCCGCGATGTGGCCGCCGCGCGCGATCCGAGGTGCCGCCATAGGCGCGGCATGCGCGCCGGCCGTCGCGGCTTTGCCGGCAATAACGGCGCCTGCCGCCGCTCCCGCGAGCGCATGTCCGCCGGGGCCAGCCGCAGCAGCGGCGTGTCCCGCGCCCTTTGAAACTGCCGCCCCGGCCGGCGCTGGGGGCGCCTGCGCAGTGACGCGAGCGTGCTGCGCCTTTGGGTCGGCGATCGGCAATGCCGCGCGGCCGATCGGTTGCGCCGCCACGAAGGTCTGTTGCGGCACGACCGTAGCAAACCGGCGGTTCGCAAAGTTCAGATTGGCGCTGGCCGGGTCGCCGCTCGGCCGGGCGCCGAGATTGCGCGGATCGCCGACGATTCCGGTATTGAGCGCCGCGATGTAGCGGGAATCGTTCGAGTACCACGGCCAATAGGGCTCGCCCGGCCCGAGCGGGAACCAGCCGGTCAATGCCCCCGCGACCGCCGCGGTAACGATTGTTGCCGGATCGTCGACCCAGCCGACCAATGCCGGCGCATAGACCGGATACGGCACGAAATCGCCTGGGGCCCAGCCCCACAGCCCGTCGACATAAGCCCAGCGGCCGTAATGGAACGGCGCGAATCCCCAGGGCTGGACATCGATCCAGTTCCAGCCCCAGGGCTCGACCCAGCTCCAATACCCGTCGCGATAGGGGATCCAGCCGACCGGCACCGAGCGCGGGAACCACACCGACCCGTAATGCCCGACCGTGCGCCAGCTGCCGTATTCGTCGAGCGCTTCATAGCCGGTCATTTGCGGCGACACGTGATAGGGCGCCGCGAGCCGGCGATGGTCGTAATCGTTCGCGCGGCACCAGGCCGTGAAATCGTCCTGGCCGGCCTTCTCGATCGACGCGGTCAGCGTCTGCCCGCCGCTGATGACCGCCCGGTCGCCGGCCTTGACTGCGACGTCGAGACTGCCGCCGACAAAACGCGCGCTGCCCTCGAATACGGCGACGCGCTCCGGCTGGTCGCCGCCGCCGGCCTCGATGTCGTAGATGCCGGGCTCCAGGATCCAGACCGCGCCCTTCGGCAGGTCAACTTCGATGCTCTCGCTTTCGAGGAGCGTGCGGACATGCACGCTGAGCCGCCCCTGCCGAAGCGCGAGCTGCATAACCTGCTGGTCGAGCTTGGCGACCGCGACCTCGGTATTCCCGTTTATCGCGATCGAGCGGCTGCCGATCCGAAGCTCGGCGCGGGATTTCGGATCGGTCCAGAAGGACTCGCCGGCCGCGACGGGGTAGTTGAGCGAGGCCTTCGACCAGCTGGTCTCGCCGGGCCCGTGAAAGCCGAGCTCGCCCGCGACGACAGCCACGCGACCGACCCGGGCCGGTGGTTCCTGCTGCGCCCAAGCGGAAGAGGCCATCGGCGCCGCGGCGAGAAGCGCCGCCACCATCAGCGAAATCATCCGGAAACGCATCGTTGAGCCTCACGGGGGAAGCGCGCCGATTATGATCGCGGTACGCGCAGAGATGCCGTGACAAAAACAGGAAAGGGCGAGGCGCGGTTCCGCGTCTTTGGCAGGTATTTCGGGCGCACCTCAACCGCAAGCTGCCGGGTCGTCGGTTGTCCCGCGGCCGAAAAACAGCCGCGAAAACCGCGGATAACAGCGGCCGAACAGCGGCAAGATCAGCGAGAAAAATGCGACAAACAGCGGGCGATCAGCAACGGAACAGCAACGTGTTGCGGCTCAATCATCGGCGGCGAGTATGGCTTGTCGGCTTCTCTCTTCCGAAAAGCCGCCCGTCCCGAATTGGGGCCTGATCTAGGAATTTTCGACGGAGCGGGCGCGGTGCATCGGTGAAATTCCGACTCCACCAGCGTGCGTGTTTCCTAACACATCAATCCGGATTTGTCAAGTAAAAAATGTGATTACGATTATAGCACAAGGATGGGCATCGCCGCAGTAGGGGATCTTCGGTTCAGCGACGCTCGATAAGGCTGCGGCCAATCAATTGGCGGTGGATCTGGTTGGTGCCTTCCCAGATCTGCGTGATCTTGGCGTCGCGCAACAGCCGCTCGACCCGGTATTCCTTGATGTAGCCGTAGCCGCCATGGAGCTGCACGGCCTCGGTGGCCATGCGCATCGCCAGATCGGAGGCGCGCAGTTTCAGCATCGAGGCCTCGACAGTGATGCCGGGGCCGATGTCGCTCTCGCCGGCATCGACGAGGTGCGCGACATGCCAGAGCCATGCTTCGCAAAGCGCCAGCTCGGTCGCGAGATCGGCGAGGAGGAACTGGATGCCCTGGAACTCGACGATGCGCCGCCCGGATTGGCGGCGCTCGTTGACATAGCCGACGGCATCCTCGAAGGCGGCGCGGGCGATGCCGAGCGCATGCGCCGCGACGCTGGGGCGCGATTTGTTGAGCGCGGCGAGCAGCAATTTTAGGCCCTCGCCTGGCGCTCCGAGCAAATTGGCGCGCGGCACGCGGCAGTCGTCGAAGGCGATGGAAGCGGTCGAGGCGGCGCGGTGCCCCATCTTGTCCTCGGTGCGCAACACCTGGAGCCCCGGTGTGCCCTTTTCGATGTAGAGTGCCGAGATCGCATCGCGGCGATTCTTGTCTGAAGGACTGGCCTCCAACTCGCTCCATTTCCCGAAGACGAGATAGAGATCGGCGACATCGCCATTGCTGATAAAGGTCTTGCCGCCCGATACGACGATGTCGCCGCCCTCGGGCGTAAAGCGCGTCGTCATATGCGTCGCGTCGGAGCCGGAATCGGGCTCGGTGATGCAGAGGGCGCCGATCGCGCCCTCGGCGACGCGCGGCAACAGGCGTTGCTTTTGGTCCTCGGTTCCGAAATCGATCAGCGGCTTTGTCGCGTGGAAATTGGTGGCCCAGATGATGCCGGTCGAGGCGCAGGCCGCCGAGATCTCGCGCACGCAGGCGAGATAAGCGGCGTAAGAGAGCCCGGCGCCGCCATAAGCCTCGGGCACGAACATCGCGTTGAGGCCGAGCGCGTCGATCGCGCGAATGTTGTCCCAGGGGAATAGGGCGGTGCGGTCGTACTCGGCGGCGCGCGGCATGATCTCGTCGCGGCACAATGCCTTGACGCTGTCGAGCAATTGCCGCTCCTCGGGCGACAAGGCGGGCAATGCATCGAGACGGTCGAAGACGTTCACGCCGCGGCACCTCCGGCGGCAAGCGCGGGCGATGCCGCTGCGCGATTGACTGCGCGCACCTCGACCGGGGTCTGGCGGCCGCGCAGCGCGATCGTCGCGCGGCTGCCGAGAGCGACACCAGGCGGCACCGCGGTGTTGCGCAGCAATTCGGCCGAGGCGACGACCGCTTCCCCCGCGGTCTTGCAATGCTCGCAGAGCCGCGCCGCGACATTCATCGTGTCGCCGAAATAGGCGATCTGCCGGCGCGTGGCGCCGCATTCGCTGACGACAACCGGTCCGGCATGCACGCCGGCGCGGAATCGCGGCACAACCCCAAATTCCCGCAAGTAGGACGGGGCGAGCGCGTCGATCCGGTCCTGCGCGGCAAAAAAGCAATGCAGCCAGCGGGCGTTGCGCGCGGCCTGAAGGCTCACGGGCCAGCTGACGATGACCTGGTCCCCGACATAGGCATGCACCTCGCCGCCACTGTCAGCAATCGGCCCGTCAATGTCGAAAAAGAAGCGGGTGATCAGATCGTGCACGCGCACTTCGCCCAATTCTTCGGCGAGCGCCGTGGACCCGGCAAGGTCGAGAAACATAACGATGCGCTGCTCGAGCCGCGGACGGTGATAGGTGCCGAGAAAAAAACTACCGAGGATGCGGCCGCCGACGAGGCGGCGAAACTCAAAAATCGCGCCAAAGAGCAGCGAGACGACAAACGCGAGGACGACGATGCGCGGCAGATCCCGCGCGTACCATTCCTGCGAGGTCGAAGGATAGAGCGCGAACTGCAATCCGAGCGTGACGATCGTCAGCACGGCGGTCATCGCCAGCGCCTTCAGCGCGAATTCGAGGGTCAGCGGCAGACGCCGCAACGCGCTCCCGAGCCGGGAGCGCGGCAGGGCCGCAAATCCCATCTGCACCGTCCAGCCGGCGAACGCCATCCCGATCCCGTGGAGGGCGCTGCGGGTGTAGAACGAGAGGGTTCGCTCTTCGAGCGTGTTGAACAGATAGCGATAGGCAATGCCGAGCGCGACCGCGGTGGCCAGCATGCTGGCGAGCAGGCCCAGATGTCGGCGGAGATGGTGCAGCATCGCGAGACGCCCTTATCCCTCGCCCGCATTGCGGGAAAGGGGCTCTGGTACGGAACTAGCCATCCTTGAAGACCGGTTTGCGCTTTTCGATAAAGGCGGTCATGCCCTCGACCGAATCCTCGGTCTGGAAAGCTAAGGTCGAAAGATCGGCCTCGATCTTGAGCCCCTCCGGCAATGGGAGGTCAAGGGCGCGGCGGATCGCGTCGCGCGCGAGCCCCAAGACCGGCAGGCTGTAGCCGGTCATCTCGCGCGCAAAGGCGATGCCGGTCTCGACGAGATCGCCGTCGACGAGCCGGTTGACGAGACCGATGCGCGCGGCCTCCTCGGCGTCGAGCGTCCGGCCGGTCAGGATCATCTCGGTGGCGCGGGACTCGCCAACGAGGCGCGGCAAACGCTGCGTCCCGCCATAACCGGGGATCAGGCCAAGCTTGATTTCGGGAAAACCGAGCTTGGCGCTCGGCAATGCGAGGCGGAAGGTGCAGGCGAGCGCCAGCTCGAGCCCGCCGCCAAAGGCATAGCCGTTGATCAGCGCGACCGAGGGCATTGACAGCTGGTCGAGCTTGGCGAGCACGGACTGGCCGAGCAGCGCGCCGGCGCGCTGCTCGACGAGGCTGCGCCCCATCAGCTCCTTGATGTCGGCGCCGGCCGAGAAGGCGCGGTCGCCCGCGCCAGTGACGAGGAGGGCGCGCGCCGGGCTGTCGGCGATCGAATCGAGGATGCGGTTGAGGTCGTGCAATTGCCCGAAGCTGAGCGCGTTCAGCGCCTCGGGCCGGTCCAAGGTGATCAGCGCGATCTCGTCATGGTGGCTCAGATGAATCGCCATCAGGCAGGTACTCCTATTTCCGCTCGGGGTCGGTCCAGCGCACCGGGATAGGCCGGACACGGCCGGATCTGGCCCACTCGACGAGCTCGCGTTTCAGGATCTTGCCGCTGGCGGTCAGCGGGTATTCGCGCAGCGCGATGAAATACTCCGGCATGTCGTAGCGTGACAGCCCGGCCCCGTAGAGGTGCCGCAGCAATTCATCGGCCTCGGCGCCGGCGCCCTCGTGAAAGATGACCGACAGGCACACCTTTTCGCCGAGCCGTTCGTCGGCGACCGCGAAGGCGGCGCAGCGCGCGACCGCCGGGTGGCGCATTGCCAGATCCTCGATCTTCGCCGGGTGGATGTTGTGGCCGCCCCGGATGATGAGGTCTTTCTTGCGGCCGACGATTTCGAGGTTGCCGTTCCGGTCGAAGCGGCCAAGATCGCCCGAGAGGAACCAACCGCCGCGGTTGAACGACTCCTCGGTCGCCTGCTGGTTGTCGAAATAGCCGAGCATGAGGCAGGCGCCGCGGCCGCCGATCTCGCCGATCTCGCCGGGGGGCATTTGGATATCGGGGTTCTCCTGATCGAACAGCCGGATCTCATAGGCGCGGCAGGATTTGCCGCAGGTCGCGACGATCGTTTCGGGGTCGTCGCTCGGCAGCGTGTATTGGTGCGAGCTGTTCTCGCTCATGCCGTAGACGTTTTGCGGGGTGACGTCGCGATCCAGGAAGGACTGCGCGACCTCGCGCGGGATCGGCGCGCCGGCCATGTAGAACGTCTTTACGGCCCCGAGCCTGTCGAGACCGCGCCGGCGCAGCTCGGCGAGAATGTCCATCGCATGCGTCGGCACGCCCATGACGTAGCTGGCGCCGGTCTCGATGATCCAGTCGAGCGGTGTCGTGGCGCCATTCCTCCCTTTTGGAGGCGGGTCGTTGACGACGAGTTCCATGCCGGCGGCGAGCGCCTGTGCGATCGCGACGGCGGCGATGTGGTGCGACAAGGGGCTCAGCGATAAGAGGATCGTGCGCTCGTCGTGATGCCAGTCCTCGACCATCGCGCGGGCGTTGGCGAGCAAGGTGTTGTCGGAATGCATGACGCCCTTTGGCGTGCCGGTCGTGCCCGAGGTGAAGGCGAGATAGGTCACCTTGTCCGGGTTGGTATCGACAGGTGGAAGCGGGCGCGATGATCGGGCCGACGGAAACGGTGTCGCGTTCGCCGGGCCGTCGCCGAGCGTGCTCACGCGGCGTAAATTCGGCAATTCTGCGACGGCTTCGAAGATATCGGCGCGATGCGCATCGGCGCCGTAACCGGGCTGCGCAAACAACGCCGCGGCGCGCGTGCGGGTCAACAGCTCGACGATCTCGGCGACGGTGTAGTTGCGGTGGAGCGACGGGTTGCAGACATAGCCCTGGCGCGAGCAGGCGAGCTGCACCGCGACGGCCTCGACTCGGTTCGGCAGCCAGACCGCGACCCGCTCGCCGCGCTTGAGACCGGCCGCATCGAGATCGGCCGCGACCGCATCGACGAGCGCGAGCAATTCCGCCCAGGTGAGCCGACGCCGGCTGTCGCGCAATGCGAAGGCGTCGGGCCGCCGCGCCGCATGCTGCGCTAAGAGCGTGTAGAGCGTGTCAGCGCGCCACAACCCCTCGGCGTAATAATGCCGCGCCGCCTCCGGGTCGTGCAATGTCAGCAGCGTGTTGGTCATGGGGCCGATCTACCAACTCTGATGTCGTACATAGAAATTGCCAATCAGGTGCTTGATTTCGGTGTCAATGCCATTTCCGTCATTATGCTGTGCCTCTCCCAAAATCTTGCCGGTCGGGTCGTAAACCAACCACCTCATGTCGCCGGCAATCGATAGCCCGTCAGCGCCCCAATAGAACTCAAGCGGTTTGTTGGCGTGGTCCCGCGAAGCATCGATCTTTGCGCGGTAACAGCAGGAGGAGGTGAACGTAATCGCCAATAACCGGCCCGTTCAGATACGACCCAGCCGGCAGCGCGAGCACCAGCACAAAAGCAAGCGACAGCACGCTCCGCCATCCGCGACGCCTTGCCGCTCCGACGATACGCCAAATGGCCCAGATCAACCATCCGAGCACCAATATTAGCCATAGCGGGCGAAGGAGAAAAAACGCGAAGGCCGGCCAGAACGAATAGACGACGCCCATCGGCAGTACGACCGCAATGGGGAGCAATATCGGGCGAAGCGAAAAACGGTCCTCAGGACTTGCCGCCGCTTCACTCATCTTCGGCGAATGCCAGGCTCAATGGCCGAATTTGTCGGGGTCGGGTTTGCGGCGCGCCGCGAAGGCGGCGCCCAATTCGTGCGACTCGTCGCTGTCGAGGTACTGGCGCAGCAACAGATCGTGCGCGAGGCGGGCGAGGCCGCCGACCCCGCCGTGACGGGCGCTGAACGCGGTCTTGATCGAAGCCAGTGCAAAGGCGCCGCGCTCGGCGATTTCGAGCGCCATCTCGCGCGTCGCCTGTTTCAGGCGATCGTCCGGCACGACCGTGTTGATCATGCCGAGCTCCAACGCCTCGCGCGCCGAGAGGCGCGGGTTGCGGAACCAGATCTCCTTCGCCTTTTTCTTGCCGACGAGGTCTTCGAGATACCAAGTGCCAAAGCCGGCGTCGAAGCTCCCCATCATCGGCCCGACCTGGCGGAAGATCGCGCTCTCCTTTGCGATCGTAATGTCGCACATGACCTGCAGCACATTGCCCCCACCGACCGCATAGCCGTTAACGGAGGCGATGACCGGCTTCTGCAGGCGTTCGATCGCCTCGTACATGTCGAGGGTCGGCAAGACGCCGGCGTAAAGACGGGTGTCCTCCATCCCCTCCTTGCGGCCGCCGATGCAGAAAAAGCGGTCGCCGGCGCCGGTGATGACGAGCACGCGGGTGCGGGTCTCGCGCCGGATCGCGTCGATGCAATCGCGCACCTCGTGGCACATGACGGGGGTGAACATATTACCGTCATCGGGGCGGTTCAGGCTCAAGGTGCCGACCGGCCCGTCTTCCTCGTATAGAATGGTCTCGTAACTCATCGGCGCGGCTCCTGAATGCGTCGGGCCTTGCAAAGAGGCGTTCCGACCTGAGAAGGTCAGGCCGGCACCAGAGGAGGGCCCGGGGATGATACAGGAACTGTTGCCGCAGGCGGAACGTATCGGCGCCATTCTGAAGGCGCGCGGCGAGACGGTGTCGGTCGCCGAATCCTCGACGGCGGGCCTGATATCGGCGGCATTGTTGGCCGTCGGCGGCGCCTCGGCCTATTTCATGGGCGGCGCCGTCGTCTATACGCGCGCCTCACGCACCGAATTGTTGCGG
>JBKOVT010000371.1:0-5042 GCA_046724035.1 Pseudomonadota bacterium | reverse complement strand
CGCGCGCCGGGACGCGCGGTCCTGACGGCGCTGACGACATCGAGACCGCTGCCGTCGCCAAGCCGCAGATCGACGACGGCAAAGGCGGGGGCTTGCGCCGTCGCCGCGGTGGTTCCGGCGGAGACGCTTTCGGCTGTCGAGACGACAAAGCCGCGCCGCTCCATGGCCCGCGCCAGCCGTTGGCAGAGCGGCGCATCATCATCGACGATCAGGAGCGTGCGGTCGCTTTCGGACAGGCCGCGGAGGGGCGCGGCCTCAATGGTATCTGAACCCGCGGGCCGGGTCCGGTCGGTCGTGTTCATCGGGGGTAGCTCTCTTTTCTCGTTTCAGCAGCCTGGCGGCCTGTCTGTTTTCTGCAGCCTAGCCGCCCGCGGCATTTTCGGCTGCGACATTCGATCGCGTTTCTGCCTCCAGATTGGCACGGTTCCAGGAAATGACAACATGCGCGCCGCCCTCGACGAGATTGTCGAAGGTCAAGTCGGCGCCGCTGCGCTCCAAGAGGCTCTGCGCGATGAAGATGCCGAGCCCCATATGGCTGGCCTCGCCGGCGCGGGTCGAGAGATAAGGCTCGCCCAGCCTGCCGAGCAGATGGGCGGGAAAGCCGGGCCCGTCATCGGCGACCTCGACGGTGACCGTCGTTGCGTCCCAGAAGATCGTCACGCTGACCTCGCGTCGGGCGAACTGCACGGCGTTTTGGATGAGGTTGTTGAGCCCGTGCATGATCTCTGGGCTGCGCCGGACCAGCGGCTCGGCCTGCGGCGGCGCGCCGGTCGTCGCGAAGATCAGTCGGACGCGCGGGTCGTGATAGAGTTCGCCCGCCGCCTCGACCAGGGCCGAGATAGGCAGCCGCTCGTAAGGAGAAGCGCTGTCCTCCGCCGGTTGCTGCGTCAATTCGGCGAGGATCTGCCGGCAACGCTCGCTTTGCGACAGGAGCAATCTCGCGTCTTCCAGATGCGGCGAGTCGGGCGGCAATTCGCGCGCCAGCTCCTTGGCGACCACGGCGATCGTCGCGAGCGGGCTGCCGAGCTCGTGTGCGGCTGCGGCCGCGAGCCCGCCGACCGCCGAGACCCGCTGCTCGCGCGCCAGCGCGAGCTGGGTCGCCGCGACCGCATCGCGCAGTCGGCGCGCTTCGGCGGCGACGCTCCAGGTGTAGGAGCTGATAAACACGGTCGCGACGACGAGCGCGGTCCAGATGCCGAGCACGAGCTGCGGCGGAAACTCAGGCGGCGGGCCGCGCCAGGGCAGCGGCACGTGCCACAATGCCAGCGCGGTGATGATCGCGACGGCGAAGATCGCCAGCGCGATGACCGGGGGCCGCGACAGGATCGTCGCGGCGACGGTGACCGGCGCCAGGATCAGGATCGCGAACGGGTTTTCGAGCCCGCCCGTCAGGTACAGCAACAGCCCGAGCTGCAGCAGGTCGTAGCCGAGAAAGAACGCCGCCTGCTCCTCGCCGAGCCGGGTCGCGGCACGGTGTTGAAAGGCGAAGAACAGGTTCAGCGCAGCCGAGCAGGCGACGACGCCAAAGGTCGGTAACAGCGGCAGCGGGAAATCGAGGACATTGTGGACGACGAGGAGCGCCAGCGCCTGGCCGGCCACCGCGACCCAGCGGATCCGGACAAGGCGGCGCAGGCTGATCCGGTCGAAGGCGGGTCGGGGCTCCGGCGGCGTCATCCGGTTTGGTGAATTCACCGGTGTCCTCCTCCGGCTGATGCACAGGGCTGCTTGGACGATAGATGGCCAGCGCGGCCGAAGCCGGCCATCCGAGCGCAAACGCGGCGAGCAGTCTAGCAACGCATCGTGTTCTTTCAGCTATGGAACAGGAACGCCATGCGGTTTCGTCAGTAGCCCGCCCGCCCGCGCCGGGCCATATAGGGGCGATGCCCGAACCCGTCATCCTCGTCGATAACCTGGTCAAGCGCTACGGCAGCACGCTGGCGGTAGACGGGATCAGCTTTGCCGTCGGGCGCGGCGTCACGACGGCGCTCCTCGGCGGCAACGGCGCCGGCAAGACGACGACGCTGGCGATCCTCTTGGGTCTGTTGCTGCCGAGTTCGGGCTCGGTGCGGATCTTTGGCGAGGATGTCCTGCGGCACCGTTATCGCGTGCTGCCGCGGATCAATTTTTCGACCCCCTATGTCGACCTGCCGCATCGTCTGACGGTGCGCCAGAACCTGACGATCTATGCCCGGCTCTATGGGGTGCCACGGCGCGAGGACCGCATTGCCGCCTTGGCGCAGGACCTGCAGATCGAGCCTTTGCTGAACCGGCCCGCCGGCAAATTGTCGGCCGGTCAGAAGACCCGGGTCGCGCTCGCCAAGGCCTTGCTGAACGAGCCGGAGCTTTTGCTGCTCGACGAGCCGACCGTCTCGCTCGACCCCGATACGGGCGACTGGGTGCGCGGCTATCTCGAAGGATATCGCGCCCGCACCGGCGCGACGATCATGCTGGCCTCTCACAATATGGCCGAGGTCGAGCGGCTCTGCTCGGACGTTTTAATGATGAAGGCCGGCCGCATCGTCGACCGCGGCAGCCCCGAGGCACTGATCGACCGCTACGGCCGCACCAATCTTGAGGAGGTGTTTTTGCATATCGCCCGCGCCCGCCCCGAGCTGGAGGCGGCGCAATGAGGGCGCGCTCGCACCGCGTAATCCGCCATATGGGCGAGACGCATTTTTCGCCGGCCCGCATCTGGGCAATGCTGTTGCGCTATCTCTATATCCTGCGCAGCTCCTGGCCGCGGACGCTGGAGCTATTGTACTGGCCGACCCTGCAGATGCTGATCTGGGGGTTTATGAGCCAATTCCTCTATCAGAACAGCAGCTACGTCGCGCGCGCGTTTGGCGTGCTTCTCGCGGCGGTCATGCTATGGGATCTCCTGTTCCGCTCCCAGCTCGGCCTGTCGATCTCGTTTCTCGAGGAAATGTGGGCGCGCAATTTGGGGCAGCTGTTTGTGACGCCGCTGCGCCCCTATGAGTGGCTCCTGTCGCTGCTCGCGATGAGCGTCATCCGCGTGACGATCGGCGTCGTCCCGGCGGCGTTACTGGCGATCCCGCTCTACCACTACTCGATCTTTGCGATGGGGCTGCCGCTTGTCGCGTTCGTCGCGGTATTGGCGGCGATGGGCTGGGGGCTCGGGCTGGCGATCTGCGGCGCCATCCTGCGCCACGGCATGGGCGCCGAAAGCCTGGCCTGGACGGTTATCTTCGCGATCGCGCCCTTGAGCTGCGTCTACTATCCCGTGACGACGCTGCCCGGCTGGCTGCAGCCGGTGTGCTGGGCGCTTCCTTCAACCTATGTGTTCGAGGGGATGCGGGCGGTGTTGTTTCAGGGCGATTTTCGCACCGATTTCTTCCTCGAGGCGGTCGCGCTCGATCTCGTCTATATTGCGATTGGGGCGGCGATCTTCTTTATCGCCTTCCGCGATGCCCGTCACCGCGGCGCCCTCTTGCAGATGGGCGAGTAGCCCGCCACGGCTGCGCCTTTTGCCGCACCAAGTTGCGGCTCGACGGGCCGCGCGCAACGCCTTAGCGTGCGCCGCCGCAAAGAAACCCGTTCGGGAGGAAGGCGAGGATGGCTTCGAGGATCACACGACGGCATTTGCTGAAAGGCGTGGCCGGAGCGGCGATGGCGGCGAACCTGCCAATGCCGGCGATCGCCCAGAACAAGCCCGTCAAAATCGGGCTCCTGACCGTCAAGACCGGGCCGCTGGCGCAGGGCGGCATCCAGATGGAGCAGGGCACGAACCTGTTCCTCAAGGACCGCAACTCGACGATGGCCGGCCGCAAGGTCGAGCTGGTGATCGGGGATACCGGCGGCAATCCGGCGGGCACCAAAACGAAAGCACAAGAGCTGATCGAGCGCGACGGGGTCGACATGATCTTCGGCCCGCTCGCCGCCTTCGAGCTCCTGGCCATCACCGACTACGTCGCGGCGCAGAAGGTGCCGATCCTGAGCCTCGCCGCTGCCGAGGACATGACTCAGCGCAAGCCGAACCCCTATTTTGTCCGCGCTTCCGCCACCTCGTCGCAGAACATGCACCCGCTCGCCGACTACGCCGCGAAGGAGCTCAAATACAAGACCGCGATCACGATCTCCGAGGATTTCGCCTTCGGCTACGAGCAGATGGCCGGGTTTCAGCGGGTCTTCGAAGATAATGGCGGAAAGATCGTCAAAAAGCTGTGGCCGCCAATCGTGACGCCGGACTACTCGCCCTATCTGGCGCAGCTCAGCGGGGTCGATGTCGTCGTGCAAGGTTTTGCCGGCTCCAACCCGCTCAAATTCATGAAGCAGTATAAAGATGCCGGGTTGACGCTGCCGGTGCTCGGCGGCGGGCCGGCGTGCGACGACGCGCTGCTGAAAAGTTTTGGCGATGAGGCGATCGGGTTGATTACCGCCTCGGCCTACACCTCCGACCTCGACTCGCCGATCAATAAGAAATTTGTCGAGGAGATGATTCGAGACACCGGCAACACCCCGGGCCTCTACGCTGCCGGCATGTATATCGACGGCATGGTCGCCGAGGCGGCGCTCGAAAAAACCGGCGGCAAGACCGATGACAGGGACAAGCTGATCGAGGCCTTGCGCGCAGTGTCGCTCACCGACAGCCCGCGCGGTCCCTTCCATTTCGACCATTTCGGAAACGTCATCGGCAACATCTACATCCGCCGCTGCGAGAAGAAGAATGGGAAGCTGGTCAACACGACGATCAAGACCTATCCCGATGTCAGCCAGTTCTGGACCTATGACGAGAAATGGTTTCTGGCGCAGCCGGTCTACTCGCGCGACTACCCGCCGCTAAAGAGCTGACAAACATCGAGATTGCTTCGTCGCTGCGCTCCTCGCAATGACAGCTAATTGGCGTCATTGCGAGCGAAGCGAAGCAATCTCGATGAGAGTCATCGCCGGAACGCGCCTCCGATGAATATCTCGCTGCTCCTGGCCGCCAACAGCATCGCCTTTGGCGGGCTGTTGTTCCTGTTGTCGGCCGGGTTCGCGCTGATCTTCGGACTGATGCGGATCCCGAACCTGACGCACGGCTC